>JAFGDU010000165.1 GCA_016931915.1 Actinomycetota bacterium
ATTCCTCGAATCCTACTCCTATAAATGAAGGTATCGAGGTGCTGAAGAGCGATCTATGTTGATTTTATAATATGTAATATTATATATTATATAATGATAGCGCACATTCCGAGTGGCGGTATGCAAGCGGGATCCCGAAGTGAAAGAATTAGCGTAGGTGGGGATACTTGATTGGTAGAATACCAGATGGGATATCTTATATCTCTTGGAGGATAAGCGAATGAAGCTGAAGGAAATCTGCAGGTCTGTAGAAGAGAGGACCGGGGAGCGCTGTACGCCGGCGATGATAAACAACTACGAGCGGGTCGGGCTCATACCCCCGCCACCCCGGACCAAGGGAGGTACGCGCATTTTTTCCGAGGAGTACGCGCGCCTCATATCCCGTATTGTGGAACTCAAGTCGAGGTACCTGAGGCTGGAGGCGGTTAAAGAAATCCTGGAAAGGGAAGATGCGCTAAAATCTGGAAGGCAAGATGTTCCCGATGGTGGATTCCCGGCTAAGGCGGAGAGAAAGGCAGAAGGCCGGCGCGCGGAGATAGTCGATGCAGCGATACTGTCCTTCTCCCAGAAGGGATACCACGAGACCAAGATCAGCGATATCGCGGAGAGGATCGGCTGCGGCGTCGGCACGATCTATAACTACTTCCCCGGCAAAAAGAACCTGCTCCTGGCCGCGGTGGATGGCATCATTGACATCGTACTGGAGAAGATGGACCGCATCAACGAGATCGAGGATAACCCCATCGCAAGGATAAGAAAAAAAGGTCTGGCTTTCCTCGGCAACTACAACCAGATCAAGGACATCATGTTCATCCTGGAGGGGGAGGCTGTTGGTGAGGACGCTGACTTCTCCAGCAAGGCCGCAACCCTGATTGCCAAGTACACCGGCGCAATGATCGAGGATCTTGATGACGCCATACACAAGGGCCTTATCAGGGATATTGACTCCAAGGCCGCTTCATATGAGCTCTTCGGGATGATCCTCATGATGGGATACCTGATATCCCAGGATAACAGATATTCACCGGAGACCCTTGTCGACAATATCGCAGACGCGCTTTTGAACGGCATTCTCATCAAGGAATGACCCTCCGCCGTAAAACCACCCTTATTATTGCTAAAATCATATATATTATATTATATATTGATATTCGCTTAGCAGCATTCGCCGGTAAGTTCGCTGAAAAACCTGGTCCCTATGTACATTCATTACTGTATTTATGACCATGTATTCAAGATATACCGTTATCTTGACAGCAAGATTATCTGATACTACAATGAATGAACTGTCATTCTTAATGCGATCTATATCCGGTTCACGTGGCTGCATCAACCGATAGATAGGCAAGAAGTATATGGCGTTGCCGACGGGGAAACCGGCTTGCGGACGGCGAAGATGACGTGATGAAGAGGATACAGCGAGGGAGCCATCGCCATGTTGTTAAGAGATGTGGATCCAGCTTTGAGTGTAAAGGTATTGGGCGGAAAGCCATGCCCGCCGCCGGGGTACGGCATAAGCCCGATCCCCTTGGCCGAGCCCCTGCAGGCCACCTATCCCCCTCCTTATATCTTCAAGTCCAGGGCGGCGGCTGCAGTCCTCTACCTCATGCAACCCCAGCGGCTGGAGGCGCACCTGCCTCCGGGTTACCGGCCGTTGAACGTCATGGGCCGTTCGGTGGTTGGGGTGATCATCATGCATTTCCATTACGTTGGCCGCGCCGACGGCTACAAGCCTGTGGTGGACAGGCCCTTCAACGAGATATGCTATTTCTCGCCCGTCAACGTCAACGGCATGGTGGGACTGCACGCCTACCGCATGGAACTCAACCATCCCGAGGCCACGCGCCTGGGGATCGAACAGGCGGGCTGGCCCAAGTTGCTGCAAAATCCGACTGCGGAAATCGGCGTGGGCTATCTGAAGGTGGAGAACCAGAGCGATCATCCGCTGCAGATCGAGTTCGAGGCCATATCAGCCATGGGAGGCTTCCCGCGAGCTCTCCTGGGATGGCTGCTGATACGGCCGGCCCTGTTCAATGCCGCGCCTTTCCTCTTTCCCTGGCCGCGGGAGGGAGTACTCACCATGCCCGACCAACGGTTCAAGGCAATCAGACCTATTCCTGCCCGGGCCAAGGTCAGCCACATATATTACCTCACGGACCTGGGTATAATGACGCCGGACGAGATATCGCGTCCGGCCCTCAGCTTCCTCTTCCGGGAGATAGAGTTCGTCATCGATGAATCCATCTTCTTCGTGAAGAGCTAGGCGGTGATCATCATCAGCGGATTATGGAAACGATACACCACCCTTGATAATCAGACCATATCAAGGAAGATAGCGACGCCGGCATCTACCGTGTTCGGGCTTTTCAGGGATCACGCCAATCTGTTCGCCCTCTTCGAGGAGCTGGGATTGAAGGTATCGAGCAACTGGCCCCAACTGGAACGGGGAAACCTCTATGACTTCTCCCCCGGACGCGGCGTGCACACAAAGGTCTATGCCCAGGAGGTTGTAGAGGACCGCGGCGCCGATCTCCTTTTTCTGACCGGGCCGGTCAAGGGTAGCTGGTATATATCCATTGATCCTTTAGAATCCGATACTTGCTGTTTGAATATAAGGTTCGCTATGAAAACGTTTAACCCGCTGTTTCGCCTCATATGGTGGCTCTACCTTTACAAGCGGCATGAAGATTCGGGCTATAGGATCCTGCAGTGGGCGGAAGAAAGGGCGCAGAAAAAGGTATCCATGCCTGATGCTCCGCCAGGGAACGTATAACAGTCGAAGCAAGGCAGGTATGTAGAGTAAAGAGACAAGGGGGTCGCAAATGCTGGGCGAAGAACTCATGGAGGCCATCATCGAGGGCCGGATAGACGATACACCGGATATCACCCGGGCCCTCCTGGACGACGCTGTTTCCCCCAAGGAGATCATGGATAAGTACATGATACCGGCCATGCAGGTGGTGGGGGAGAAGTTCGAAGAGCAGGAGTATTTCGTACCGGAGGTGCTGGTGGCAGCCCATGCCATGCAGGCCTCCCTGGCCCTGGTGGAACCTTTGCTGGCCCAGAGCGATGAGAGGCCGACCGGCAAGGTGGTCATCGGTACGGTCAAAGGGGACCTGCACGAGATCGGAAAGAACATCGTGGCCATGATGCTGCAGGGCGCCGGTTTCCAGGTGAACAACCTGGGAGTGGACGTGAGTTCCGAGGCCTTCGTTGCGGCGGTTGAGGAGATAGACGCCGATATCCTGGGCATGTCCTCCCTTCTCACCACGGCCATGCGCAGCATGCAGGACACCATCGATATGCTCCTGGAGGCGGGGATCAGGGAGCGGATCAAGGTGATCGTGGGAGGAGCTGCCATAACCCCTGAGTTTGCCCGGCGCATAGGGGCAGACGTCTACTGCGAGGATGCCAACGAGGCTGTGAAAGTCGCGAGGGAGCTCTGCTCATGAGGTTGCTGAACTGGGCCGCCTCCCTGGGCAGGGTGCCCGTCGTGCCCCTGATGGGATATCCGGGAGTGCGGTTGAACGGGTTTTCAGTAAGGGAGGCCCTCAATGATGCCGCGGCCCACGTGAGCACGATAGAGGCGCTGGCTGAGAAGTTTATGCCCGATGCGGTCTTCGCCCTCATGGACTTGACGGTGGAGGCTGAGGCCGCAGGCATCCCCGTGACCATGCCCGAGGACAGGCCCCCCAGCACCTCGCTGCATCCCATCAAGTCCATCGCATCCATTAACTCCCTGAACAGGCCCGACCCATCGCGAGACGGCAGGATGCCGTCGTTTGCGGCTGCCGTATCGATGCTGAAGGAAAGGCTGGACATCCCGGTGGGCGCCTATGTCATCGGGCCTTTCACCCTGGCGGGAGAGATGGCTGGGGCCGAACACCTGGCCACCTCTACCATCCGGGACAGGGCTTTTGTGGAGGGCCTACTCTCATTCACAACCGTGGTGATCAAGGACTATGCTTATGCTCTGTGTGAGGCAGGCGCAGATCTCGTGATCATACTGGAGCCCACCCCGGTGATTCTTTCTCCCGCATCATTCGAGCGATACTCTTTTCCCTACATATGTGAACTCGCCGAGTTGATACGCAGGGGCGGAGCCTCCCCCATCCTGCATGTCTGTGGAGAATCGACCCATATCATCCCGGAAATGATCAGGACGGGTGTAGAAGGTCTTTCTCTGGACAGCCCGATAGACATGGCCGCGGTGGCCGAAGCAGTTCCTTCCGACCTCTTCCTCATAGGCAACATCGCCCCCGTCGAGGTGATGCTGGAGAAGGGCCCTGAGGCAGTGAGAGCGGAGGTGGACGCCCTGCGTTCGGCCATGGGCTGCTGGGACAACTTCATATTCAGTTCGGGCTGCGACCTGCCTCTGGACACACCCTTCGAGAACATCGAGGCACTGGTTGAAAGAGCCAATGGAACAATATGAGATGATGACTTCATCAATGGATGGAATCCAATGAAAACCAGACCCCTGGACCTGGAGGTTTTCTTCAACCGCGAGGCTTGCGACCTCTGCGGCATCTGCTTTTCAGAGTGTCCGGAGATGGGTCTTCCACTGCGGATAGCCAGAAAAGAGATCGACCTGGCCATCAAGGGGAGGCCCAGGTACGTCCTGGCCCGGTGTACCTCCTGCCGGGTATGCAACGCCTTATGTCCCAACGGATGCAACCCCTGGGGGCTAGTGAGCGCCCTGCGCAATTATCACTATGAAGGCCGAGGGATAAGCAGCATATTCGGGATGCTCGCTCCCCACTTCCCCCCCAATATTTTCACCGCTATCATGGGTAGGCTATGCGAGCGCGAGCAGGAAGTGCTTAGAAAATGGACTGCCCCGGTGGGGGGTGATGAGGTTTTCTTTCCCGGCAACAACTCAATGCTCATGCCCTACCTCTACGACTCAAGGCTCCTCGAGGATCTGTCTGTTGCCTGCGGTGAGAGACTGGACGCCGGGGCTTTCTACGCCGTGCCGGGGTACATCGACCCCGCCGGCCAGGCCCTAGGCTTCACCATAAAGGCCCTCGTGAAGCTGGGGGTGAAGAGGGTGGTCTGCGAGACCGACGGCTACGATATGCTCATGAAGCATGACCTCTTTGGGCTCAGGATGGATCTCGAGGTCACCCATATCTCCGAGTGGCTGAAGCAGCGTATAGCCGACGGGAAGATCGTAGCGACTAAGCATCTGGGGAAGAGACTTACCGTGCACGACAACTGCATGTCACGTGACTTCCGACCCATGATGGACGTAGTGAGGGAGCTCGTCTCCCTTCTGGGCGGCGGACTTGTGGAAATGGAGCGGACGCGGGAGAGGGCGGTCTGCTGCGGCCTGGGCGGAGGTTCGCGCACCTTTAGCCTCACCGACATGCTTGCCCAGATGGTGGCCAGGTTGAAGGAGGCGGAGGCCACGGGGGCCGACGGCCTGGTGGTCTACTGCACCGGCTGCCTGTGGGCTCTCTGCGTAGCCAGGGTGCTGAGCGGCTCAAGCCTACCCATCCACCATGTCTTCGAGCTGGTGCGCATGGCCGCGGGAGAAGAATCCCTGCAGGACATGCACGACGAGAGGGCCTGGCATATCATAGGGGTGATGGCAGATGGAGTCGTCGACAACCTGAAGTCCGGAGAGAAGAGGATATTCATTGACGAGATCCCCTCCGGGGAGAAGACGGGGCTTGCCCTCAGCTCCCAGCCGTTCCCGTCCACTTTCTTCTCCAGCTTGCTGGACAAGCCGGCCGCGCGCAGAGTAGCGGCGAGGGTCGCGGCCTTGCTAGCGCCGGCCCTCGCCTCTGCATACCTGGGTGGAAAGAGGCTTCTGTTCGACGCCCACATACGAGCGGAAGCAGCGGCGCGGGCTGTAGTCTCGTCTCCGCCGGTCCAAGCCTTAAAGGGTGCGCTTCCCGCCCCTGCTGACATTTTTTACTGGGCCGGAACCAGGGAGAACAGCCATATCATGTGTACCATCAAGAGAACACTCGTGCGCAGGATACCCATGAGATACGTCGTGAGGTTGGGTGGGAGACCCATCGTCAGCGTGCCCTGCGCCGCCCCGGTGAACAAGCACCTGGGGAGGACTTTCGAGCAAGCCACCAAGGACGCCCAGGTGAATTTCAACACCGTCAACGAGATGGTCAGGATGTTCAAATCGGATATGCTGCTGGGGATCGTCGACGGTTCCATCGAGCCAGAGGCCTGCGGCTGCGAGGTCGCATACCCCGGGATCGGGTTCCCCTGCGTCATCACCCATCCCGCGCCCTCCCTCGAGGAACTGGAGAAGCTCGCGATCCCCGATCCCAACCGGGACGGCCGCCTGCCCCAGATGGTGGAGGCTATCCGGCTCATCAGCTCCAGGTACGGCATAACCTGCGGGTGCGCGGTTGGCGGCCCTCTGACTATCGCATGCGAGCTGGGCGGGGCGGAGAACGTGGCCTCGAGCATCATCACCAATCCCGAATACGTGGCAAGACTGTTGGAATATTCGACCGAGGTGTGCAAGACAGTAGCTCTGGCCTACGGGGCGGCGGGTGCAGACGCCGTTCTGATCGGCGAGCCTACCGGGAGCATGCTGTCCAGGAAACACGCCTGGGAGTTCATGGGGAAATACGTCAAGGAGGTCATCGACGCCTGCCCTTTGCCGACCATCCTGCATATATGTGGCAACGCCAACCACCTGATCGAGCTCATGGTCCGCACCGGGTGTGACGCCATCAGCGTGGACAAGGGAGACCTGCCCTCCCTGGTCCCGAGGATACCCGAGGACGTCATCATCGTCGGCAACATCGACCCCATCGCGGTACTGGAGGAGGGGTCCACAGAGAAGATACGGCGGGAGGTTGTGGAGCTCTGTTCCAGGATGAGCCATGTTCCATGTTTCATATGCGCGCCTGGATGTGACATCTCCCCCGAAACCCCACTGGAAAACCTTGCCGCCATGATCGAAGCCGTGCGCGAATTCGGCTGAGAGGATGCTGTTAGTATGACGATCGCTGACGATGCAGAGGATTCCGACTACGAACGTCCGGGGAAAGGGGATCGACCTGAACATGAAAGTTCTAAGCATCAACACCAGCTCCCGTAAGAACGGAAATACTGCTTATGCCTGCAAAGTGCTGGCGGAAGCCATCGCTGGCGCCGATGGAGAGATCACCCACTTTGATATCTGCAAGATGGATATCTCCCCTTGCAAGTCGTGTTATGCATGTGAGGTGAAAGGCAGGTGTGTGGTCAAAGACGACTGGCAGAAGATACATGATGCGTTGTGGGAAGCCGATGCCCTGGTTTTCGGTACCCCCGTCTACGTGCTCAGGGAATCGGCCTGGGCCAGGATCTTCATCGAGAGGAGCGTTTCACTCATCTCGCACGTTGAGGGGTTGGGGAAGAAGGGCAAGACAATGTACGAGGCTATGCGCGAGTTTAAGGAGGAGCACCCGGGGGAGGACTACGGCATGCCATCCATACGACTTCCCGGAGGCAAACACCTCTATTTGGTCGTCACGCAGAACAGTCCCATCACCTACCCCGCCGAACAGATCATGAACTATCTCTCGTTCATCTTCGCTATCGTCGGCTGCGACATAAAACGACAATGGATAATCACCGACACCCTGGAATCCCACGATCTTAAAAAAAGCTTAGAAAAGGATGGTCTCCCGCCAAAAGTCTTCTCAAATCTGTAAGGTTCTTTACACAGTCATTAAAGTGGCGGAGGGGGCGGGATTCGAACCCGCGAGCCGTTGCCGGCTAATGGTTTTCAAGTACTCCCTCCCGATAATATGGTAATACCTGGTATTTCTGCAAGTTAATAACCTGCAATCTTATAAATATTACTATTTTCTCTTAACGATATTTCGCGATACTTAGCGGTGAAATAGGCCCAAAATGGACACAGTCCGATGATGTTAAACTTCGTTCAAAGGCTACCGTTCAAAGGGAACCAGTATCTAGAAATTCTCATACCAGAGACGGGCCCTGATCAGGGCCTGCAATATGGTCAACTGCTCGTATTGGAGGTGGGGCTTAACGCCCGGTGCGTAGGACTTGTGCCAGATGCGCTCCCCGTCAGTTCTGTCGACTATGCGGAATCACTCCTTGCTTGGAAGTGTTGTCTAAGAGCGTTGACGAAACCGGCCGGCTACTGTGCGGCTTTCTTCGCGAAGTAATAGAGCGCAGGGACGGCTGAAGGCATCCCGACTGCCAGTATCGGCGCCAGGGGCGACCTGATTATACTGCGGGCGTTGCCGTTCTCGTATTCCTCGGTCGTGCCCACCTTTATAACCCGTTTCCTCGTGGCCAGCATAAGACCGAGTACTCCCGCCAGGTTCGCCGCCCATGCTACCCGGCCCAGCCCCTTCTTCTTCCTCTCCAACTGCGGCGCCAGCAAAAATCCCAACGTGTACATGGCCGGATACAGACCGAACGTGTAAAGCTCGATAAAGAGTGGTACCTTCTCGTGATCGGTGTAATACATCCACATCCAGTCCGGGGCCAGCTTGTAACAGATGCCGGCGATCCCCATTCCCACGGTTGCTGCGTAGGCCAGTCCATGGAGGTAGGGCTTGGTGCCGAGCACCGACTCGCCATTATCCATTTCCTCGAGTCTGTCCATTGCCGCGAGAGAGAAAGTCATTCCCAACCAAGTGTTGGTCACCAGGTCATACGGTACCGTCATGCTAACCGACCTCCTTTATCCGGTAAGCCCCCTCTAAGGGTTCATCCTTATCCTTTCGCCGGTATGGGCAGCCAGCGCTCATGCTTGTACCACTCGACGGTCTCCACCAAGCCCTCGAGGCACGTCGGGTAACGCGAGACGTAGCCAATACCTCTCAACTTGGAGTTGTCCAGGTAGTGATCTCCCAGGAGGAAATACATGAAATCCTGGTCGAAGCGGGCAGTCAGGGCTCTAACCAGGCCTTCCTCCTCCACGATCCTGTTCCACATCCTCTCGAGAACGAGGTTGAGCAGCCCGAAAGATACCGGTGACGGAAGCTTCAGTACCGCCTTCGCCAACCCCTCTATCATGAATCTCGAGTATGGCAGCCGGAAGACTACATCGATACCGAAGAGACCATAGAGGAAGTCGAGGAATTCTCCAGCTAGGAGCGGCTCTTCCTCCGCGAGATTAAAATCCTCATTATATGCGGCCGGATTATCGAGGCAGAACGCGATCGCCCCTGAAATATCCTTTACGTGCACTAGCGTCAGCGACTTGCCGCCTTTAAACGATGGGAGCTTATTCACGCCGTAGTACCGCAGCATGGATGGGATTGCAAAGAAAGCTCCCGCGATGTAGGTGCTGTACGGACCATAAACAGCGGTGGGACGGAAGGTCGTCAGCGGGATGCCGTATTCGCGCAACTTATGCACCACCGCGCTCTCGCCAGCCTCCTTACTCAGTGAATAAGCATCCTGAGGATGGTGGGGGTGATCCTCCCGCACCGGAGTAGAGACCGAAGCACCATAGACGCCCCCGGTGCTTAAATGCAAAAACTGCTGCAAGCCATGCTTCCCGGCTTCATCGCACAACAGACATATAGCGTCAAGGTTGACGCGGAGGCAGGTCTCAAACGGAAGCCCGAGATCGAACGTCGCTGCACAGTGTACGATATGGGTCACGCCATCCAGAAGGCCGCGCACGTCATCCGCTTTTAGAAGGTCTCCGGGTACAACCTCCGCGCCCAGAGAGGCGGCTTGTGACAGATCGCACGTCGGCAGATCGGTGGCACGCACATCGTGGCCGAGTTTACTGAACTCCTCAACTATGTGCCTGCCTATGAAGCCACCGGCTCCGGTAACCAGAATCTTCATCAAGACCCCCTTCGATAATTTTCGACGAAGATGGCCGCAGGTATTTCATGTCAACCAAGACAGCCCCATCTCTCTAATGACATTATTCTATTAAGCTAATATAGACATGTCAATAGCTAATGTACATTTGTAGTTAGGGTAAGCACACGGGAACACTTCCTTGCTGTAAGTCCTGGTACAAGGTAGATATGCATGGACAATTCACGGATACCTGGGCGGACTTGATCGTGTCAAAGCCATTTCAGAAATATTTTTGCAACACGTACGAGCATGGCGTCGTTGAGCCGGCGGCTGATGCGGTGGGTCCAGTCGCCCAAGTAGGTTACGGAGCCGACTGGCACCACGCCCCGGTTCCTCTCCACCGCCCTCACCGCCACTGCGGCCACCCGGTCGGGGGTATAATTGATCCTCTCGTAGACGCGTTCAAGCCACTCCTGCATCTCCCCTGGAGTGGAACGGTTGGTCCCGGAAACCAGCTTGGCGGTTCGGGCGAAGTTGGTACTGACCACAGCCGGGCATATGGCCGAGACCCCGATGCCGTGCAGGGCCGCCTCCGCCCGCAATGTTTCGGAGAGGCCCACCACTGCGTACTTGGTGCAGCAATAGGCGGCGCAGAAGGGGAGAGGAGCCAGACCGGCTCCGGAGGCGGTGTTCACGATGTGCCCGCCCCCGCCCTGCGCGACCATGCGCGGGTAGAAGAAGTGGCAGCCGTGGATCACCCCCCGCAGGTTCACCCCCACCATCCATTCCAAGTCCTCCAGGGCTGCGTCCTCGAAGTTCCCTATCGCGATCACGCCTGCGTTGTTGCAGAGCACGTCCACCCGGCCCATATCGCGGTAGACATTCTCGCACAGGGCTTCGACCTCGTCAGCACGGGACACATCCACCACGTGGACATGAACCTCGGTGTCCATCCCCGCCAGTTCGTCCCGCACCCCCTGGAGCCCCGGCTCGTCGATGTCCACGATGGCCAGGCGCGCCCCGCGGCGGGCGAAGGTAAGTGCCATCTCACGCCCGATGCCGCTGGCCGCCCCGGTGACCACCACCACCTTGTCCCTGAAGTCCATTCCGACCCCTTTCTTAATCAACGAATCCGAGTGGCTTTGAAAATTGTTCGCTTGAATTTGCTATTGACAAATCTATATTAGCTTAATAGATTATTGTCATTAAAGGAAGCGGGCTGTTTCTATTGGCATGAATAACCCTCAACCATCTTCTTAAGAACTATGAAAGGGGGAAATCCGTGAAAGGGGGTCTTGATAAAGGTATTGTTCGCCGGAGCCATTGGTTTCATGGGCAATAATCTCGGTGAACCGTGAGGGGGCGGCCTCGTCGCTCCTCCTTAATCGGATTGTACTGAAAACGTTCCAAGGAGGAAGCACCATGGGAAGGAGCAAAAAGAGCTTCGACAGGATACTGAGCTTGTATAAGTACAAGGACCTGGCCTTCGAGATGACCAATTGGCCGATAATCGGGTCCATCGGCAAGAAAGTCATGGACGCTGACCACATAACCCTCACCTACATACCCATCAGTGAGAAGGTAGAGCTGCCGGAGAGCAGCGCCTTGCCCACGAGCATCATCGAGCACTTCATCGAGAACGCGTGCCACCATATGATACTGCACCGCTGCCCCTGCCGCAGCGAAAACGGGTGCAAGGATTACGATCCGTATTTCGGGTGCACCTTTATCGGTGCCGCCGCCCGTGACGTCGACCCCGAGGTGGGCAGGCACGTAACCAAGGAAGAGGCGCTTGAACACCTTCACCAGGCCACAGAGATGGGGCTCGTCTCCTGCCTCGCGCGCTTCAAGGGAGACGCCATCATGCTGGGGGTGAAGGATCACGCCCATCTCATGACCATCTGCCATTGCTGCCCCTGCTGCTGCCTCGGCACCAGCTTCAAGCGCGCATCCCAGGAAGTAAAGGACCTGCTGGTGAAGCTGGAAGGATTGAAGGTGGAGGTAACCGAGAATTGCAACGGGTGCGGGTTGTGCGTTGAAGCGTGTATCTTCGACGCTATCGAGATAAAGAACGGCGTCGCAGTGGTAGGGGAGGGCTGCAAGGGTTGCGGCAGGTGCCTGGACGCGTGCCGGCGGGACGGCGTGCGAATCTCCATCGACAACCCCCGTTTCATCGAGGATTGCATTTCGCGCATCAGCAACAAGGTGGACGTGACCTAGTTGTGCGCGCTCACGATAACCGAGCACCCATTCTCATCATAAGTGAATATTTTTCCAATTGAAGAGCTTCCCGTAGAGTGACTTGATGAAGGTATTTATTCCCGGAGCAAGTGATTTCATAGGCATGAATATCGGTTATTTCCGAGTCGCGGGAGGAGGTAGAGATGACCGTAGCCATCGTGAAAGCGGAGGGCGCGAGCGGCGTGGGGCACGCCCTGGAGCTGCTGGGCGGCATTGGCCGCTTCGTCGCGGCGGGCGAGAAGGTCGTGGTCAAACCGAACATCTGCGCCGCAAAGGACAGCGCCTCGGGGACGGTGACCGATCCCGAGATCACCGCGGAGGTCTGCCGCCTGGCGGCGTTGGCGGGCGGCGAGGTCACCGTTGCGGAGTCGCCCATCTACCCCTTCAAGTCGTCGCGGGTCTTCCCCAGAGCCGGTTACGGCGACTTCGAGGCGAGGTACGGCTTCCCCCTGGTGGATATCGACACCGATGACTGCGTGGAGATCAAGGTACCGGGCGGGGTGGCGGTACAGCGGGAGGTTGTGGCAAAGCGGGTGCTGGAGGCCGACCGGGTCATCAACGTCCCTGTGCTCAAGACCCACTTGCAGACGACGGTCACCTGCGCGCTGAAGAACCTCAAAGGCGTGGTGCCGGCGCGCGAGAAGCACATCATCCACGTAGCCGGCCTGGACGACGGAATCGTGGACATCAACACCGTGGTCCGGACGGACCTTGTGGTGGTTGACGCCATAGACTGTATG
The DNA here is from genome assembly GCA_016931915.1 of Actinomycetota bacterium. Taxonomy (GTDB): domain Bacteria; phylum Actinomycetota; class Geothermincolia; order Geothermincolales; family RBG-13-55-18; genus SURF-21. The sequence goes on from JAFGDU010000165.1 coordinate 12,747, forward strand.
GAGGGTACCGGCGGTCCCGCCAACGGCCGGCCTCTTCACCTTGGACTTATCATCGCGGGGGACAATCCGGTGGAGGTGGACTCGGTCTGCCTGCGCATCATGGGAGTGGACCCCCGGCGGGTTGATCATGTTCGCCGCGCTGCCGAGCGTGGGCTGGGACGCCTTGACGGTTTCGAGGTCCGGGGCGAGGAGGTGGAGACGGTGCGGGTTGATTTTACCGTGCCCGCCACTCCGCACCTCAACCGCTTTTTAATCAGCGGCTTCTTCCTCAAGGTCTGGACCGCCCTGGCCAACGTGGCGTCCCGCTTTCTGGGCAGGTCGGTGGTGACCGTGGGCATCATATCGGGAGAGGTCAAGGTGCTTGCGGAAAGGTGTGACGCCTGCGCGGTTTGCGTTAAGGCCTGCCCGGTGAAAGCCATCTCCATGCGGGACAAGCTGCCCCGGGTGGACCGGGAAAAGTGCATCCTCTGTTTCTGCTGCGCCGAGGCCTGCCCGCAAGGCGCCCTGGAAAAGGGATGACATGAAACTCGCCGACAAGGCCTAGGCCTGAATCGCAGCGGAGGCGGCCTCGACGCCCGAGCGCAGCGCCCCTTCCACGCATGAGACCAGGTACATGTACTCCCCCGCCAGGAAGAGCCCCGGCACCTCACGGTAATGGTCCCGCCGCATGAAGTGGATGGCCTGAGCCTGGCCGGGCGGGTCCAGGCAGATGGCTTCCTTCCAGCGGGCCGTCACGGTGTGGAAGGGTTCGTCGGGCATGCGCCCGGGAACGATGGTCTGCAGCTCACGGATCATCATCCGCTTGAGCTCCTCCTCGGGCAGCTTCTCCAGCTCCGGAGAACGCTTTCCGTAGGTGAAGGAGTGCACCAGGCCCCCTTTTAAGGGGGCGAAGTAAGGGGACTTACACGAGGCGTCCGAAAAACCGCCATGCAGGGTTCCCTCGGAACGTGGAATGATCACGCCGTACCAGTCGTCGGGCAGCAGCCGGTTGCGCAGGGCGAAGATGAAGTGGACGCATGAGCTGTAGGTAACCTTCTCCAGGGGGATTCGCAGGGCGTCGGGCAAGCCGGGAGTGAGGCGGATGGCGTTAGAAGCAGTGGTGGCGCAGATCACCGCGTCGGCCTCCTCGGTCCCGGCGTCGATCTCCACGCCCCTGGCCCGGCCATTTTCCAGGATGATACGGCGCACCGGAGTGTTGAGGCGGATGGCTTCGGCGTTGGCCTCGTACATGGCCTGCATCAGCGAGCCGATGCCTCGGGCCAGACCGACCAGCCCCGACCCGAAGACGCCAAAGAGCAGGGCGAGGATGTGGGCGGCGCCGATCTCCTCCGGCTCGCCAAGGGTAAGCGAGACCGACAGCGGCTGAAAGAAGTACTCCAGCGCCCCCTTTCCCCCATGGCGCAGGGCATACTCGGCGATGCTGATATCGCACAGGTCCAGCACCGGCTCGGGGTCCATGGTGGAGAAGTCGAAATCCTTCTTGCGCCTGAGCATGGAGGGGAAGACCCGTAGTATCTGCGGTATTGCCCAGTAGGGCGCGCCGCGGAACTTGAGCAAGTCCTTGCGCATGCGCCAGATGACCCCGGGCTTGGGGGTGCTCGCCATCGGATAGAGCTTTCCTTTGCGGTAGACGGCGGCGGTGAAATCGAAGGGCAGGATCTCTTCCCCCATGCCCAGCTCACGGCAGTACTCGAGGGTGGTGTGGCAAAGGGCGGCGGAGAACTGCGCCCCCAGGTCGAATACGTAGCCCTTCTCTTGAAAGCCGCGGGCCCGACCTCCCGAGCTGCCGCTCTCTTCGAAGACGACTACCTCGGCTCCCTTCTTCCTCAACTCGTGGGCTGCGGCCAGCCCCGCCGCGCCAGCTCCTACCACGATGACCTTCATGCGCTGCTCCTTCCCCCAGGAACCATCCGCTTTTTACAGGTCTCCGGGCAAAACCTCAGCGCCCAGGGTGGTGATTCGTGAGAGATCGCGCGCTGGCAGGTCGGTAGCTCGCGCAACGTGGCCGAGTTGTCTGAACTCCTCAACTACATGCCTGCAAATAAAGCCACCGGCTCGGGTAACCAGGATCTTCATTAAGACCCCCTTCAGGTAGTTCTAAGCGAAGATGGTCGAAGGTATTTTCTGCCAACAGAGACAGCCCCATCTCCTTAATGACAGTATTCTATTAAGCTAATGTAGGTTTGTCAATAACTAATTCAAGTTTGTCGTTAGGTGGTAGCAAGGATACACTATAGTTATCCTGACAACCTATAGCGGATTAATTCGCAGTTAAAGGGCTGGTGATCGCATTGGCGAGGACAAGGAAAAAGCCCGAGGAGCGGAGACTCGAGTTGGTCGAGGCTGCGCGTCGGGTGTTCAGAGAGAAGGGGTACTCCGCCGCCAACGTGACGGATATCATCAAGGAAGTAGGTATATCCCAGGGGACCTTCTATATCTATTTCGATGGCAAAGAGGCTGTCTTCGACGCCGTTGCAGAGGCAATTGTCCTGGAAGGGTATGACGTCATCAATGGCATCGTGACGCAAGAGGACCTGTCCGCTTTGGAAAAGATCAACCAGACCATGGCCTACCTCATGACCTTGGAGACGACTGAAAGGTGGACCGATGAACCGGCAGCGCGGCGCCTGCGCCACTTGCGAGACCGCGTTGGTGGTAACGCGCTCGATCTTTATACGCCTCTCGTGACAGACATCATCAAACAGGGTGTCGATGAGGGATTGATGCACGTCCCCTATCCTGCGGCAACTGCCGCCTTTTTTCTGGCAGTGAGTTGGGGCTTCCTTGACGTCCTCAAGGGAACCGACGTCCTGACCAGCGAGGAGTGGTGGGAAGCATATCTCGATTTCATCATCAGGTTAGCCGGCATCGAGGAGAAGATCGATCTGGGTATTGGGAGTTTGGAGGCGCCGACGAGCTCTGGTGACAATTGAGCAGCACATATATTAAAGCGTAGCCCGAAAAACCCAATCAGCTGCAAATTTAAGGCAGTACAAGAAATCTCTCTAGTTGATTCCAGATGCTCACAATAAGCACATCTTTATACACACTTCGCGGTCAAAAATTTTGCTTTTAAAGGTAAATTAGTGGCGGAGGGGGCGGGATTCGAACCCGCGAGCCCGCGAAGGCTAATGGTTTTCAAGACATCATATAACTGCCGACCAGACTGTCCCGTGCGGGGTAAACACAAACCGAGTCAGGTTGTTTCTCTGGATGTCGCTCTGGAGGTTATTTAAACAGCCCAGCAGGCGGGATGCCTACAGAGAAAGGCGGAAATCGATGCTTACGTGGGTCAGCATGCTCGCCGGATGGTAAAATACAGATACCAATCGGCGCATGTGGGAAATGCCATAAGCAAAAACGTCCGTGGTGGGACAAAGTAGCAAGTTGACAGCATACCACGATCGATTCACGCCGTTCGGCGTCAAGGCATCTGCGTGGGGAAGGCGCATGGGGAGTTTCGAAAAGACAAGCCAAGGGGGAGGCGGTGCATCAACATGAAAAAGCTGGTGTCGATTACGGGTAGTATCCTTATGGTGGCGGCATTGCTCTTTTTTACGGGCGGACCGGCTGAGGCAGAGGACACCTGGGAGATCGAGACGGTGGACAGCGCTGATAACGTAGGTATGTACACCTCCCTCGCCCTCGATGGGGAAGGCCGGCCCCATATAAGCTACTATGACTCCGTCAATAAAGACCTCAAGTACGCCTACTGCGATGGGAGCTGGCATATCGAGACGGTGGACGAAGACGGCGATATAGGTGAGTATAGCTCCCTCGCCCTCGACGGGGCGGGTCGTCCTCACATAAGCCACTGCGTCGAGACCTATACCGGCAACAAGCTCTTGTATTCCTACAAAGATGGAACCTGGCATAGCGAGATAGTGGGCACTGCCGGCAGCAATGTTAGTCACACCTCCCTCGCCCTCGACGGGGCGGGCCAGCCTCATATAAGTTACTACGGCGATGGTGACCTCAAGTACGCCTATAACGACGGGAGCTGGCATATAGAGACGATTGAAGGCGGCCCCAGTTACATGGGCTGGTATAACTCCATCGTCCTCGACGGGGCGGACCGGCCCTGCATAAGCTACGTTGATAACCTGGACTGGAATCTCAGGTACGCATACAACGACGGGAGCTGGCATACCGAGACGGTGGACAGCGTCAGTAACGTGTATCGATCCACCTCCCTCGCCCTCGACGGTGCGGGCCGGCCCTGCATAAGCTACTATGACAGTAAGAGCGGCAACTATGGCCTGAAGTATGCCTATAATGACGGGAGCTGGCATACCGAAACGGTGGACAGCTTCAGTGATGAGAGCGGCGTGGGTGGATATACGTCCCTCGCCTTCGACGCGGCGGGCCGGCCCTGCATAAGCTACTATGATCCAACCAACGATGACCTCAAGTACGCCTATAAGGACGGGAGTTGGCATACCGAGACGGTGGACGGCGCCGATGATGTAGGTGAGTACGCCTCCCTCGCCCTCGACGGGGCGGGCCGGCCCTGCATAAGCTACTATGATTCCACTAAAAGTCACCTCAAGTACGCACAATCCATGTTCCCTCTCACCACCCCCGCGTGCACCTGGTACTTCGCCGAGGGCTACACCGGAGGGGACTTCGACACCTGGGTAATGGTGCAGAACCCCGGCGA
>JAFGDU010000166.1 GCA_016931915.1 Actinomycetota bacterium
GGTCTGCGGTTACCTGGCCGCGAGGGAGAGCGCCCCCAAGGTATGTCCCATATGTAAGGCCGGCCAGGACCGCTTCGAGGAGTTCCCGCTGTAGAGATCGGTGTACATATACACCAAGCCCGGCCTGTTTTATCGTATGTATAAGCGCCAGGTTAAAACCTGGCAACGTAGCATCGCCCAATACATGAGGCTCACTACGGGAACCTGATGCTCAATCGAGGTTGCCGCGTCGCTTCGCTTCTCGCAATCCTACTTCTCGCTGAGCGAAAAGCCGGACTTACGCGATGCAGGCTCTCGAACCTGTCGGTTTATTCCTCGAGTAAGAGGGAGATGTTTCCGCTCGAGACCTCCACGTCGATCTGCAGGGTGATCACCGCGTTGCGGAAGGCGTCGTTTACGTACACGGCCCCATCCCCGTCCTCGGAGTCCACCTTCATGCCCGGGGCTTTGATGTCGCCTGAACTGGTGCTGGCCCTCACGCGCACCCCCACGTCCTCGGGAATATTGATGACTACGTTTCCGGAGCTGGCCTCGATGCTGGCGCTCAGGGCGCTCTCCCAATCCCCCAGGAGGTCGAGGTCGATGTTGCCGCTGGAGACATCCACGTCCAGCTGGATATAGGTCTGGTACCTGCCCTTCATGTCGAGGTTCACGTTCCCGCTGCTGCCGTCGATACTGACGCTGCGCAGGTCGGGCAGGTCCCCCGAGAGGTCTGCGGATACGGCGCCCGAGCTGACGTCCACGTCGAGGCTGCGCAGGGACAGGGTCCTGAGATCGAAGTAGCTGTCCGCACTGGAGAGCCTGGCCGACAGGTCCAGGGGGATATTGTCCTTGAAGGAGACGTCCCATTCGTTGCGGATGAACCACAGGTTCGGGAGCCACCAGCTTCCGCCCTGCCTGATGCTGAGCTCGCCCTGGCCCTGCCTGACGCCGTATTCGATCTCCGGTTCCCACCTCTTGACGTTGTAGGTGAAGGTGCCCTTGAACATATCGCTCGCGCCGCCGCCTACGTTCAGCTCCCCGGAATCCATATCCAGGGTGGCGTTGACGCTGTCCGCCCCCTGCGTGGCCACCGTCCTGGTCACCGTCTGGGTGCTGCCGATGTTGATGATGGTCCAGGGCACCGCGAAGGCGGCGAGGATGAGAAGTATGGAGAGGTTGACGATGCCCAGCACGATGCCAGTCGTGGCCAGCCCGGAGCCCCCCATCTCCCCCCGGGAGTCCTTGATGCCCCTCTTGGCGATGGCGCCGAACACGATGGCCACGATGGCCGCGATGAAAGGCAGGCACAGGAAGGAGAGTATCCCCAAAACGAGAGAGGCCACCGCCCATGCGCTGGTCTTGACCGCCCTGGGCTTTGGGGCGGCCGGTGGATAAGGCGGGGTCGGAGCGGGGGGCGGTGTGGGAGGCAGAAGGGCCGCCGCTGCCGGCTCTCCCGCGGCGGTTTCCGCCTCGGGTGCGCCCTCCTCTGCCGCCGCCCCGCCCTCCTCTGCCGCCGCTTGTTCCTCCCCCGCGAGCCTGGAGCCGCACTGGCGGCAGAAGACGTCGCCGGGCTTGGCCTCTTTTCCGCACTTCTCACAAAGCATGTCTCTTACCCCTTTATGGATAGAGCACGGCGCGATGCAGCCGCTATTCCTGCTTTTCCTCGCGTGGTTTCGCTTCCTCCACGGCGCCTTGCCGGCGCTGCAGCTTCTCCATCTCCTTCCTGATCATGTCCTGCCGCCTCGATTCACCGTGGACGGTCATGAGGTACTGCATGATATGAAAGGCGACGCCGATGCCCCATCCCACCATGACCCAGACGAACCAGGGATAGCCGCCGCCGCTGATGGCCCACACGATGACCAGGAAGCCGTTGACGATGACGTAGCTGCCGAGATGCCACCACAGCTCCAGCCTCTGTTTCACCCTGCGCTCCGCTATCTCCTCCGGCGTCTCGGCCTCCTGGCCGGGAGCTGCCGGCGGAAGCGGCGGACTTGCGCTGGCGGCCCTGTACGCGGTGGGGGGGACGGGAACCGGTGGTGACTGGGCCCCGGCTTGGGTCGGGGCGGGGGACGGCGCCTGCCCCGGCTTGACCGTCGAGGCGCCGCAGGCGTGGCAGAAGCTGTCGCCCTCGTCCATTTCTTTTCCGCACTTGTTACAGTAAGGCATGCCTCCCCCTTAATTCCTCAGCATCACACTATCATGGCCGGTATAGAATGCATGCCGGACGTATCCCCTCCTTGGGTCGGAAGCGCCGGCACGCCCCCTTACTTCTCTTTTCCGGACTTAAGCTTCTGCACCCTCTTATAGAGGCCGCGGATGCCGTTCAGGTACATGAGGGCGAAAGCCACCAGGGCGATGACGAAGAGCGTCTTGTTCTTCTCCCTCAAGGTGGCGAAGTTGATGGTCCACCCGGCGCCGAACACGCGCGGCATGATCACCCGCGGGTCATCGGGGTTCCACATCCTCTCCTTGATCCTGGCCGGCGTGGGGATCCTGAAATCGTAGGGCATGCCCAGTATCTTGCCGTACTTCTCCATGCGCCCACCTCCTTCAGGTATTATCATACCCCGGAGGCCATGAATTCCTCGACCAGTTCCACCACCCGGTCGGGATATTCGTAGTTGGGGCAGTGGCCGCAATCGGGGATCACGTGCAGGCGGGCGCCTGGTAGCAGGCCCTGCAGGCGGCCTGATTCGGAGGGCTTCACCGAGGGGTCGCGGTCGCCGTGGATGAGCAGCACCGGAACCTTTATCCCGGCCACCTCGCCGTCCAGGTCCAGGGAGCGTATCGTGCGCGTGGTCCCCACCAGGGCCTCCTTCTTCAGCAGGCAGGCCTGGGCCACCGCCCCGTCCAGGAAGTCGGGGGGAAGGCTGCCGGGATGGCGCACCGACGACTTGATCAGCCTGGTGACGATGCCCGGCCCCCACAGGGGATAGATGAGGCCGAGGAGGCGTTCGGCGCAAGGCAGCCTGGACGGCCACATGAGCGCCTTGCGGCTGGCGGGGGAGTCGATGAGCACCAGCCGTTCCACCCCGCCGGGATACCTGCCGGCATAATACATGGAGATGCTGCCCCCCATGGAGTGGCCCACCAGGGTGAGGGAGGGAAGTTCCAGCTCCGTCCTCATCTCCTCGATGAAGCGGGAGAATGCATCCAGGTCGAAGGAGAACCCGGCCGGGATGCCGGAGTCGCCGTGCCCGGGCAGGTCCGGCACGATGACCCGGAAGCGCTCGGACAGCCAGGGGGCCATCAGGTTCCACAGCGCCCCCGACCCGATCCAGCCGTGCAGGAAGAGCAGGGGCTCCCCCCCGCCGCTGTCGGCATAACTGATTCGCGCCCCACCCAGGCTAAGCTCAGGCATGTCCTGCCTCCCTTCGCCCGGATGTTTCTCTGTACCGAAACCTCCCGATATAGTCGAGTAATTGTCTGCTCTCTATTTTTCGGCCGCGCGGACCTATTCCTTCAGGGCACCCGCAGGGGTGGCGAGGCCGGGCTCCACGCTCGCTGCTAACGGTACTGCATAGATGGGCTTCTTCAGCCTTCCCATGTCCCTTGTTGAGCACTATAGCGTGGATGACTTTTCCAGTATAACAAGTAATGCGAGCGGGGGAGGGAATTCAATGTTTCTGCGTTTCATCCACCGGCAGGATTCTCAATGTTTAACATACTCCGGGTACGAGTTGGCCCCTACCGCATACTCTACCATGTATATGACGACGAGCTGTTGGTCGCCATCATCGCCGTGAAACGCAGAGTAGAGGATACCTACAAGAAATAGACCCCCTTGAAGAGCCCGAAAGATGTCCCCAAGTGGCGTTTTCTTAAATCTAGCGAATTGTACCTGCGTAGGCTGAGCCAACGGATTTACAGATTGACACAGCCCTCATATCGTCCCAGTTCATACGGCTATGTCTACCATCTAACAGGGATTTTGCAAACAGGGCGTTGAGGCAGATTGAGGCTTGTGGGACGCAAATCGTACGCTTTTCTGGTCACGGAAAAGTGCTCGTGGATTGTCTGTCATCTTCTCATCCTAGAATGGGAATTACGTAGCATGCTTTTCTAAGGAGGACTCTAAATGAGCCAGAGCAACGATCCGTGGAAGAAAGCAATTACCAATATTTTAGAGCTCTATGGCGATGATACGATAAAGGAGTGGGTTGCTTGCCTTGATAGGGTCAAGAACGTTCCAAACGCCAGACAGGTTTATGCTCACATTGCCAGTGCAAGAGACAAAGAAACGATCGAGGATTATCTGGCCGAGATCCATTACGCCTTGATCTTTAATAGTCTCGGTTTCGGCATTTCCTTCGAGCCGAAAGGGGCAAAAGGCCCGGACTTGGAAATAGCAAGAGATGGTAATTGTGCTCTCGTCGAAGTAAAACGCATAAGAGATATTAATACGTGGGTGGAGGAGGTAAGTATCCATGATAATGATCCTCGTCTTTTACCGGAACTTAAAGAAGATACCTTGAAAGCTATTAAGAAAATCTACGATAAGGTTGTGGACTCTCTGGACCAGTTGGGGGATAATACTTCGATTGTTGCCATCTGGAATAATGAGGGTGTTGATGATATAAACGTCGAGCAAGCTTTTAATGATATTAATGATGATATGATGAACGGGAAAACCTCACATAGCAACAAACTACAATTTGGTCTTTTTGGTTCGCTGACATATTATCCCCGTCCTGATAAGCGGTTTTTCTGTTTCCAAGCAAGCGAGCCACTGGAATCCCCTTTCAACTCGTGGATAAAAGACATTGAGGGATTCAGATGAACGGGTATCTTAAAACTTCTGCTGTCCACCACTACACAGCCGGTCCTCTAATTCTATATCCAGCGTGGAGTCCCAGGCTTCCTCGAACACTGGCAGAGCACAATGATCATACCGTTCCACCATGCACCCCAGGTGTTCATCATACTCGAAAGTAGAGACGTAGATGTTGCCATCCTCGTGGACCCATCCTTTGCCTCTGACATAGTGAAGGGGCCCCTTGCACCATTGACAGTAGGTCATGCCGCCACCTCCTCCTCGTACACCTCCGGGTCTCCCTTGTCCCAATAGAGATCGTGCTGTAACTCCCACCAGGACGCGCCTAGAAGGTCTGAGGCGTAGTCGTCGTACTCGACAGGGGTAATAGTAGTGTCCATCAAGCAACCTTTTCCATCAGCTCCGAAACGGGGCAAGGCCTGAACCACAGATCACGCTCGATCCCCAGGCCGTAAGCGTTTCTCACGCCCTCTATCTCTTCTAGGGATGTGTATCCCCACTCGTCGCAATCCGGCCCCAGGGCGGAGATGCAGTAGCCGTAGAGTTTCCGTTCTTCCGGATCGTACTCCGTGGCGTAGTAAGTCCAGCGGCCGCAGGGGTCGAACAGCTTGAGATGAACGATAGGATCATCATTCGCGGCCTGGCTCCCGATTGGCGGTATCTTCCGCTCGATAGCCTTGGTCATCAACTTCATGGTCTCCCCTTTCTTTATAGACCTGCCTCATTCAGCTCCGGGAGGTCATCCCCGGCAGGAACAGGGAGCTAATAATCAGCTCCCCGGTTTCGGCATTGTTAACTTGGCTTGATCCCTTGAGGCGCATGTCCCGCGTTTCCCGGCTGTGGCCCCGAACCGTTAGCGGCATCACCCGCTTTCCGACTTTGGCTCTCCGACCTCTTGGAACTCTCTGCTCTTTTCAAGGTCCTTTAATGTGTGTCTTTGTGGCCTATCTTCACTCTAAAATAAGTGTGGCTATGTGTCATGAGGTATTTAAATAAATTGATGATGGTTTATTAGGGCAAACGAAAAAAGTCTAAGAAAGGTATTGCGTCATTGTGTTAAAATGGCCTTGTCACTATATGGTAATCGCGAGAGGAGCTGATTCGCATGCCAGGGCGAAAGAGAATCAACATATATATTGACGAGGATGTGTGGAAGCAGGCGAAACACATCTGCGTTGACCGCGGAGTTTCCTTTTCTGATCTTGTAGAGGAACTTCTGGTAGAATACCTAGAAAAGCAGGGCAAGGGAAAGGGTTAATTCTACCGGAGGTGGCATCAATTGAAGAACACTACTGTCATCGTTCTTCTTTCCATCCTTGTAGCAATTCTGTTGGTAACTACTACCACCTTCGCCGTTCTATATTTCACGAAGGATAGTAACAACGATGCTCGGGTTAGTTCTTCAGATGCCGAACAGGAATGCGATGCTCAAATGCGCACTATCGTTTCAGCCGCGCTTATCTATACAGCCGACACTATGTATTTCCCTACCTCTTGGAATGACCTCATCCCCGAATACTTGAACGCAAAGCTGTACTGCCCTCTCGACGGGACGGAATATATCATCGAGTGGAATAATGATGCGCCTCCGGAGATCAGTTGTCCTAATCATGGGGCTCTCTAGAAGCTTCACTCATGGCGTGTAGTTTCAGCTTATATCATCTAAAGGCCAGTATTCTATCTCGTAAAGAATGATGTTCATTTCACTTATAGCGAAATTTCTTAAGAAATCCAATTCTGCCCCGAGTTCACGATTCGCTCTAAGATGCTTATCAAAATCTCTATCTAAAATTCTTCCACGAAAATGGCCATATTCAAAAGGCATTTTCTTAAACCCGACTGCTTCCTGAAACCGATTTCTTATTTCAACAATACATCGACTTATAGTATCTAATCTCATACGCCACTCTGGATTTACCACATACATTTTTCCTCTTGCCCGGTCAATTAAATCTCCTTCTCTCGTTCTCCAGTAACCCGTATTCAATGCCAACAGGGTATCTTCCATAGCCTTATCAAAATCTGAAAAACGCACCTCCTCATGGAATCGCGTCTTGAAAGCAGGGCGATCAAGGCATTGGGCATAGAATAGAACAAGCTCCTTGTCTTGCTCATATTGTGATGTACCAGGAGCCCATCCAGCTCTCTTGGAAACGAGTTCAATAGTCATCTCCCTGTGTTGTTTCAACTCCTCGGGTGTGTACTGCCGCGTTGTTCTTCCACGTGAACCAACTTCTTCATGGCAATTCGGGCATAGGGTAATTGCGTTATCAATCTCATCAGTTCCGCCATCTTTGCGCGGGATAATGTGATGTGCTTGTACCGGTCGTAATCCTTTGCATAGACAGCATAGGCGGCCAGTGTCGACAAGAAGCTTCTCAACATCTTTCTTTCGAAAACTCACACGTGTACCCCATATTATTCTTGCTGTATTTAAAATAGCCCCGTCTGGTCCTCACGCTTCTTGGTCTTCTTTTCCGCTTTTTTGAATGTCTTATCTACCTGCCTGCGAGGAGGCATTTTTAACACCTGCCCTCCCAGCAATTCCTCAATTGTAAGTATCTGCAATTTGGGGAACCTGCCATAGTGGGGCGAATCGTAGAATCCTGCCGCCGCTGCTTCTTCACGCATAGGTCTTGTTGCGGGTTGTAATGTTACAAGAACACCAATAGCAGCTTTCTCACGCTCCATATCTCCTTTGAGCGTAGCCACGTGGCTACGATTAACGCTTCCACCTTTCACCTGGACCACAACTTGCCTTACTGATCCAGGATCACGTTCATCCTCAAAGAAAACAATATATCCGTCGATACCCTTGTCTGCACCCTTCTTTCTATCTCGGGCCGGCCGAGCACCAACCAGGTCGAGAGCCCACCATTCGAATTGAAACTTGTCCTGATCAGCAAGGGTTTGCGCACCAGGCAGATCCTTTGGGTTTCCGATGACTTCATAAGGCTGAAGATCATTTGGGAAGTGGTCTTCGAGACGTCGCTTGATAAGAGTAATCGCAAGATGGGTTATATCAATACCAATCCATCGCCGATGGAGATGCTCGGCAACAGATATAGTAGTTCCACAGCCACAGAACGGATCAAAAACAACTCCCCCTTCGTTGCTACTTGCTTGGATAATTCGTTCAAGAAGTGCTTCAGGCTTCTGTGTGGGATATCCAAGTCTCTCCTTCGCAGAGGCATTGATGTGCGGTATTGGCCATACATCTCCAATCCTTCGACCTTCAGATAAATAGATCTTATATGGCTCTTGCCCTTTACGTTTCTGCCAACGATACCACCGCCCATCCTCATCCTGCTTATAATGAGAATCTGCTTTGCCTGATTTTGGTCCATATTCTTCTCTTGGTTCATTAAAAACTGATTTATCGCTCTTAGAATAGTAAAAAAGAATATCGTGTTCTCGTTGATATCTATTTCCCTTCGCAGTATATCTTTTATAACTCCATACGATCTCGTTTCTAAAGTATTTTGCGCTAAAAATTGCGTCCATCACTAATTTGAGATAATGACTTGCTGTAGGATCACAATGTAGATAAACACTCCCTGTTGGCTTAAGGACTCGATGAAGTTCTTGTAGCCTGATTGCCATCATTGTTAGATAAGCCATCATATCGTTATGGCCTAGAAATTGATATAAAGCATGCATCAAATCGGTAAGCTTTTTTGTTGAGTTCTCAACGATTTCCTGATATGTTGCTACTGCACCTTCCCAATGCCAGGTATCCTCAAATGCTTCAATTTGAGCGGCTGAAGCTGTCCCGTTACTTTCTTGGTATAAGACATTATAAGTTGCTTTGGAGTTGAACGGGGGGTCAAGATAAATAAGGTCAACACTCTCATCGGAGATATACTTTCGCATCATGTCCAGGTTATCTCCGTAGTAAAGCTTGTTCACCCAGGAATCATCTGCCATGGCCTACCTCCCATATAACCTCGCACCTACGAGCTATATTAGCAGACCACAGACGACAAATGAAAAATAGGCCCCGCCCCTCCCGTGCGAGAGGAGACCGTTTCTCTGGGAGGAAAACGGGAGAGGCGAGGCACCAATATGCTAAATCTAACGCTCCGGCTACACCTTCAACCCGTGAGCGGATAAACACATGCGGGCGGAGGGGGGAGCCCTACCGCCCGCGTTGCCGATACGGCTGGTTGGAAGTGCCGCTCTACCCGGTCGGCTTTATGGCCTTGACGGCGTCGTCGAGATCCTCCAGGGCGGACTTGATCCCGTTTACCTTCTGCTCAAGGGACTGTTCGCTGGTGATGTTGCCTATAGCATCCACCAGGCCCTGGAACGCATCCTTGAGGTTATCGATCTTCTTTCCAGCCACGTTGGCGGAGACGACCAGGTCGTCGTAGGCGCTCTTCACGTCGTCCCATGCGGCCTCGAAACTCTCCATGCTCTCGTAGGTTTTGGACTCGGTCATCTTGGAGATGGACGATTTCAACTTGTCGAGGTCGCTTTCGTACGTGGCCTCCTCGTCTTCTGAGCCACAGCTGGCCAGGGCGGCCATGATGACTGCCAGTACGCACACAAGGACCACGGATATCAGGATACCTTTTTTCATCCTCGCGCCCTCCTTTTCATCGCCGGATGATGCGCAAGGATATTATTCCCCTTTTTAAGAAACCAGCGTTGGTTTCGGATCCGCGGCAGAGGGGAAGATTCCCGATAGCGATAACGGATGGTATAGACAAGGCGGTGATGAGTATGGAAGGCGATGTGGCGGCAAGGAGCGGGGAGCTGTTCGCGTCCGGGTACGGGTGAGCCGAGGCGCTGCTCATCGCCGTGTGCGAGGAGAGGGGGATAACCTCCGAGCTGGTGCCCAGGATAGCCACGGGTTTCTGCGGCGGCATGGCGCGTGCGGGCGAGATGTGCGGCGCCGTATCCGGGGCCGTCATGGCCCTGAGCGTGGTGCTGGGCAGGGACGACCCGGACGGACCCCGCGACGCCGATTACGCCGCGGTGCGCACGTTGCTGGATTCCTTCGCCGACTCCTTCGGCTCCACCAACTGCAGGGAGCTTTTAGGCTGCGACCTGGGCACACCCGAGGGCCAGGCCTTCTATAAAAAGAGCAATCTCTCCCGGCGATGCCGCCGCTACACCGAGGAGGCGGCGCGCATGGTGGCGGCGCTGCTGGACGAGGGCTGATAGGGGCGGTTGCACGGGAGCGCCCCGAGGGGATGACCGGCGCTGCCTTTTGATGCGTGCGTTGGATATTCCCATTCTTGTGTAGATATCGCGCCTATGGGGCCGTTGTAGATTGGCGACGGATAAGTTTCGGCCATGCGCGGGAGGGGTAAAAACCTGGATAGGCGGATGCAAGGGGTGGAAACGGGGAAAACACGAGACACCGCAGCATAAATCATTCCTGTCCTCGCCAGCAGCCCTCTAGCGTTGTGCCGAGAGCCGGTTGGGCGGATGAATCGGAGGTGGTCCTATGAGATTGCGAAAAAGCGCTCTACTGTTCGTTCTGGCCCTGGCGGCGGGGTTTGTCCTCGCCGTGCTCCAGCCGGCCGGGCCCGCTTTCGCGGGGACCTGGAGCCTGGAGGCCACGGGGGGCCTGGGTGGTGGTGCGGCCAATGATGCTGCCTTGGCAATGGCCTTGTACAACTCCAAGCTCTACGTGGGCACCGAGAACTTTGCGACGGGATTGGAGATCCACAGCTTCGACGGGGAGACCTGGGTCCAGGAGGTGGGCGGGGGACCTCCGGGAACGGTCACCGCACCGGGATTCGGGAATCCCGCCAACGTCGCAGTCATCTCCATGCTCGTCTACGGCTCCGATCTCTACGTGGGCACCGAGAATGCGGCGGCGGGTTGCGAGGTGTGGCGCTACGATGGCATTACCTGGACCCAGGTCGTGGGACAGAGCCCACCGGGAACCCCGGGGACCGGACCCGGTTTCGGGAACGCCATCAATTGGTATGCCTCGGCCATGGCCATCTACGGGACCGATCTCTACGTGGGGACCTTTTCCTGGGGCGGCTGCGAGTTATGGAGCTTCGACGGCGCGGTCTGGACCCAGGTCGTGGGCGGGCTTCCCTCCGCCCTTATCGGCCCCGGCTTCGGGACCGGGTGCATCGCCCTCTGGACGTTGCAGGATTTCGGCACCGATCTCTTCGTGGGCACGGGAGCCCCGGGCGGCTGCGAGGTGTGGAGCTTGAACGGCATCACCTGGACCGCGCAGGTGAGCGCCGATCCCACCGCGCCTTTAGGGCTGGGTTTCGGGAACGTCGCCAATACCGACGTCATGGACATGGCCGTCTATGGATCCAATATCTACGCGGGGACCAGCAACCTGGGCGGCTGCGAGGTTTGGCGCTACGACGGGATAAACTGGATCCAGGACGTCGGCGCTCAGCCCACCGCCATCATCGGGCCCGGTTTCGGCCCGGGCGGCAGCCGCGATGTCATGCAACTGGAGGTATACGACTCCCACCTCTTCGCTGGAACGTTGAACAACGCTGGCTGCGAGGTGTGGAGCTTCAACGGCACCACCTGGGCGCAGGAGGTGGGCGGGGGAGCACCCGGCACCTACGAAGCCCCCGGTTTCGGTGATACCAATAACAAGTTCGCCAGAGGCACGGCGACGTTCAACAACCGCCTCTATCTCGGGACCGGCAACACCAATACCGGCTGCGACGTCTTTTCCTTTTCGGCCTCTACCACCTGGTACCTGGCGGAGGGAGCCACCATGGGAGGATTCGAGACCTGGATCCTGGTGCAGAACCCCAACCCCAACCCGGTTAACGTCAACCTCTCCTTCCAGACCGGAGTAGGACCGGTGGTGGGGCCCACGGACACCATCCCGGCGAATTCACGCCGTTCCTACCTGGTTAACACCTACGTCAACTCCTTCGACGTCTCCACTGTGGTAAGCGCGGACGCGGATGTCGTCTGCGAGCGCTCCATGTACTGGACCCCAGCGGGGGCGGCGTCGCGCAGGGTGGGCCACGACTCCATCGGGGTGGTCAATCCCGCCTCAACCTGGTACCTGGCGGAGGGCGCCACGGCGGGAGGCTTCGAGACCTGGGTGCTGGTGCAGAACCCCAACCCCGACCCGGTGAACGTGGACGTGAAGTTCCAGACGGATGCGGGCGAGGTACAGGGGCCCCAGGAGACGCTGGCCGGTTTCTCCCGCAAGTCATACCCCGTGGACAACTACGTCGACACCTTCGACGTGTCCACCCGGGTCGACTCCTACATGGGAGACGTGGTGTGCGAGCGCGCGGTCTATTTCACGCCGGATGGGTACCCCGTCCGAGAGGTGGGCCACGAATCCATAGGAGTGGTCAGCCCCTCCTCCACCTGGTACCTGGCCGAAGGAGCCACTGCGGGCGACTTCGAGACCTGGGTGCTGGTGCAGAATCCCACATCGGATTGGGTGAACATCGACATGAGGTTCCAGACCGGCGGGGGCGAGGTGCAGGGACCGGTGGATACCATAGCACCGCGGTCGCGCAAGTCGTACCTGGTGGACAACTGGGTCGATACCTTCGACGTCTCCACCAGCGTGACCTCCACCGGCGGCCCGGTCATCTGCGAGCGTGCCATGTACGAGGCGCCGGTCGTTCCCACCCGCCGCGAGATAGGCCATGACTCCATCGGCACCACCGTGGGCGCGCTGGAATGGTACCTGGCGGAGGGCGCCACCCTGGGCGGATTCGAGACCTGGGTGCTGGTGCAGAACCCCAACGCCACTCCCGTCGATATCGACCTGAGGTTCCAGACCAGTACGGGCGAGGTTGCGGGGCCGGTGGATACGATCCCCGCGAATTCGCGCAAGTCCTACCTGGTGAACTCCTGGGTGAACACCTACGATGTCTCCACCAAGGTGACCTCCACCACAGGTGGGTTCATCATCTGCGAGCGGGCGGTGTACTGGAGGCCGGCGCCTGGCGCCGTCCGCTACCTGGGCACCGATTCCATAGGATACAGTCCGTGATGCGGAGGCCTGGAGGAGATGACGCCGGCACGCGAATGCACGGTATAAGGAGGAGAATGCGCCCGATCGCGGGATAAGCGCATAGCGCAAGACAGGGGCGGGGGCTTCGGCCCCCTCCCCTTTTCCGTCCCTGGGAGCGAGATGAGGGCTCCCTGCTGCGGTGGGTGCGGGACGACTCCTCGGCCCTACCTGGGGTTGCGCGAAATCCGGCTTCAAGCATACGGGCGAATTTCCGATAAAGAAGGTATCCGGGTGGTTTTTTATTGCCTGTAAAAGGACGAGCATGGATACTGACATGACGGACAAGCAGATCCTCACCGAGCTGAAGGAGCTCCGGCAGCGCATAGCGGAATTGGAGGCGGCCGGCCTGCTGCCGGAAAAAGCCGAATCGCATCCAATCGAGAGCGATTACTTCCGCATGCTGGTCGAGAACGCCCACGACCTTATCCTCGTCCTCAATGCCGACGGCACCATGCGCTACGTGAGCCCGGCCGCGAAACGTTTGACCGGATACGATACCGAGGAGCTGAAGAGCAAAAACCCCTTCGAGTTCGTGCACCCCGACGACCTCCCGGGGATAGTCGAGAGGTTCAGCGTAGGGCTCGAGACGCCCGGCCATACGGAACACGTCGAATACCGCTCCAAACGCAAGGACGGCACGTGGTTCATCGCGGAGGCCATCGCCACGAACCTCCTCGACAATCCCACCATACAGGGGATCGTCATCAACATCAGGGATATCACCGCATTCCGGCGTATCGAGGACGATCTGAGAAAGTCGGAGGAACGGTACCGTTATCTGGTTGAGAACCTCAACGACGTCGTCTTCACCATCGATACCCAGGGCACCCTGCTTTACATCAGCCCGGCCATCGAGAGGGTCACCAAGTATAAGACCGGCGACCTGGTGGGCCAGCCCTTCATGAGGTTCATCCACCCCGATGACCTGCCCGGCCTGCTGGAGAGCTTCCAGAGGACGCTGAACGGCGTCATCGAGCCCTACGAGTTCAGGGTCATAGATAAGGACGGAGGTCTTCTCTACGTGCAGACCTCCAGCCGCCCCTTCGAGGAGAGCGGGCAGCCGGCAGGGCTCATAGGCATCATGACCGAGATGACGGAGCGCAAGAACGCGGACGAGGCGCGCAGGCGTTCCGAGGAGAGCTTCCGCGCCATGATCCGCAAGAACATCCACTATTACCGCGGCACCTGAGCCCGGCCTAAAACCCTGGCATCCGCAATCCTCCTTCATCCCTGCCATGCAAGGAACACGGCTGCTTGGTGGGACAATAGGATTGCAGGATTGGCGATTGAGTGTTTAGACTACGCGGCTTCAGGGTATTCAGCATATGGCCGGGCTGTCATAATTTTGTTGGCCCAGAGGGGGTGTGATGATTTGTATTGCGAGGTCTGTGGGGTCCCAAAAGGGATAACCAGAGGAAACATCTGGTATGCAGATGGCACCATAACCGGCAGGAATCCACCCTACATCAAGGGTACCTTCTTCGACGTCGACGAATTGAACTACCTCTTCCGGTCCCTGTCGGAGTACCTGGATTACGACATAAGCGATATCGTAGCCAGCGGCAAGTACCATGACGCGAAGGAGTACATGTCCGCGATGATCGAGAAGATGAGGGAGGCCTCGGGGGGTCAACTGCCTCCCGACGAAGATCTCTACCGCATGATGCTCTACCCCATCTGCATCTGGGGTATAGCAATAGTGGAGTTTGCGGAGATCCAGCCCGAGAAGATGGTGGTCAACGTCAAGGATCCCTACTCCGCGCCCCTGCTCTGCGGCGATGTCGCCGGAGTGGCCGACGCGGTGACGGGGCAGGAGCACGCCGCCTCGTGGGAGGGGAGCGAGCGGGAGGGAGCCATAACCGTGGTCCCGGCCCGGGAATACGCGGAGACGAGCGAGCGCATCGCGGAGGGATTGCATTACGGTATCGCTCCCAACGCGGAGGAACTCGCCTGCGAGCGCTGCGAGGCTTGCGGGGCTCCGGTGAAGGTCTCGGAGCTCCTCAAGTGGGAAAGGGACTTGTGCAGGATAGAGGAGAGGACCTCCGGGAGGCGCTACTGCTTCAACAACACCCGGGGTATCACCGTGGTGCTCGGGATGCTCGTGGAGGAACTAGGTGGGCAAATAGAGGAGAAGATCGTGGACATATCGCGAGAGTACTCGCGGTCTCTCTACGATGGCCTGGCCGGTGGCGTTGACGAGGCGGCCGAACTGGAGAGCTTCCCCTACCGCGGATGGGGGAAGGTCGCGGATATCCTCGGGGCAAAGGGCAAAAGCTCGCTCAGCGTTGAAAATCCTTACAGTCATATCCTCGTGGCGGGAAGAATATGGGGGATGCTGGAGGCAGCGGCGGGGGATTCCCTGCGCCTCGTGAGCAGGACCGGCGAGGACGCTGGGGTGCGCCTGGCCTTCGAGCCGTCGTGAAGCGCGCCCGGAGCGCGGGACCGTCCGCGGGCATGTGAAGGAGTAGGAAGCTTTGCGGGTAGCACTGGTCAACCCCAACCGCTACCTCGAGCCCCCGGTCATACCCCTGGGTGTGGAGTACGTCGCCCATTACCTGGAGCGTGAGGGGCACGAGGTCCAGGTCATCGACCTCGCCTTCGTGGCGGACCCACAAGCCGCCCTCGCGGAAGCGCTGGGCTCTTCGCGCCCGGAGGTGGTGGGGTTCTCGCTGCGCAACGTCGACTCCTCCCTCTACCACGACAACGTCTTCTTCCTGGAGGAAGCCGCCGCGCTCATCTCCGCCTGCCGGAGCATGTGCGACGCATGGGTGGTGGCGGGTGGCAGCGCGTTGCTGGCGGGACCGCGTGAAGTGGTGGATTACATCGCTTGTGATTTCGCCGTCTACGGTCCGGGCGAAAAGGCCCTGCCGGCCCTACTCCGTTACCTGGAGCAGGGCGTATCTCCACCACGCCTCATAGACGGTTGGAGCTATTCCTTCGACCGCGGCGAGGTGCCGGCAAGGGGGCGCTGGGTCGATTACGCGCCCTATGTGGAGCGGAGGGGGGTCGCCGGCTTCGCTACCCAGACGGGTTGCCTCGGAGGCTGCAGTTTCTGCATCGAGGCAAACCTTCCCTGGAGGCCGCGCGATCCGCGCGCCGTGGTGGAGGAACTGGCCATACTGCGGGAGAGGGGCTGCCGCGAGCTCCACCTCTGCGACTGCGAGTTCAACCAGGATCTGGATATGGCAAAAGAGCTGCTGAAGCGCATGGCACAAGCCGAGTTGGGGCTATCCTGGTCTCTGTATATGAAGCCCCTGCCGCACGATGAAAGGTTCTTCCAGCTCCTGGCCGAGACGGGGGCCTCTACTCTGACCCTTTCCGTCGACTCTCAATCCCTCTATGCTGGCGTCTACAGCCTCTTGGACCTGCAGAGCGCCATCGTCCTGGCGCAGCGGGAGGGCATAGGGATCGCCGTAGACCTGCTGGTGGGTTTCCCCGGCGAAGGCATGGACGAGTTGCGCGACGTCTTCGACTTCTTCCGGGCGGTCAGGCCGAAAACGGTGGGAGTCAGTGCCTGGTTGAGGGTATTCAAATACACGGGTCTGGGCGTGGATATACGCGCCCGCCGGCCTGCTGTTGGTACTGTCGAGGGAGATGACCCCGATTACGTACGTCCTGTATATTATAGCTGGATGTCCCTGGAGGACTGCCGTGAATTGATAGACGGCGATCCGCTCTTCCGCATCGAGGGGCTGGAACGCCGCAGCAATTACGAACGTCTCTCCTGAGGGGATACCGTAATGCGGTCGGCCCCATCACGTTGAATAAATAGAGGATATTTATATATAATAAAAGCCCAGCCCTTGGGGGACAAAAAGGGGGAAGGATGAGAACGCGCCGCAGAACGGCAAAGGGCGCACTGGCAAGCATAACGGGTGCGTTCGTGCTAAGTATAGTAGTCATTCTCTCGGGGACGTTCGCCGCAGCGGATACCCCGTGGCCTCAGCATTCGCCCGAACAAGACCCCTACAGTTACGAGGACTATTGCCTCAGCCAGCAGGTTCCAGACGATTACCTCCCCAGCGATGGTGACTTCTGGAAATACAGCGGCGAGGAGAGTAACAGCCTCTACCAGACGTTGATCGCCCTCTTCAACCCCGAGCTCAGCCACCAGGAGCTGGAAGGCGTCATGGGCGCCAGTGTGGACAAGGCCTGGAGTATCACCACCGGCAGGCCCGACGTGGTCATCGCCTCGCTCGACTCCGGCATCGCCTGGCAGAACGTGGCGGCCATGGGGGAACTGGCGCGTAAATGCTACCTCAACAGTGGCGAGATCCCGCCCCCCTCGGGCGCGGACAGCTGGGACATGAACCGGGACGGGGTGTTAAACGTCGACGACTACCTCGGTGACCCCCGCGTCTCCGACCTCAACGGCAACGGCATACTGGACCCCGAGGACATCATCTGGCAGTTTTCCGACGGTGAGGACGGCGACGAGAACGGCTACGTCGACGATATCTGCGGATGGGATTTCCTCGAGGACGACAACGATCCCTGGGACGAGCTGGACGACGGCCACGGCACCGCCGCAGGCGTCTGGTCGGCGGGGGAGGCGAATAACGGGAGTGGCATGCCCGGGACCTGTCCCAACGCCATGCTGCTGCCGGTCAGGGTGGGTGACTCATACATCGTCGATATCAACGACTTCGCCCAGGGGGTCGTATTCGCGGTCGACTCCGGTGCCTGGCTTGTACAGGGGGCTGTGTGCGGCACGAATAACACTCCCTTTGCCCAGTCCGCCATAGACTACGCCTACTCCAAGGGCGTTGCCGTTATAGCGTCCGCCGGGGACCGGCAGTCCGCCGTCAACAATTACCCGGCCGCCTGCGAGCACACCATCCAGGTCAACGCGGTACAGAAATACAGCGAGACGGGCTCGGCGCCCATGGACCAGTTCCCGTCCTCCTATTTATACCTGGGAGGAAACACGGATTACGGTGCCCATACCACCGTATCCGCCCCCTCCGACGGCCATTCCTCGGGGGCGGCGGGGAACCTGGCCGGCATCGCCGCGCTCATCTATTCCGCGGCCGAGAACGACGTACAGCGGGGCGAGATGTGGCGCTATCCCGGTCTGGATACGCCCCTGTCTGCGAACGAGGTCAAGCAGCTCATTGCCATGACCGCCGACGACATCGACTTCTCCCCCGGTTTCTGTGACGTCTCCTCCGGACTGCTCGAGTTAATCGCCAATCCCTCGCAACGTTTCCCCTCGACCTCCGGCTGGGATCCTTACTTCGGCTACGGTCGCGTGAACGCCTACGAGGCTTTGATGGCCGTGGACCAGGGCCGCATCCCCCCGGAGGCCGAGATAAGTTCGCCGGGGTGGTTCGAGCTGCTCAACCCGGGCCAGGTGTCCCTGGATATCACGGGCAGGGTGGCCGCGGTTCGCGCCGGCAGCTACAAGTACGTGGTGGAATGGGGGCCGGGTTGGGACCCGTCCGTTGGGGAGTGGATAACGGCCGGTGAGGCCGATTACAAGTACGAGCCCGTCGAGGGTGTCCTGGCTACGTTGGACCTGGGCCAGGTATACCGGGCGGTCCTGGATACCGTGCAGGCGCGGGGAGGAGAGAGCGACCCCAACCGCTACGCCTTCACCGTCAGGATCAGGGTGCGCGATGACGCGGGCAACTGGGGCGAGGACCGCAAGACCATGTTCTGCTTCGATGACCCCGACGCCTATGCGGGCACGCCCCTGCAGCTGGGATCCGACCTCTCGGCATCGCCGCGCTTCGCCGACCTCGACGACGACGGTGAGAACGAGCTCATCGTAGCCAGCGGCGAAGGCCTGGTGCACGCCTACAACTCGGACCTGAGCGAGGTGGCGGGATGGCCGGTACACGCGACGCTCCTGCCCCTGCACGACGGCTCCGAGGCGTACGAGACCGGGGCCGTCAGCATGGCCGTCTACGCCTCCATAACCGGGACGCCCGCCGTGGGCGACCTGGACCACAACGGCACCCTGGAGGTGGTGGCGGGAGATATGCAGGGGCGCATCTACGCCTGGGACAAGGGGGGCGACCCCCTGCCCGGTTATCCCCTGCGCTCGAATGCCCTCTACTCCATACCCGATCGCGCGGACTGGTGGTCGGAGGGTGTTCTGCCCGCCGCGTGGTACGAGTCGCGCTTGGTGCCGGACAAGGTGCACCGGCTCGACCGGTGGAACTGCCTGAACAACGCCTTTGCGCAGGGACCTGTACTCTGCAACCTGGACGGGTCCATCGACGGCAGCCTGGAGATCGTGGCCGCCTGCATGGACCAGCATCTGTACGCCTGGCACGCGGACGGCAGGCTGGTGGGAGGATGGCCGGTCAAGCTGGTCGATCCCGCCAGGGTGGCGTCCATCGATCCGCTCACCCATACCTGCGTGTTCAACGCTGAAGAGAATATACACAGGGGCAGCAAGATCGTCACCGCCCCGTCCGTGGCCGACCTGGATGGTGACGGAGACCTCGAGGTCATCTGCGGCACCAACGAGGTATACACGGACGAGACCTTGAACGTGTCCTCCCGGGACTCGGGGATCGCCTCTTTCCTGTCCATGATACAGCCACTCGCGGGCGACGCCGCCGGAGCGACGCTGGGTTCCGGCAATACCCGCGCCTATGCTATTCACCATAACGGGGCAGCGCACGGTCTCGAGGAGGGCGTGCAACCACGCAGCGACGAGGTGCCCGTGCAGGCTTACCTGGAGGGTTGGCCGGTCAGGATAGCCATGCTGGCCCAGGGCATGATGCCCGATATCATGGAGGGAGTCAGCGGAGCCGCCGCCATCGCCGACCTGGACGGTGACGGCAGCAAGGAGATCGGTATCTCGTCAGCGGCCGGACCCGGCTACGTACTCAGGCTCGACGGCTCTTCCTTCCTGGGAAGCGACGAGAGCGGGCTTCCCCTGGGCCTGAAGAGCGGCGAGGCGGGAGCCGCAGCCGCGTCGGTGGACGTCCCATTGATGTGCGCGGCGGGAGGAGGGTGCTTCGCCGACCTGGGCGCGGGTACACTTTCGTACGTGGCGCCCACCATGGGATTGGGCAGGGTAGTGGACATGCTGCTGCCGTCCAACCAGATGAGGTCCGACGATCAACTCTCGGCCTGGAACACGGTTGACGGCGGGCAGCTGGCTGCCTTCCCCGTCAAGCTCAACGACACCGCCTTTTTCGTCACCCCCGGGGCCGCGGACATTGACGGAGACGGCTCCCAGGAGGTGCTGGTCGGCAGCTCCTGCTGCGACTTTCACGCCTTCGGAGGCAGCGGGGACGAGCCGCAGGGTTGGCCCAAGTTCACCGGCGGCTGGAGCGCGGCAACGCCCGCGGTCGGTGATTTCGACGGCGACGGCGACCGCGAGGTCGCGCTGGGTACCCGTGAGGGTTGGCTGTTCGTGTGGGAGGCGTCTTCTGCGGTGGGAGCCGCGGCGGATTGGCCCGAATGCGGGCACGATTCCTGGGGCACGGGCTGCCTGGAGACGGACGCTACGAGGCCGGGGAGGGTCATGGACCTCTCCGTACAGAAGTTGATGGACGGGGAGCAAACGTCGGGCGTGAAGCTATCCTGGACCACGCCGGGCGACGACGGCTACTCCGGACCCGCCCTCACCTACGAGGTACGCTTCCTGGATCGACCCCTGGACGAGGGGAACTGGAATGACGCCATCCCCCTGGAGAACGGGAAGCCCATGCCGGGAGAGCCGGGCAGCTTGCAGGAATACGTATACGAGGGATTCCCCTTCGCCAATGCCGCAAACGGTACGGTATTCTATTTCGCCTTACAGGCCAGGGACGAGGCGGGCAACTTCTCCGCCATCTCCAACCTGGCGTCCATCTCCTATGAGGAGCCGGTCGAGCCGGCAGGGGAATAGACACCGAGGCCTGACCCCTCGCATAGATGACCAGTCCGATCAGGAGACTCTTCGTGCCCTTGCTGGGCGTTATTCTGCTGCCCCCCTGTCCTTTGCGGCTGCGGCTGGGAGCATAATATGCTTGACTCTTATAGTGTCTGCATATAATATAACATATATATCTTGTCGAATTTAAAAGGAGATGAGATGGCGGTAAGGATAATCAGCACGACGGAATTGAGGTCCAAGGCTGCCGATATGGTCCTGGGACTGCGCCGGGGAGACCGTTTCCTCATCCAGCACTACAACGATATCGTCGGATACATAACCCCGGAGATACCCTCCGATCTGCTCAAGAAATTAGGCGGCAAGGGGAGCAAGCGCGAGGAGACCTTCAAGGCCATCGATTAGACCAGGCGATACTCCTCCGGGTGCCCTCCCGACGGGCGTTCCTCGTCCGTAACCGTCCCATTCACGGAAGGAGATACCTTGCTCCTTTCTTCCACGTCCCCCGTGAGAGGTCTGAAACGAGCGGAAAAAGCACAGGCCACGGCGGAGTTCGCCCTGGTGCTGCCCCTGCTCCTGCTGGTGTTCCTGCTCTTCGTCCAGGCGGTGATGGTGATGAGGGCGCAGATAGCCGTGACCGCGGCGGCGCGGGAGGGAGCGAGGAAGGGGGTGGAGACGGGCAATCCCGCCCTCATAGAAGGAGCGACGGTAAGGTCCGCCGCGGGCCTCGACGGTTCGCGCTTGAGGGTGGCGGTGGAGAGCGGTCCGCGGCGGCGCGGGGAATGGGTGCGGGTGGTGGTGGAATACGACGTTCCCGTGGCCGTCCCCGTCGCCGGCAGGTTCTTCCCCGCGATCACGGTACGTGGAAGCGCGGAGATGCGCATAGAGAACGACAGGCAGGGGTTGTGAAGAGCGGGATCGTCCATGACGAACGTGCCGGGGCTACCCTGGTGGCGGCGGCGCTCGTGGTGGTGATGTTGGTGGTAGGCGTGGTCCTGCATGACATCGCCGCCCTCTACGGAGCCCGCGGCGCGGCCCAGACCGCGGCCGACGCCGCCGCCAAGGCGGCGGGCATGGAATTGACCCCTTACTTCGGGGTCGGCAACGATCCTCGGGGAGCGGCAGTAGAGTATGCGGGCCGCAACGGTGCGGAATTGCTGGAGTGCTCCTTCGGCGGCGCCGAGGGTTATCTCTGGGTCACGGTCCGCGTACGCAGGAAAGTGGAATTGCTGGTGATGGGCGGAAGGAGAGCGCAGGTAACGGCCACCGCCCGCTGCTACCTCGACCCCACGTCTGAACAATAACCTCCTGACGATCACGACAAGCATCTGCAAAGTCACGCTCGCAGGTAAGCCCCACACGTCTGACCAACCCCGCCCGACATCCTGAATCGCGTAAGCGATTGTGCCGTCTTCGGCACAACATGTCCAGCGCCTGTCCTGGCTGTGCCAGGCCAGGCCTGGTACGCATACGTAATGGAAGTCAGCCCATATATATACCGATTTGAAGCAGAAACACTCTCTAGTAGATGAAGAAAGGGAAGACGTCGACGAGCCAGTCCCTGCCTTCCCGCACCAAGGTGACGCGGCTGGTCTCGGATTCCAGGTTGCCCCTGCTTCCGAACTCCACCGTGACGTCTACCTCGGCGAGATCGTCCTCTACGTCTATCTCCTCGGGCGCGAAATCAAACGAGCGCGCCGATCCGAACACGCCTGAGAACTCCGCCGAGGTCCAGGGATCCTCCAGGCGGTGTTTCTCCTTGTAATCCGGGCTCAGGTGTTCGAATATAAAAGTGGTATCTCCATCGACGCAGGCGACAAGGAAATCGCGCAGGGCTTGCTCCACCTGCACCTTCCCGGAAGTATCCTCTACCACGGGTTCCTGTGACCAGTCCATGGCCGTGAAGGCGTCCACCTTCCACCCCCCGTCTTCGAGGCCCAACACGAGGGTCTCCTCGCGCACGTCCTTCCCGACGACCTCGAGATCCACCGTGACCACCGCGCGGTCCTCCTCCACGGCAATGTCCTCATCGGGTATGAAGCGGTAGGAGTTGACGTAGCCCACCACGGCTACGAGCTTCTCCGTGGTGATAGGATCGGGAATGCCGTTCTCATCCAGGTATCCCGGTGACATGAGGGAGCGCAGCACCGCGAGATCCTGGTCTCCGAGGGCGTTCAGGAAGGCGATGGCCGTATCGGTCGCCGCGGTGGTCTCGTCCTGCGCCTTGGAGTCTCCGCCGCATCCGGCCAGCAGGGGGATCACCAGCATCAGCGCCAAAACGATCCATATGGCAGCTGATCTGAATGAACCGGTTCCGACCTTCATGTCCCGCTCCTTTCGCCCATCATTTCTCCGTCCGTGCCGGCATACCCTCCCTGACATTATATAGAGAGGCCGGACCCCCCGACATGGTTCCATCGCGATACCGGCGAGGCGTAGATATTCGCTCTTCCCGAGCGTTGTAATGAGCGAGGACGAAAAACAGCCCACGGAAAGGAACGAAGGGAAGATGAAGTCAGGAGGCTGGGGCGAAGGAGCGATCATAAACCCCCGATACCGCCGTTCCGCCGTGCTCAGGTCTCTGCACGAAGCCCTCTCCGGTCACCTGGAGACGGACCGGGCGGGGGGAGCCGATCGTGAGAAGCCTGATCGTACGGGGAAGCGGCCGAATACTCCCGGAGGGGGAGAAGAAAATGAGGGTGCAGGAACGATGCGTACCGCTGACGTACAAAGGAATATATAATCCAATATGTATCGCCGCGGCCTTGAGGGCCGGCATGGATTGTGCTGCGAGATGGGGGCTGAGCGGAGATGTTCGGATTACTCGTACTTCTGGCCATCGAGCGCATGGAGCCGGAAAGGGAGCAGGAGCTGGTGGAGAGGGCGCGTACTTCTCCCGAGGCTTTCTCCGAGCTCTACGAGCACTACATGCCCTTGATCTACCGCTACCTGCTGCGCCGTACCGGCAACGTGGATACGGCCGAGGATCTCACCGCGACCTGCTTCGAGAAGGCACTACGCCACCTGGAGAAATTCCAGTGGAAAGACGTCTCCTTCTCGGCGTGGTTATACCGCATTGCCACCAACACCCTGGTGGATTACTACCGCCGCAAGGGCAGGCACAGCGAGACCTCCATACAGGACCTGGAGGGAGTACTGCGATCTCCCATGGGTGCGGGAGAGGAGGACGTGGAGCGGGTGGCGGTGCTCATGGACCTGGTGCGCAAACTGCCCCAGTCCTACCAGCACATCCTGGCCTTGAAGTTCTACCAGGGATTGAGCCACGACGAGATGTGCGAGGTACTGGGATTGAGCAAGAAGACATTGACCATGAAGATCTACCGCAGCCTGAAGGCCCTGCGCAAAGCGGCTGCGGAATCGGGCCTGCTGGAGGAAGGGATGTGAGTTCCCTTGCGGAACAGTCTTAAGGCGGCGCTGCTGACGGAGCGTCTCGAGGGCAGAGAACCGAGCGAGGTCGTCAAGCACGACCCCGAGCTCAAGGAACTGGATGCGCTCTCGACCTTGCTGGGAGCGGTTTCCAGGTATGAGCCCATGCTTTCCGCCGAGGCCCAGGAGCGTATAAGGAACAGAGTCCTGGAGGCCCACCGGCGCATAATGGAGGGAGATAAAGCGAGGGAGAGGGAGCCGGCAAGGCGGGTCTCGGTCTTCGAGCCCCAGAGGCTGTCCTACGCGACCCTCGCCGCGGCCGCGGTCGTCGCAGCCATCCTGGTGGTATCGTCGGTGCTCTTCACCGCGCCGGGCAAAGTGGCGGTATCTCCCACCCTGCCGCTGGTCGAGGAGGAGGCGCGGGTGTTCGCCACGGGCACGGTGGAGGTGCGGGAACCCGGCGGCGAGTGGACGGCGAAAGAACCGCCCTTCGTCCTCGCCGAGGGAAGCGCGCTGAGGATGCCAGATGACGTGAGGGCGGAGATAGCCTTCGGGGGGGATAACCTGGCGCGGCTCGACTATGGCAGCGAGGCGGATATCCTGGCCGTAAGCGAGAAGGGCATATCCGTCCAGATGCGTGCGGGCGAGGGGTACTTCCGCGCTGAAAAAGGCACTCCCATGAGGGTATTCGGCGGTGGACTGGAAGTGGAGACCCTGGGGACTGTTTTCGATCTCGACCTGGGTGGGGAGGAGCCCGAGCTCCTGGCACTGCAGGACGGCGTGGAGGTCGGGGTCTTCCAGGGGCAGGAGGAGACGACGCGGCTCGAGCAGGGCAGGATGCTGGTCCTTCCGGAACAGCTGGGCGAGGAAGGCCTTCCCGCCCAGGTAAGCGACATCCCTGCGCAAAGGCTGCAGGAGGAATGGCTGCTCTGGAACCGTGAAATCGACGATGCCCGTGGGCTGGACACCGGTGTAATGGCGGGTATAGAGCCGCAGGCGGTACAAGCGCTCGAGATAGCTCCCATGGAGCCCCCGGATGATAACGGGGAGGATGGGGACGATGCGGACGGAGGTCAGGACGGCGGCACCGTGAAGCCGAGCGTTTCGCTGCAGGCGTCCCTGCAGCAGGGGGGCGTGGCTCTGAACTGGGAGATCAAGGACGGCACCGCCGACGGCTTCTTCATCCTGCGTGCTTCGGGCAGACAGCCCATATACCCGGAGGACGAAATCGGCCGGGTCGCTGGGGACGTGATAGGATTCCTGGATCGGGGTGCGCAAGCCGGGATGTCCTATACCTACCGCGTGGCTTGCCCGCAGCAGGACGGGTTGATATACAGCAACGCGGTCGTGGTGGCGATTCCCCAGGTTCAACCGGTTGTCACCCTGAGCGGCGCGGCGGTGGACGGAGGTGGGGGCATACCGGTTATCGATCTCACCTGGCACGTGGAGGGGAATCTGCAGCCGGACTACTTCGCCCTGGTGAGATCGGAGATGAACCAGCCGCCCGTGTATCCGCCTGCGGGCACCATGACCATGTGGCAGTATTATCCGCCCGGCCCCGATTTCTATCACCGGGACGGCGATCTCCTCATGGGGTATACGTATAATTACAAGGTCTTCGCTATCAAGGGCGGGAGCATCATCCTAGCATCCAATACCGTGAACATCTACGTCGACACCACCGTTATTATGAAAGGACCGCAATAGCCTGATCGGTTTCGTCTGCGCACTGACGCTTGCTGGATAACCCATACGTCTGAGCAACACCGTACGAAGGTTTGCACCGCGTAAGCGACGGCGCCGTCTGCGGCGCAGCACTGCCAGGTCTTTAGCGTGAAGTCGAGGTTTCGTATTGCGCCGTGGTTTCGCTCACGTTAATGACCTGGCACGTGTACGTCCCGACGCGAAACCTATGTGCGCCTCATAAATGATGGTTTGACTAATACCAGGGTGGAGTCTAATATATTTTAACGTGCTCGCAGCTATTGCTTCGAGCCCGGTAATCCATGACAAAGGAGGGAAAAAGCATATGCTAGCGCTTTTTCAGAGCTTCGGTCCGACCGAGCTCCTCATCATCCTCGGGATCGCACTCGTCATCTTCGGGCCCACGCAGCTTCCCAAGCTTGGCCGCTCCGTAGGCAAGGCCATCAGGGAACTGCGGGCTTCCAGTTCCGAGGTCACCAAGGCCGTACAGGAAGGCCTCGAGGGCACGGACGACGACGTAAAGGAAGACAAGAAAAAGAAGAAGACCGAAGAGGAAGAGGAATAGGCAACCGCCGGATAACACTCCTTTCTCATCCCCATAACGACTGCGGAGGCTTTCTTGGCCGACCAGAAGATGAGCTTTATCGAGCACCTCGAGGAGCTCAGAAGGCGCATTATCGTCATGTTTCTCTCCCTCGTGGTGGCCATAGGCGTGGGATATATCTTCTCATGGAATATCTTCGGCTTCTTGAAGGAGCCCGCAGCCAAGGCCGATATCCCCCTGAACCTGTACTACCAGACCGTGCTCGAGCCCTTCATGGTCCGCTTCAAGATAGCCATGTACGCTGCTATCGTCCTTGCCCTGCCGGTGATCATCTATGAGATCATCGCCTTTATCGCCCCGGCCTTGCGCAAGCGGGAGAGGCGTTTCATGTTCTACGCCCTCTTCTTCATCATCCTTTTCTTCCTCACTGGTGTAGCCTTCTGCTATATATATATACTGCCGGTGGGCATAAGGTGGTTGATCGACCAGTCGGGCGGACAGATAACCCCGGTGCTCATGGCCAACCAGTACGTGGGCTTCGTGGCGCTGCTCATGGTGGGAGTGGGCCTTTCTTTCGAAACGCCCCTGGTGGTATGGCTGGTGGTCAGGCTGGGGATCGTTACTCCCCAGAGGTTGCACAAGAACTGGCGTATCGCGGTCATCATCGTCCTTGCTTTCGCCGCGCTCATAACGCCTGACTGGAACCCCATCACCATGCTGCTGGTGGCCGTGCCCATGTTCATGCTCTACGAGGGGAGTATCCTTTTCGCCATGGTCGGCATGCGCGGAGCGCGTAAGAGGAGGGAAGCGCTCGAGGCAGAACTGGAAGAATAGCAAAACATGTTGCCGGTGAAATCCATGGATTATATAATGGGTGACCCTGCCACCTCGTCAATGGGGTGGATGATCATGGGATGGTACCGGATTTGTGCCCTGGCGACGGACATCCCGGCAGCACGAAAAAGCCAAAGGGAGGTAGAGCGATATCGGTGACTTCAACCTGAAACAGCGCAAGATAAACAAGAGCCTGGTCAATCGCGAGGCGAAGAGATACGTCGATGCCAACCCCAGGCTCAAGGGGATCATGGGCCTTTATCGCGAGGTATTCGCCACGCAGCGCAAGCTCTCGCGGGATATCCCCGACCAGCTGCCCCATATCGAGGGCGGCCAGGTATCTCTCCGCATCGAACAGGGGAAACTGCTCGTGGAGCCAGACGAGCTCAAGGTAGACCTCGCCGTCCTCAAGCGGATCATGCGCGAGCTGGTCGGAGTGATGGAAAAGAAAAGCGACAAGCCGATGGAGGAAATGGAGACCTTCGTCGCAGAGGAGCTCGAGGACGAAAAGAAGCTGAGCGGCACAGTCGACGCTTTCCTGGAGCGCGACGAAGAGGAATTCTCCCGTCTGGTCGGGGGTTATTCCCTGGATCCGGAGCTCCTGTACATGCTGCTGCACATCTCCCTGGCGCCCTTTATGTGGAAGAACGCTTCGGCGCTGGTCCGCAAGGCCGATCTCGACCAGGTACCGCAGGGAAAATGCCCCGTCTGCGGAGACCTCCCGATCATGGGTTTCCTGCGCCCTGAGGACGGGCTGCGCGTCCTTGAGTGCTCGCTCTGCGGCTCGCGTTGGGGCTTTCCCCGCATCATGTGCCCGTTCTGCAAGACCGTCGAGCAGGGCGACCTCAAGTACATCTTCGCGGACGGGGACGACTCCCGGCGCGTTTATTTATGCGATAAATGTAAAAAATATATAAAGATAAGCACCCCGATGGGGGAGAAGGACGATGAATTCGTGCTCCCGCTGGAGGATCTGGCCACGGCCCACCTGGATCTCGCGGCGGAGGAAAGGGGTTACGAGAGGGGCTGCCGCACGGTGTTTTCATGAACCGGGCGGCGTCATCTATGCGTCCTATATGTTTGATCGTAGAAGTTGCCTTGGATTAACGAAGGATAGTATAATCCTTGGGATTGTAGCTTGAAGGCATCGTACCTTGAAAACCGCATATCAGAAGGCATATGGACCAACGAATCGCGAGGAAATCAAATCCTGTAAGGGTTTATATATATACTTCATGTAACTGCAAGGTTTTGTATTAAAGTGGACGTAGGATTCGACCTAGGAAAGTGGGGGGAAGTATGGAACTTTCGCGAAGAGGTTTCCTCAAGCTGTCCGGCGCCGGTATCGGCGCGGCGGCCCTCGCGCAACTCGGATTCTCCGCCCCCGCCTTCGCGGCTGCCGAAGAGCTTCGCATCAGCGAAGCGGCCGAGAGCACCACGGTATGTCCCTATTGCTCCGTGGGTTGCTCGGCTATCGTCAGCGTGATGGACGGGAAGGTGGTGGGTCTCGAGGGCCTCCCGGACAGCCCCATCAACAGGGCTCGCCTTTGCTCCAAAGGCCAGTCCATCTACCAGGTCGCCAACAACGACAGGCGGCTGACCAAGGTGCGCTACCGCGCGCCTGGCGCCACGGAATGGGAGGACAAGACCTGGGACGAGGCCATCCCGGCCATAGCCAGGCTGATCAAGGACACCCGTGACGCCACCTTCGTGGAAACGGAGAACGTAGACGGCAAGCAGGTTACCGTAAGCCGTTGCGAGGGCATCGCCCAGCTGGGCGGCGCGGCCCTGGACAACGAGGAATGTTACCTGGCCACCAAGTTCGGACGTGCCCTGGGCATCGTCTACATGGAACACCAGGCACGTATATGACACTCCGCCACAGTCGCCGGTCTCGGCGGCACGTATGGCCGGGGTGCCATGACCAATCACTGGATAGACCTGCGCAATGCCGATGTCTTCATGGTGTGCGGGTCAAACCCGGCCGAAAACCACCCCGTATCATGGAATTGGGTGGAGCAGGCCAGGGAAGAGCACGGCGCCAAGGTGATCGTGGTGGACCCACGCTTCACCCGCACCGCGTCCAAGGCGGACGCGTTCTCCTTCATCAGGCCGGGAACGGACATCGTATTCTACGGTGCCCTCGTCAATTATGCCATCCAGAACAACTTGATCAACTGGGAGTATGTGCAGAACTACACCAACGCTCCTATCCTGGTGAACCCGGACTTCAAGGGTCCCGGGGAGCTGGACGGGCTCTTCAGCGGCTATGACGCCGACAAGAGGAAGTACGACACCAAGACCTGGTCCTACCAGGCGGGCCCCGACGGGTCACCGCTGAGGGTAGACCTGATACCAATTGCTCCCAATGCTGATTTCCCCAACCGGGGCACCCCAAGCGGCCCTAAGGATTCCAACGGCAACTTCGTCCCCAACGAGTGGGAGCTCATCAAGGCGGGCAAGTTCAGCGAGATGCAGCCTTCCGTCTACGCCAAGCTGGCGGAGCATTACTCCCGCTACACCTACGAGGGCGACGACAGCATGGTGGCCAAGGTCTGCGGCATGGATCCCGCCAAGTTCAAGGAGATCGCCGACATATACGTGGGCATCACCCACCAGCGGGACAAGAGCGGGAACCTCATGTACGCCATGGGGATGACCCAGTTCACCATCGGGACGGAGAAGATCAGGGCCTTCGCCCTGCTGCAGCTGCTCATGGGGAACACGGGCATGCCGGGAGGCGGCATCAACGCCCTGCGTGGGGAATCCAACGTGCAGGGTTCCACCGACTTCGCGCTGCTCTCACACATCATCCCCGCCTATTTAGGCATGCCAAACAACGGGGATGTCGATTACCAGGCCTACCTGGACCGCATCACCCCCAAGGCCGGCTACTGGGTCAACAGCCCCAAGTTCATGGCCAGCCTGCTCACCGCATGGTGGGGAGAATACGCCAACAAGGACCTGGCCAAGGCCTTCGAGCTCTTCCCCAAGGTGATCAAGGGCAAGAACTACACCCACATCGCCCTCTTCGAGGACATGTACGCGGGCATCATCAAGGGCATGGTGTCCTGGGGTCAGAACCCGCCGGTGGGCGGGCCCAACTGCAACCTGGAATGCGCCGCCCTGGACAAGCTCAATTGGCTGGTGGCCGTAGACATCTGGGACACCGAGATGATGAACTTCTGGCAGCGGCCTGGAGCCAAGCCGGAGGACATCCAGACCGAGGTCTGGGCCCTCCCCGCCGCGAGCTCGGTGGAGAAGGGCGGCTCGGTGATGACCTCTGGCCGCCTGGCACAGTACCGCTGGAAGGCCGTGGAGCCCCCCGGCGACGCCAGGACCGATGCCTTCATGGCCCACAAGATAATCAAAGCGGTCAAGGAGCTGTACAAGAGCGAGGGCGGTCCCGGCGCGGACGTACTCACCAACCTCTTCTGGGAATACGACGAGGTAGAGCACGGAGAGCCGAACATGGACCAGGTGCTGTTCGAGATCCATGGTTTCACCTGGCCCAGCGGAACGTTCTCCTGGGACGAGGCCTTCAAGAGCCCGGTGCTCAACTTCACCAAGCTGGCCGCGGACGGAACCACCGTATGCGGCAACTGGCTGTACTCGGGCGAGTGGGCCAGCGACGACGACGTCAAGGGAGCCGCCAAGATCCTGGGCATCAGCGACGTTCCGGAGAAGATACCCCGCGACAACCAGGCTACGGAGTGGAACGGCATCCCCTTCGACAAGGCCAAGTGGCATTTCGTCAAGACCCAGCTGTACTGGTGGGATGAGTCCGGAAGCACGCTCTACTATCCCAATGCGACTACCGGCAAAGTCGGTACTTACGACTATGCGACCGGCGCATACGGCGAGGTGAGCGAGGCCCCATCTTCCGCCCAGAAGATCAACGTGGGTACCTACCCCGTGTGGGGCTGGGCGTGGCCGGTCAACCGCCGCATCATCTACAACCGCTGTTCCATGGACTACTCGGGCAAGCCCTTCGCGCCCCAGAAGGCCCTCTTCCTCTTCGACGAATCCGGGCAGAACCTGGTGATGAAGAACGACGTCAACGACTTCTACGCCATCAACAAGAAGGGTTCTCTGGCCGCGGATTCCGGGGCTGGACCTTACATCATGAACAGGGAGGTCGGAGCACAAGTCGGCCGCATCTTCTCCAACTCCCTGGTAGAAGGCCCGTTCCCGGAGCATTACGAGCCGAGGGAAGGACCAGTCAAGAACGCCCTGTCCGGAACGCAGTGGAACCCCGCTGCCGTCCTGGATTGGCCATCGGCACTGGAAGAGCCGGATAAGTACGGCTTCGCGGAGACGGGGGATACAAGGTATCCATACGTCGCCACGACCTACCGCGTCACCGAGCACTGGCAGGCGGGCCAGATGACCCGCAACAACACCTGGCTGGGCGAGGCCATGCCGGAGCAGTTCGTGGAGCTTTCCGTTGAACTTGCCGACGAGCTGGGGATCAAAAAGGGCGACTTGGTGGAAGTGGAGAGCGTGCGCGGGAAGATGCAGGGCGTGGCCGTGGTCACCACCCGCCTCAAGCCCCTCCAGATATCAGACAACGGCAGCAAGAAGACGGTGCATGTCGTTGGTATGACATGGCATTTCGGGTTCATCGGCTTCGTACCCGGCGGCCCGGAACGCAACGGCATATCCGACAGGAGCTACGCGGCAAACCAGGTCACAGGCCATGTGGGCGACGCCAACACCACCATCCCGGAATACAAAGCGTTCCTGGTGAACCTAAGGAAGGTGAATTAAAATGGCTAACCCGACAGACATGGCGATCATGTTCGATGCGAGCTTATGCACCGGGTGCCGGGCCTGCCAGATAGCCTGCAAGAACTGGAACGAGCGCACCTACACCAGGACCGACAACAACGGCACCTACGAGAACCCGCTCGAGCTGACCTCGCAGTGCTGGAACCGCATCCTCTTCAACGAGCCGGAGGAGCGTCCGTCCAGCGACGACGACCTCTACTGGTACTTCACCAAGTACCAGTGCATGCACTGCACGGATGCCACCTGCGTAAAGGTCTGCCCCAGCGGCGCCACCAAGAAATACAAGGTGAGCGACGGCGACAGCGAGGCTTACGTGGTCAAGACCGATCCAAAGCAGTGCATCGGCTGTAACTACTGCGTTGCGACCTGCCCCTTCCAGGCCTGCCGCTACGACGAGGCCGAGAAGGGCATCTTCCGCTGCGTGCTCTGCTTCGACCGCATCACCAACAGCCCCGAGGCCTTCCCTACGCCGGCGCAGGCTTCGCCGGATATGAAAGACCAGCCCGAGCCCTACCCGAACCGCAATATACCGGCATGCGTGATGACCTGCACCACCGGTGCCCTGAACTTCGGGACGCGGGAGGAGATGGTCGAGCTGGCGAAAGCGAAGGTCGATGAGCTCAAAAAGAAGGGCGTGGATAATGCCCAGCTTTACGGTGTCGAAGAGCTGAGCGGCCTGCACTATATCTACGTCCTCGAGGACTCACCGGAGAAGTACGGTCTGCCCGAGAAGCCCTCGGTGCCGGCCGGCGTCACCATCTGGGAGGCCCTGGTCAAGCCGGGCGCTCCCTGGGGTGGCCTGGCTCTGGTCGGCCTCGTCGCCGCAGCCGGCGTAGGATACGTCATCAACAAGCGCAACGAGGGACTCGAGCGCAAGGTGGCAGGAGGGGGTGAGTAGCATGGCGGAACTCAAGACCTTCAAGGGAGGCATCCACCCCCCCTACAACAAGGAGCTGGCTTCGGGCAAGGCGATAAAGAACGCCCCCATGCCCGCCGAGGTGATCATCCCCCTTTCGCAGCATATCGGGGCCCCTAACGAGGCACTGGTGCAGGCGGGAGACCGCGTGGAGGTGGGGCAGAAGATAGGCGAGGCGGAAGCCTTCGTATCAGCCCCGGTGCATTCCTCCGTGGCCGGAACGGTCAAAGAAGTCGTCGAGGTTCCCAACTTCACCGGCGCCAAGGTCAAGAGCGTGGTCATCACGGTCGACGCCGAGCAGCCGGAATTCGCCAAGAAGACTGGTAAGGACCTCGAATCTCTCACCAGCGAGGAGATCCGCGACATCGCCAAGGATGCCGGACTGGTAGGCATGGGAGGCGCCGCGTTCCCAACCCACGTCAAGCTGACCCCACCCAAGGACAAGCCCGTGGACACGGTGATAATCAACGCCGTGGAGTGCGAGCCCTTCCTCACCTGCGACCACCGCCAGATGCTGGAGCGCACGGACGATCTCATCGCCGGCGCCCGCCTTCTGAAAGCCGCGGTGGGGGCCAGCAAGGTTATCTTCGGCATCGAGGCCAACAAGATGGACGCCGTGGACGCCCTGCGGTCCAAGACATCCTCCCTCTCCGACGTGGAGGTGGAGGTGCTCGAGGTGAAATACCCAGAGGGAGCGGAGAAGATGCTCATCTTCGCCCTCACCGGGCGCAAGGTTCCCCCGGGCAAGCTCCCTTCCGAGGTGGGCTGCCTGGTGCAGAACGTGGGAACGGCCATCGCCCTCTACGAGGCGGCTGCATGGGGCAAGCCCCTCTACGAAAGGGTGCTCACCGTTACCGGACCCGGGGTGCGCGAGCCGGCAAACCTGCTCGCCGCCATTGGCACCCCCATTTCCGCGCTCATCGATGCCTGCGGCGGTTTCGTGGGCAACCCTGTGAAGCTGATCATGGGCGGACCCATGACCGGCTGGGCGCAGTCGGATACCGGCGCCACGGTGGTCAAGGGAACATCCGGTATCGTTGTGCTCACCTCGGATGTCGTCGAGATGGGCGAGGAGGCCGAATGCGTGCGCTGCGGCAAGTGCATCGATGCATGCCCCATGTTCCTCTCCCCCAACTTCATCGTCCAGGCCGCCAAGCGGGGCCAGTGGGACAAGGCGGAGATGTGGGGAGCGCTGGACTGCTTCGAATGCGGCTGCTGCTCCTTCGAGTGTCCGGCCTTTATCCCGCACGTAGACTACGTCCGTAAAGCAAAGGCCGAGATAGCGGCCATGAAGAAGAAATAAGGAGGTGATGGCATATGGCTACAGATAACCTGGTTGTCACTCCTCCACCGCATCTGAGGAGCAAGGAGCAGACCGCCGTCGCCATGCGCGACGTGCTCATCGCCCTGGCGCCGATCACCATCGCCGCGCTGGTGGCATTCACCTACAACGCCCTGTTCGTGATCGCGGTATGCGTGGGCTCGTGCATGTTCTTCGAGTGGGTGACGAGGAAGATAAGGAAGAAGAAGGTCACCCTCTCCGATGGGAGCGCGGCAGTGACCGGTTTGTTACTGGCATTGCTCATGCCGGCGCAGATCCACTGGCTCAACATGATCATCGCGTCCTTCGTGGCCATCGTGATCGTCAAGGAGCTCATGGGCGGACTGGGTAGGAACATCTTCAACCCGGCGCTGTTCGGGTACGTGTTCATCATCACCTGCTCGGGCCTGCTGGCCAGTTGGAGCGGTAACCTGGGATTCCTCCCCGGCGGTTTCGACGGCGTAATGGCCGCCACGCCCCTGGCTTACATCAAGCCGGGACTGGAGAGCCTTGGCCCCTCATATGGTTCTCTTCTCTTCGCCAGCTACGGCGGGGCGATCTCCGAGGTCGGTGCGTTCTGGGTACTGCTGGGAGGCGCCTATCTCATCTACCGCAAGGTGATCAGCTGGGTGATCCCGGTGACCATCCTGGCGACCGTGCTCATCCTCGGTTACATCGTGGGTTCCGATGGCCTCTACCAGATCCTGGCCGGTGGCGTCATGCTGGGCGCCTTCTTCATGGCCACGGACTGGGTGACCAGTCCCATGTACACCTGGGGACAGGTAGTATACGGGTTGATCATCGGTGTGTGTATAGTGCTCATCCGGGTATACGGAGGGCCTTCGGGTGCCGTAGCCTATTCCATTCTCATCGGCAACTGCTTTGTCATTCTGCTGGACAAGGTGTTCAAACCGAAGAGATTCGGGGAGGTAGTCGCGGCGTAATATGGACTTTGGTCAGGGTCTGCACGCCGTGCGTGCAAGCGGCTGACCCGCAGAGGAATAAAATGGGCCGGGTTTTCCCGGCCCATTTTTCTTTGCATCTGCGCACCCATCCTTACCAGGAAACCCACACGTCTGAGCGCTTCCTTGCGCAGGTTTGCATCGCTAAAGTCTGACTGCTCGCGCAGCGAGAAGTCAGATTACGAGGAGCGAAGCGACGTGGCAACCTCGATTGAGTATTACGTTTGTATAGATAAGCTTGTAATGCTGAGGTGTCCCAGCGCCTCCACCTTAGTTATACGGCGTGTCAGCGCCTCCACATTTCCATGTGGAGGCCTGATACCCGTCTTATATCCATGGAGGGCCTGGCACCCGTGATCTGCGCTGACAAGTCCTCTGGCGAACCCCATACGTCTGAGCAACCTCGCTTGGGAACTTTGTTCCCCGCTGCATCCCTGCATGCTGCGTTCTGCTCCTCGCGTCAGCCTGTGCCGTAGCGAAGCGGAGGTATACTAATTGAGTACGCCGCGGTCACGCGCCTTGCGCTGCACGGCCCACCGGTACCCTCGATGCGTCATCGTATGCATGGAGCGGTATACCGGGCACAACGTGTCCAGCGCCTGTCCTGGCTGCGCCAGGCCAGGCCTGGCACGCATACGTATCGGAAGTGAGCCCATATTAGGATAAAATAAGGCAAGTCCTATCGGGTGAAGATGGCGGGGCGAAATATGAACGATGCCGGAGACGGAGCAGGGACAAAAGAGGGGAACAGCAAGCAAGCACCGGGTCTTACCCAACTCGATGACGCGTACGGGGAACGCGGCCTCAGTGGGGCCGAGGTCTCGGAGCGGATCGCCCAGGGTAAGACCAACCGGGTGAAGGACAAGACCAGCCGCTCCGTCGCCTCCATCATCCGGGCTAACGTATTCAACCGCTTCAACGCCATCCTGGGAGTGCTGGCGGTCATCGTGATCGTCATCGGTCCTCTCAGGGATGCGCTCTTCGCCGGGGTGCTGGTCTTCAACACCCTTATCGGCATCGTGCAGGAGCTTCGCGCCAAGCGAACCCTAGACCGCCTCTCGCTGATAAGTGCCCCCAGAGCTCAGGTTATCCGGGATGGAAAAACAATTGAGATTTCCCGGGACGATATTGTCCTGGACGACCTCCTGGTGCTGCAGGCCGGCGATCAGATACTGGTCGACGGCATGGTGCTCGTTTCGGACGGTATGGAGGTCGACGAATCGCTGCTCACCGGGGAATCCGTTCCCATTGTGAAAAAGCCCGGCGACGAGCTCCTCTCGGGGAGCTTCGTCTCCGCCGGCTCCGGGCGCTTCCGTGCGACGGCAGTGGGCGAGGATGCCTACGCGCAGAAGGTGGCGGAGGAGGCAAAACGCTACTCGCTGGTCAAATCAGACCTGCGCGACGCCATCAATACCATCCTGCGCTATATTACTTACATAATGATCCCAACGGGGATCCTGCTGGCTGTCAGCCAGATCCTGGCGGACAACACCTTCGACGATTCCATCATAGCCACGGTAGCCGGGCTGGTGGGCATGGTCCCCGAGGGCCTGGTGCTTCTCACCAGCCTGGTGTTCGCGGTGAGCGCGGTAGCCCTGGCACGGCGCAAGGTACTGGTGCAGGAGCTGCCCGCCGTGGAGGGGCTGGCGAGGGTGGACGTCATCTGCCTGGATAAGACGGGCACATTAACCGAGGGTACCCTGGCGTTCGGGCGTGTCGAGCCGCTGAAC
Source organism: Actinomycetota bacterium (assembly GCA_016931915.1). GTDB lineage: Bacteria > Actinomycetota > Geothermincolia > Geothermincolales > RBG-13-55-18 > SURF-21. The sequence goes on from JAFGDU010000166.1 coordinate 36,770, forward strand.
GGCCAGGATGGCCTGGACCAGGTCCTGGGGGCTTTTGCCGCCGCATCTCCCTCAGAGAACTCAACGCTGGCGGCCATCGCCTCCGCGTTTACACCTCCTCCGGGCTGGACGGTAGACTCCACTGTTCCCTTCTCCTCGGCGCGTAAGTGGAGCGCGGTGTCCTTCACGCAGCACGGTTCCTGGGTGCTGGGCGCGCCTGACATGCTCCTGGACGAGAAAGAGCAGGGAGACCTGCGCGAGAGGGCCGATTCCCTGGCCCGCTCCGGCCTGCGCGTCCTCCTTCTCTCCCGGGCGCCGGAGGCCGTGACGGAGGAGACGCTTCCATCCCGCCTCGAGCCCACCGCCCTGCTGATCATAGAGGAGAAGATCCGGCCCGATGCAGAGGAGACACTGGACTACTTCACCGAGCAGGGCGTGGAGATAAGGGTTATCTCGGGGGACAATCCGAGCACGGTGTCCACGGTGGCCGAGCGCGTGGGCGTGCCCGACGCCGAGGAAGCCGTGGATGCCCGCACCCTCCCAGAGGACACCGAGGAGCTATCGGAGGTCATGGAGGAGAAAACGGTGTTCGGCCGCGTGGTGCCGGAGCAGAAGAGGATGATGGTTCATGCCCTGCAGTCCCGCGGGCACGTGGTGGCCATGACCGGCGACGGCGTCAACGATACCCTGGCCCTGAAGGACGCGGACATGGGTATAGCCATGGGCTCAGGTGCCCCCTCGACCAAGTCAGTGGCCCAGTTGGTGCTGCTGGACGGCAGGTTCTCCACCTTGCCGGGGGTGGTGGCCGAGGGGCGGCGCGTCATGGCCAACATGGAGAGGGTCGCCAACCTCTTCCTCACCAAGACCGTCTACGCCGCCCTGCTGGCGGTGGGCATCGCCCTCATCGCCTGGCCCTACCCCTTTCTGCCCCGCCATATATCCCTGGTCGGCTCCCTGACCATCGGGATACCGGCCTTCGTGCTCTCGTTCACCCCCAGCAAGCAGCGCTACCGGCCGGGCCTGTTGCGGCGCGTGCTCTATTTCGCCATCCCGGCGGGGTTTATCGCGGCCTTCGCGACCTTCACGGCCAACGCCATGGCCAGGGCCCACGGTGCCACCCTGGAGGAATCCCGCACGGTGGCTGTGATCGTGCTCACCATCGTGGGGCTGGCGGTGCTCGCATACCTTTCACGCCCGCTGTGGTCGTGGAAGGGAGCCCTGGTGGCATTGATGGCCGGGGCTTTCGTGGGCGTTCTGCTGATACCCTGGTTCAGGGAATTCTTCATGCTGGACCTCCCGGGGCTGATCATCATGGCGCAATCACTGGGTATCGCGGCCATCTTCGTGCTCATGCTGGAGTTGTCCATGCATTATATGCAGCGCTACATACGCAGGGGAGAAGCACCCCCGGCCATGGAGGAACTGGGCGAAGTCGAGGCGCCTGAGTGCGTAGCCGTGGATGACGAGGATTGATACGGCGGAGGGTCCGCGTTTTCCGCCTACACGCACCCATATCTCATATCCCCGGCGCAATTATAGGTGATATACTACCTTGCGTGAACGGCAAGAAAGCATGCGACGAAAAGAGCCTTGGAAAGAAGAACCGGCGGGATACGCTGGTCGTCATCGCCGTGGTCATCGTTATGGCGGGCCTCGCCGTCCTCCTGGTCATCCTGCTTAACCCCGGATATACAAGGGAGCCTTACCAGCAAGAGAAATACGTACTCGACACCCGCGTGATCATCAAGGCCTACGGTAAGAACCAGTCGCAGGTGGAGGGCGCGGTGGACGCCGCCTTCCAGGAGCTCTACCGCATAGATGGATTGGCAAACCGTTACGACCCCCAGAGCGAGATCTCGCGCGTCAACGCATCGGCGGCGGCCGGCCCCGTGGTTCTATCGCACGACCTGTGGGAGATGTTCGCCGCCGGTATGGAGCTCTACGAGGCCAGTGGCGGGCTCTTCGACATCACCGTTGGCCCCCTGGTTGACGTATGGGACGTCAAAGGACGCGACGAGCGTGGTGATGCGCCCCCCACCGACGAGGAGATCAAGCTGGCCATGGAGCTGGTCGGGTCCGACAAGCTGGTCCTCGACGAGGCCGCACGCAGCGTTTATTTCACGCGCGAGGGCATGATCGTCGACCTGGGTGGTCTGGCCAAGGGGTACGCTCTGGACAGGGCGGAAGAGGTCCTGCTCTCGCGGGGCATCGAGTCGGCGATCATCAACATGATCAGCACCACCCTTACTTCTGGAGACAAACCGGGAAGTGCCGGGGGACCCGAATGGCTTTTAGAGATCTTGAATCCGCGCGAGGGGGAACCCGTGGCGATCCTTAAGTTCCCCGGACGGAACTATATCAGCACCTCCGGGGACTACCAGCGCTTCTTCGAGTTCGAGGGCATCCGCTATCACCATATAATCGACCCCCGCACGGGGTACCCGGCGAGGGGGACCATGGCGGTAACCGTGCTGGGAGCGAGGAACGGGGCCTGGGCGGACGCCATGTCCACCGCGGCTTTTATCATGGGCTATCCCGAGGGCCTGGACTGGGTGGAGAGCCTGGACGGCTCGCAGGCGCTGATGGTGGACCCGGAGGGGATCGTGCATATCACCCCCGGTATGGAGCCTTTGCTCGTGAACCTGCTGGAAAAGGTCGAACTCTGAATCCGCTGCGGCGCTGCTGACCGGCTGGAGTGCCGTAATTGTCTACATCGCGAAGCTATACGGTCATGGATTCCAACCTGCGCTCGAGTTCGGGCCTCTTCTCCTCCAGGACCTTCAGGAGGGCATCCCCCGCGGTGGAGAGGGGACGGCGGCGCAGCAGGACGTAGTGGAATTCCCTGCGCAGGTCCGTAGCCCTTACCTTGAGCACCGCTATCCTGCCCTGCTTTATGTAGGCATCCGCCGCCCACAGGGATATGATGGAGGCTCCCTCGCCCGCCGCAACCGCCTGGATCACGGCCATGGTGCTGCCGAGGCACATGGCGTCCTCTACCGCCGCATCCAACCCGAGGTCGTTGATGATCCTCACCATGTGCGAGCGGGTCCCGGAGCCCTCCTCCCGCCAGATAAAGGGAACCCCCTCCAGATCCTGCGCCTTGAGGCTGCGCCTGCCGGCGAGTGGATGGTCCGGGGGCGCGATGAAAACCAGGCGGTCCTCGCACAGCGGCTCATAACGCAACCTGCTATCCTCCTCGCGCAGGCCCACGCAGCCGAGGTCCACCTCTCCCGCCCTGACCCTCTCCAGGACCTTCTCCGAGTCAGCGATATCCAGGCGCGGATCGGTGAGGGGATAGCGCTCGCGGTAGCCGGCGAGGATATAGGGCATGATGTATTCACCGGGGATGTTGCTGGCGGCTATGGTGATGGGACCGGCGACCTCGCTGCGCCTTCCCTCCATCTCCTCCCTCAGTTTTTCCTCCATCTCGAGGATGCCGGCGGCGTACTCGAGGAAGGAGCGCCCCGCCTCCGTGAGGGTACTGTGGCCGGTGGAGCGGTCTATAAGGGTGTTGCCGAAGTCCTTTTCCAGGGCCCGTATCTGGAAACTGACCGCGGGCTGGGTGAGCCCAAGGTTACGTGCGGCCGCCGAGAAACTCCCGGTGTTCGCCACCTCGACGAATGTGCGCAGGCTTTTAGTATTCATGCTTTATATATTATATAAGAACTGTTGATGGCAGGTTCCCGGAGCATAAAAAATGGCGGAGATGCGTAAGAATCGAACTTACCCGGCGCCCGTTACGACACCGCACCGGTTTTGAAGACCGGGCCGCCCACCAGGACGGATGCACCTCCAGGAATATTATAACCCGTCATGATATTAGCAGTGGTACGTTAGTTTGCATCGCGCACATGTACATATCGGAAGTGGATCATACATTCCATCTGCGCACCTGACCCCCTAGTATTAATACGCGATGCGGTGGTCGCCATCCCGACGGGTCACCCTCCTCCTGTCCATGAACTCCAGCAGGGGTATGGCGTACTTGCGGCTCGCCCCCAGCATGTCCCGGACGTCGGAGACCTCCAGGTTACCCCGGGAGGACAGGTGCGAGCGGATACGCTCCTCCGCCTCAGCGACCCTGCCCCGGGCCAGGAAGTAGTCCGGGTTTACCTGCTCGATATCCCCTTCCTCCAGGAGGATCCCGAGGATATCTCGCAGCTTGTTCTTTTCCAGGCCGGTTATCTCCAGCATCTCCTTGAAGAGGGGAGGGCTGTACTCCCCTTCACGGATGGCCTGCAGCAACTCGTCCTTGCGCGCGCTCTCCTCCTGCGAGAGCGATCTGCCCCTGCCGGCAAGCCGCACCTTGCCCGCCTCGACCTCGAGCTTGCCCGCCGAGACGGCGCTGCGCAGCAGGGCCTCGAAGACATCCACGCCCAAACCCGCATCCAGGCGCTGCCGCAGGGCTTCCTTCTCTATCCCTGCTTTAAGCGGGTTGGCATCGTGCAGTTCCGCGCTGAGCGAGGTCATACGCTCCTGCAGTGAGGAGAGGATCGAGGGTGTTACGTACAAGGGATCTCCGTCGCCTGCGATCTCGGCCATGCCGGCACGCGAGAGGAGTCCCTCGAGGGCCGGCCCCAGCTCCGCCTCTCCCAGTTCCGTCCAGGAGAGGAGTTCCCGGCGGGAGAGGGGCAGCCCCCTCTCCTCAACCACCAGCAGGATCAAATCCTCGGGCACGCCCTTCTCCCGCTTATCCAGGCTATCCAGGATAGCGGCCTGGTGGTGGCGGTGCTTTCTGGGATGGGAGTCCAGGACATGTCCGCCCCCGATGGTGGTGACGGGGGAATAGCTGCGCAGGATATAGCGGTCCCTGTACAGCGCGACAACGGGTCTCTCCAGGCGGAACTGGACGTAAGAGGTCTCCCCCGGCTGAAGTTCCTCCTGGCCGCCGAGGAGTACGACCCTGGCCATCACTTCCCTGGTGCCGTGGTGAAAGCGCACCCGCGTGCGGTTCTTCAGCGGGCGCGGGGCGCCGTCTATGAGATAGAGGAGGCCGTCGAGCATGAGGGTGGGGTGAAGGTATCCCGGGGTGCCTATGACGTCGCCGCGCTCGATCTCCTCCGTGGAGATGCCCGGCAGGTTCAGGGCCACCCTCTGCCCGGCATAAGCCCTCTCGACGTCCTCGCCGTGTACCTGAATATTGCGCACCCGGACCTTTCTGCCTGAGGGCTGGATAAAAGCTTCATCGCCGTCGGCGACGCTGCCCTCCCACAGGGTCCCGGTGATCACCGTTCCGATACCCTTCAGGGTGAAGACGCGGTCCACGGGAAGGCGGAAGGGCCCCTGCGAGCTGCGTATACCTACCCTGCCAGCGGCCTTTGCGAGGGTCTCACGCAGCTCGTCCAGCCCCTGGCCGGTGCGGCTCGAGGTCACGATTATCTCCGCTCCCTCCAGGGCGGTCCCGGCGACGGCCTCGAGCACGTCCTCCTTTACCAGTTCCAGCATATCCTCTTCGACGAGGTCGGCCTTGGTGATCGCCACCACGCCTTCCTCGACGCCCAGGAGGTCCACGATAGCCAGGTGCTCCGTGGTCTGCGGCATCACCCCGTCGTCGGCCGCCACCACCAACAGCACCATGTCGAAACCGGTGGCGCCCGCGAGCATGTTCTTCACGAAATGTTCGTGGCCGGGGACGTCCACCACTCCCGCTTTCAGTCCGCCGGGCAGCTCGATATCGGCGAAGCCCAGCTCTATGGATATCCCGCGCTCCTTCTCCTCCTTGAGGCGGTCCGTGTCGATGCCCGTCAGGGCCTTGATGAGCTCGGTCTTACCGTGGTCTATGTGTCCGGCGGTGCCGATGATGAAATTCTTCATGGTATGGCTGCTCGCAGGGATCCGGGTTCAATCTTCGCCCGACATCATGGACTTGAACGCCGCGGCGATGATGCCTACCTCGTCGTCGCGTACGGTGCGCATGTCCAGGATAATGCGGTCTTCCTTGATGCGGCAGATAACCGGCGGCTCCGCCGCGCGTAGTCTCTCCTCCAGCTCGTTCGCCTTGTATGCCGGCGAGGTAACGGCCACCGCCCAGGTGGGGAGGCTTTCCATGGGCAGGGCGCCTCCGCCGGCACGCGAGACGTCCTCGACCACCTCAGCCTCGAGATCGCCCTCGGACGCGAGCTTCTTCGCCAGCCCCCTGGCCCTCTTGCGCAGGACCTCCGGGTCGGCTGTGAGCATGGCCAGGGTGGGTATCTCCTCCGCCGCCCGCTCGGGGTCGAGATAATGGTGGAGGGTGGCCTCCATGGCGGCGATGGTGAGCTTGCCGACGCGAACCGCCCGGGCAAGTGGGTGCCTGGCCATTGCCTCTACCAGGTCAGACCGGCCCAGGATCACTCCGCCCTGCGGGCCGCCCAGGAGCTTGTCCCCGCTGAAACAGACCAGGTCGGCCCCCTCCTCCAGGGAACGCATGATGGTGGGCTCGTAGGGCAACCCATGCTCCGTGAGGTCGATGTATACGCCGCTCCCCAGGTCGTCGAGGAGCACGAGCTCGTATTCGCGGGCGAGGCCGGCGAGCTCCTTTATCGATGCCTCGGAGGTGAAACCCATGATGCGGTAATTGCTGGGGTGGGCACGCATGATCATGGCCGTCTCGCTGGTGATGGCCTGACGGTAATCTCCGAGGTAGGTCTTGTTAGTGGTGCCCACCTCGACCAGGCGGGCTCCGCTCTGGGACATGACGTCGGGCAGCCTGAAGGAACCCCCGATCTCTATCAGTTGCCCCCTGCTGACGATGACCTCCCTCCCGCTGGCGTGGGTAGTGAGAGCGAGGAGGACCGCCGCCGCGTTGTTGTTCACCACCAGGGCTGCTTCGGCGCCGGTGAGGTCGCACAGCAGCTTTTGCAGGTGGACCTGGCGCGACCCTCGTGTGCCGTCCTCGAGCTGGTACTCCAGGTTGTTGTAATCAGCCCCGGCCATGGCCACGGCGTCGAGGGCCGCCCTGGAGAGCAGGGAACGGCCCAGGTTGGTGTGGACGACGATGCCGGTGGCGTTTACCACCCTGCGCAGGCTGCACTGCATCCTGTCCTCCACCTCCTTCTCCACCAGCGTTACAAGTTCGTCGGTATCCGTACTGATCTTATCCAGGGTCATCTCGTCCTTGGCCGCCATGATGGCCTCCCGCACCCCCTCCAGCACCACCCGGGATGCCTCGGTGACCAGCTCGCGCGGCACGCCCCCGCCCAACTTGCGGCTGCGGTACACCGCCTGGATGAGGTCGTTTACCGAGGAAAGGCTTCTGAGATATTCTTTCTTTTCCATAGCCTATAGTTTACCTGATACGTATGAACGATTGCATCGCGTAGGCGATTGTGCCGTCTTAGGCACAACGGTGCCAGTCGCCAGTCGCGGCTAAGCCGAAGCCGGGCCTGGCATGGCACGTTAACGAATAGGAAGAAGTTCGCCCGGTGACGTTACGGTGTCCGGTGTGCCTGTCCTGGCGAAGCCGGGCCTGGCCTGGCACGCGTACGCATCGGAAAAAGGTCGCTCGGGAACGTACGACTATCAGATGGTGACGGAGTTGGTGGCAGCGAGCATGGTGGTGAGGATGTCGTACATGTTGCTGACGGTGCCCACGGCGACTTTCTCCTTGAGGCCGAAGTAATCCAGGCAGGTGCCGCATACGAGGATCTCCGTCCCCATGCTGTGCAGGTTGGAGAGGGCCTTCACGGTGTCCTCCCCTTCTACCGCCAGAAGCACGCCGCGGTTGAAGAGCACTATCCTCCACGGTGGAGGGTCGTTTTCGGCCAGGGTGTTGAGGAAGGCCTTTACGAGTATCCTGCCCAACTCCTCGTCGCCCCGTCCCATGATGTCCTCGGCAAGTACCACCACGGTGCGCATATCGTCACTGCCATCCGCCTCCTCAGCCCTGGTATCCGGCTGGCCTCCCGGGCGGGATACCTTGATCCTGAATGTGCCGCCCTCCTCGGCTACCTCCACCCCGCAGCCCTGCGAGGATGCGAAGCGACATACGTTTTCCCGGGACGTCGGATTGTCCACCAGCACCTCGATCTCGGCAGCGCCGCCCTTGAGTGCGTCCTTCGTCTTCACCACCGGAACGGGGCATGCCAGGCCCCGCGCGTCCACCAGCTCGCTCATGGCACCTCCTCGTATCAAGCCCGCTACGGCAGTACCTGGATGAGAGGGGATGTGTCCTCCACTAAACGCCCTATCTGCCTCCAGCCGTCCTCTCCACCCATCTGTTGCCTGAAAACCTCCATCCCGTGCGGGGGAAGGGCGACGAGCAGCCCGCCCGAGGTCTGGGGGTCGAAGATCAGGTCGCGCTCGACGTCGTCTATCTCGGGAGCAACCTCCACCCTGGACATAAGGAAGTCGCGGTTCTTGTATGCCCCCGCCGGAACCATGCCCATGCCCGCCATCTCGCGGACGTGTTCGTAAACCGGCAGCCGTGAGAAGTGGATCTCGCAGCCCGGGCCGTGGTCCGGGAGCATGTTTGAGAGATGTCCGGCCAGCCCGAAACCGGTTACGTCCGTGCAGGCATGTGCTCCCGCCAGTACGGCTGCCCTGGATGCCGTGGAATTCAGCCTCGCCATGCCCGCTATTGCCTCCGCCATTTCCGCCTCGGTGAGGAAATCCCCCTTCAATGCCGTGGCCAGTATGCCGGTACCGAGGGGTTTGGTGAGGACGAGGACGTCGCCGGGCTCGGCGCCCAGGCTGGTCATGATGCGGTCGGGATGTACCCTGCCCGTGACCGCGAGGCCGAATTTGGGTTCCTCATCGTCAACGGTGTGGCCGCCGAGCAGGGCGGCTCCGGCCTCGCTTATCTTGGAGAGCCCCCCCGCCAGTATGCTGGCCAGGATATCCATCCCCAGTGAGCAGGGGAAACAGACGATGTTCATGGCCGATAGGGGAGTACCCCCCATGGCATAGATATCGCTCAATGCGTTGGCGGCGGCGATCTGACCGAAGAGATAGGGATCGTCGACGATGGGGGTGAAAAAATCCAGGGTATGCACGAGCGCCGTGTCCCCGTCGAGCATGAACACGGCAGCGTCGTCCGGGGTATCCAGGCCGACCAGGATCTCCCGACGCTCTTCACCGGGTGGCAGCATACGCAGCACTTTCTCCAGGTCCTCCGGACCCATTTTTGCCGCTCACCCCGATTTGCTGGATAGAAGGGTAAGCTTGACCTTATCCGGCATTATAAAACCTCCTGATAGGTTTGATAATATAACATTATGGATTTCGGGGGCAATGGTGTTCCACAGGGACGTGCAGTCGAGACTATTCCGCCAGCTCACCCAGGCTGCGCGCTATCTCCACCATCAGGTGTTCTCCAGCGGCATATGCGTCGTTCAGCGCCGTTGGATGTTTCTTGATCGCGCCCTTGCGGTCGATGCGGAAAAAGAGGAGCCTTTCGTAGTACTTGATGTCCAGGACGGCGAAGAACATGTTCATCACCTTGAGGGCACCATCGAAGGCGTGGGGATCGTTGGCGCCGGCGGTGGCGAGGAAGAGACCTCTCCTGGCATGCCTTGTCGCGGGGTCGGTGACCTCTTCTTCCAGGAGGACCTTCCGGGTCCATATGCACTGGTGGCGGTCTATAAAGGCCTTGGTCTGGGCATTCAGGGAGTTGAAGTAGATGGGAGCGGCAAGGATGATGCCGTTGGCGGAGGTGGTGAGGTTATAGATCTTGTCCATACCGTCATCTATGGTACACTCGCCCGTCTTGTCGCAGTCACCACAGCCCTCGCACGGATAGATGTCACGGTTGCATAGGATTATCTTGCTGGTTTTCGCACCGGCATCCTTGGCGCCCCTCAGGGCCTCGTCGAGCAGCAGGGACGAGTTTCCCCTCTCACGCGGACTTCCCGCGACCCCCAGGATCTTTACCATGGGTGCTTCCCCCAAGCAAGCTGATTGCTACTGATTATGTGCTTATTTTGTGCGTATTTTATCCGATAGGCGGGATATCCGCAAATCAAGGCTCACCGCTCTGCCTGTGTGGTCACCTGTCGACGGCATGCGGATTTGTCCATCCAGACGGGCACTATGCTATGGCTCCGGATTCTCGCAGGTCAGCTATCTCGCCCACCCCGTAGCCTACTTCTGCGAGCAGTGCATCGGTCTGCTCCCCGAGGCGGGGTGGAGGCGATGCGAAACGCGGAGGGGTATCGGAAAGCTTGTAGGGGCTTCCCAGCTGTTTCACGGTGTTTTCCTGGTCTTTTATCTCTACGACCATATTGCGGTGGCGGACCTGGGGGTCGTCCAGGGCCTCCACGATGCTGGCCAGCGGGGCGTGCGGGACGTCGTTATCGGTGAGGATACGCATCCATTCCTCCAGGGGGCGCCGGCGGATGGCCTCCGCTACCAGGGGAGTGAGCTCCTGGCCGCGCATGGCGCGCTCGACGGTAATCAGGCCCTTGTAATCCTCCATCTCCAGGGCGTCGCACATGCTGTCCCAGAACCAGTCCTCGTGGGCGATGCCGATGGCCAGTTCTTCCCCGTCCGAGGTCTCGAAGATGCCGTAATGCGGCAGTGTATGCAGCATATTCCCCAGGGGTTCATCTCCCGTCTCCAGGTAGGGGCCGATGCTGTTATGCAGCAGAAACACCGCGCAATCCAGCATGGAGATGTCCACGAACTGACCCTCACCGGTCTTCTCCCTGGCCAGCAGGGCGGCCTGGATGGCGATGACCGAGTTCAGGGCCGAGGTGATATCCGCCACCTCGAACCCGAGCACCACGGTCTTTCCTCCCTTATCCTTGGTCAGGCCAAGAACACCACCAATGCCCAGGTAGTTTATATCGTGGCCGGGACGGTCGCGGTAGGGGCCGTCCTGGCCGAAACCGCTTATCGAGCAGTAGATAATGCGGGGATTTATGGCTTTGAGCGTCTCGTAGTCTACTCCCAGCCGGGCGGTCGTGCCCGGCCGGAAACCCTCCACCACTACGTCGGCCGTGCCGGCCAGCCGGCGGAAGGCCTCCTGGGCGCCGGGATCTTTCAGATTGAGGGCGACGCTCTTCTTGTTGCGGTTGATCTGGTTGAAGAGGAAGCGGAACGTGCGTGCGTGATCGCCCGTACGCGGGGGCTCCACCTTGATGACCTCAGCCCCGAAATCGGCCAGGATCATGGTGCAGAGAGGCCCGGGATAAAGCATGGTAAGGTCAAGTACGCGGGTACCCTCGAGCGGCGTAGTCATTTCGTACCTCCTCATTCAGCAGTCCGATAAGACCCTGCTTTTTCGCCATCACCATTATATTGACCGGGAATGTGGAGGGGAAGCATGGTGAGGAGACGGGTCCTTACGCCGGGCAGGCGTCCGGAGGATGGCTTGGGAGCACTGCGGGCACGGGGGGCGAGCGATATAGATGGTCGGGGTGAGAGGATTTGAACCTCCGACCTCTGCGTCCCGAACGCAGCGCGCTAACCAAACTGCGCCACACCCCGACCGAACATCGTATGCGGTTGTCGATTATATCTTCGTCGATTCCAACAGTTCTCTATTATACCTATCGTGCTGCGAAAGCGCTAAAGGAAAAGCGTCCTACGATGAGGACGAAGGAAAAGGGTCAGGTCTTGAATCTTGTAATTCTGCCCCGCGCCTGTTCGCGATGCATTCGTTTCTTCAGAATTCAAGATTCAAGACCTGACCCCTCGGCCGAGGAGCCGGCCCAGCAGGGGGCGTCTTATACCGATGGCCTTGAACTCACACAGCTCGTCGCAGCAGAAACAGCGTATGCATTTGCGCAGGTCGACCTCGGCGGCCCTGCGGCCCATGGAGATCGCTCCCCGCGGACATACCTCGGCGCATTTTCCGCAGCGCGTACACACTCCGGGCAGGGGATGGGGCGTAGCCGCAATAAGGCGGGTCAAGCGGCCCGACAGCAACGCGAGGGCCCGCTCGCTGAAGAGGTTCTCGGATGGCAGCTCGAAGTCACCGTCGCAGGGCGACTCTACCCCATCCCCGAGGACCTCGTACCAGTCCGAGCCCGTCGGACACACTCCCCGCCGCATGGCCGCGTGGAGGGGCTTGCTGTCCGAGGGCTCCAGCCCCGCCACTCCCAGGATCAGCGACTCCAGGGCGAACGCGTTCTCCCCCGCCGCCAGCACCCCCATCTTCCTGAGGGTGCCCTTGCGCGAACCGTCACCGTCTATGACGTCTATGGCGTCGAGGACGTGGAAGTCCGCCGCGGCGGCGAGGTGAACGTCGACCACGAGATCGGCGAACCCCAGCTCGCCGTCGAAGCGGGAGTGGTAGGCCAGCTTGGTCGTTCCCGGTATGGCGCCGTAGAGGTTCTTGATGGGGCCGGTGACGTTCATGAAGCGGTGGGACTTGAATTTGGCCACCGATACCAGACAGTCCGCTTCCACCATGGAGCGGCAAAGCGTAAGCCTCTTGATGACCTTACCCTGGGGGAAAGAGATATCCAAGGCGCGGGTGTCGAAGCACAGTTTCGCCCCGGAATCGCGGGCGACATCGGCCAGGCCGGTCTTCTCGTAGACCCTCTTCAGCATGGTCTGGTTGAACGGGCCGCCCGGGCTGTCCCCCAGGGTCACGTCGTCCGTGACCTTCTGGAACTCCGCTATCACGGCGCGCACGACCTCGGGGTTGGTGACGATGCCCGAGTCGGGCGCGGCGGCGAATACCGCGTTGGGCTTGATGAATACCGACTGCCCCGGACCGGTGATGCTCTCCACTCCCCCCAGCAGGTCGAGCGCCTCGGCGACGGCTTCGCCCACGGGCTCCCGCCCGTAGCTGTCGCAGGCTACCAGGGAGACCTTCTCTTCGCGCAACGCCCGGCGAACCTTCCTAGGATATCTCCTCTATGGCCAGGGGATACTTGCTCGTCAGCTCGCAGCCGTCCTTCTCTATCACGATGGGGTTCTCATAGCGGAAACCCACGTCGTCCTCGGGGGCGGCGTACTGCATGGCCAGGATGACCATCTCTTTGTCCTGGTACACGTGATCCGGGTCCGTCCAGTAGGGTATGGGCACATCCATGCTCGCTCCCACCCGCCACTCGTCGCCGAAGAGCCCGATGCCGTGCTCGACGCCAGGGAGGATGAAATCGGAGCATCCCCGCTCCTCGGCGAACTTGCCGCATTCCGTTATGAGGTCGCCGGGAGTTGCGCCGACCTTATAGCTGTCGGCCACGAACTGCACGCAGGCCACGAAGTTGTCGGCGTGCCAGCGCTGCCGCTCCGTGGCAGGCGCGATGAGGTAATTGTGGGAGTGGTCCCCCAGGGCCAGCTTGAACATGGCGTGCAGGTCGAACATGAGCGCCTCTCCCGCCGCGAACTCCTTGGTGGTGGGTGGGGTGCAGGCACCCAGCCCCGTGCGCCATCCGCTCGAGATCTCGTTCAGGCCGGCGAAGTTCCACTCCGATACGCTTCCCTCACGGCGCATGGCGAGGGCCGCTATGCCCGCCAGCTCGGTCTCCGTCATCCCCTTCCAGCCGCCGTTCTCTATGGCCTCGCGCGCCGCCTTGTGCCCCGCGTCCACTATGCGGCTCGCCTCGCGGAAGCGGTTGATGGTCCCCTCGTCCTTGATGATGGAGGCCGCGTCGACTATATCGTGGGCGTTCTCGAACTTGAAGTCCGGGAGAGCATCAGAGAAGCGCTCGTACTCGTAATGGGTCATCCAACCTTCAGCGGTATAGGTGGCCATTCCCGTCTCGTATCCCAGGCGCCCTTTGGTGAGGCCGAGCTCGTCCTCGATATAATATTTTATGGTCTCGATCTGGTCGGCCCCGCCGGCGCCGAAATAGCCGCGCACGTGGTCCTCGTCCAGCCACGTATCGCTGAGCAGGCGCGCCGAATCGATGACGAAGGTGAAGACGGTGGGAAGTCCTTCGGCGGGGATGACCATGAAGCTGCGCCAGGGCACGAAGGCGTCCAGGACAAAACTCATGGTGCGGATGCGAGACGCGATATAGGCGTCAAGGCCGCGCTCCCTCATGGGCTCCTGGATATCCCTCAGGCGCCTTTCGATATCCACGGCGTAGATGTCGTTGGGATCGTATTGCGGTATCTCAGACATGACCATCATCTCCTGTGTTGTTGCCGGGCCAATACCTTATCAATAATCCGTGGGAATGGTAGCGAGGACCTTGTTCAGCTTGTCTACCAGAGGCGCAAGGCGCAGCGCCTTGGCCATGTTGCCGCGCAGCGAGAGCTTGCGCGAGGTCAGCGCCCTTACGGCACCCAGTTCGGCGCGGCTGATCTTGGCGAAGGTCGAGTAATCCGCGATGATCTTGAACTCCGCCTTGGGGCCCTCGCCCTCCCCGGTCTCGAAACCGACCACCTTTCCATCCTCGAAGGCAACGTAAAAGTAGTGCTCCTTGCCGTCCGGACAGTTCTTGTAGATATTGGTCATGGAGCTGGTCACGTTGTGCAGCGTCTCCGGAGTCAGTTCCGCCTCGGTGCGCCTGCGACCTTCCTCAGCCCATTCCGGGCTCAGATAGACGAAATTCGCCATCGCGGTCTCCTTTCCTCACGTCCAACATATAATGAAGCGAAGCCGTTCACCATGACAATGGTACCATGCCGCCCGCCGTATGCGGGCCGCAAAACGGTGACAGCGCCTGCCGGCGTCAGGACACGCAGCTACCTGGGAAAAGTGTAACGCAAGCCCTTCATCTTTCCCAGGACCAGCAGGCAGGCCACCTTGGGCGCGCTCACCGGTGACATGGCGAAGGTGCTGACCTTGAGGCGTCTCAAGGCTATGTTGAGGATGTTGTCGCAGCGCCCGCAGGTGTTGAGCTCGTCCACTTCCCCGTACGAACCGCGGATGCGCGGAAGGGCTTCCTCGCAGGCACATTTACCGAGGACCACGATGGGTTCCTGCAGGCCATCCAGCACCCCGTCGTCGAAACCCTTTCCCGCTACTATGGTGAGCGGTCGTCCCTCGAGTTCCTCGGGGGTTCCCGATTCGTTGACCACCAGCTCTAATACCTGTTCCGCATGGCCGAGGCAGCCCTCGTAACAGGCGCCTTCTTTCCCGATCACGAATCTTATACTGCGGGGCAGGTGCGCCTCGAACTCCCAGGGGATCTTCTCCTGTGGGGGCAGTTCTCCATCCAGATCGATGCGCTGTAGATCCGCTATGCCGAGTCCCTGCTCCGAGGCCAGCTTCACGTGCTTGATCTCGTGGGGTTCGTGGCCGAGCACGCGCGCGGCTACGGCATCCACCGCCACCGTGTCCGTCCCGCCGAACACCAGGTCCTTCTCGTGCAGCAATCCCTCCACGTAGCGTCCCGCGGGCATAGGCCCCCGGGCGAGGACTTTTAGGGCGTCTACAAGGGTGAAGTCCGGTTTGATGAAGTAATATATGTCCACGATCTTCTGATGGAGGTTCCGGTTATGGTGCCGGGCGCGGTCCTCGTCGTAGAGCAGTCCCATCTGGTTCTTGAGCCCGGCGGTCATCTGGGCCTGGCAGTGGGCCTTGAGTACGGGCATATTGAGGTAGAACGAACGCTCTTTTTCCTCGAACAGATGGCGGTGGAGCACGGCCGGGAACTCGTAGCGCTCGTCCGAACCCTTGCGCAGGGAGACCATGACAGGTTTCTCCTCGTCCAGCGGCAGGCACTTCACCCCCATACGTCTCGCCGCCTTGGAGATACCAGTAGCCGCAAAGCAATGGCGGGTGAAGTTCCCCTGCGAACAGTTGTCCATGATGAAGATATCCTTGTCGGGGCCGGATTCCCTGATAACGGCGACCGCCGCCTCGATGATGGGCATGGATGTGAAGAGGTGCTGATGGTGCCATACCGCGTTGATCTTGATGAAGACCGAGCGGCTCTCACGCAGCTTCGACCGCGCTTCCTCGCAACAGTCGAAGACCTCCCTCACGGCATTGACGGGATCGGATCCAACCTTACGTATCGCGACGCGGGCCATCTCCATTACTACCCCCTCTTAACTTCCCGCCAGCCCGGACCGCTGGAAGGCGGTCCCATACACATTGGATCTCGTTCGGCATGAACTGCTGGCATCGCCCGAATTATACTACGAATCGGGGATCTTCCGGCAGGGCGAGAATACCGCTATTCTCACGCCGCATGGGGGGCATGCGGCGTGTCCCTGGATGCCCTCGGCTCAGCTTCCCTGTGAATCCGCCAGCACTTCCATCAGGTCCACGTGCACCCAGGAGGTGTCGTAATAACCGTGCAGGGACCACATCTCCAGGTCCTGATTGTCCATGAGCACGTGGTGGCCCTTGATGGACTGGGAGGTGTCCGTGCCGTAATAAGCGCAGCGGGCCGGGTTGAGGAAATCGATGATCCACATGGCGCTCGTTTCGTCGAGGTCACCGTAGTGCTCGTCCAGGAGCCCCAGCATGGTGTCGTATCTCCACGGCGAACTGCTGCCGCTGCCTGCCAGCGAGGGATAGGTCAGCGACATCAGGGGTATGATGTAATGGTTGGTCATGGCCACGAGATCCGGGTATTCCTCCACCTGCCGCGGGAAAAAACCACATGCCAGGTTGGGACCGCTGACCTGCTGGACGGCGCACCCCGGGCCGTCAAACCACTCCGGGTCGACGTAGTCCGGCCGCCTCACCATCATGCCCTTCTCCAGGCTGGGGCAGGACGGGTCGGACGAGGGCTCCACCAGGCTGTTGCCTACGACCTCTCCGTCCACGATCTCCCATTCACCTTCGCTCCCCGCGGCGGCAACGTCGCACTGGCAAATGCCGGGGCAGAGCAATCCCAGCAGGCCCAGGAAAAGCCGGCTGAGGTATTTCTGCAGTTGATCCCCGGGGGGGAGCAGGCTCGAGGCAAAGGTCTCGAGGACCGCCGCGTCATGCTCTTCTCCGTCCGCGATGAGGTAAAGCCAGGGCACCGCACGGTCAGAGTCCCGGATCAGGGAGATACCTTCTGCGAGGGAGCCGGCATACTGGACCACCTTGCGGCATAGAAGCAGGGTGCCCTCACCGCTTATCAGGGGCCTGGTGAAGATGGAATAGACCACGTCCATGGCGCAGCTCACCCCCTCGGCGTTCATACCCGTGGGGATGCCCACGAAAGCCGGAGCGGCCGAGGTCACGAAGGGATGACCCTGGGTTGGATTATGTACCATTATCAGGGCTTCGTCCGAGAAAACGTCCTCGCCCGTGGGGAACATGAAATCGCGCCCGTGGAAGAGCCCGCCATCTTCGGTAGCGTCCCCGAAGACCGCGAACTCGTTGCAGAACAGGGCTCCGAACCCGACGTATATGCTCTCCAGGGTATCCATGCCCGCGTTGAGGGTCAGCAGGTCCATGAAGCCGACGTCATATCCCAGGTCATGGCAGGCATCTGATATGCCCCGCATCTCGGTGAGGAATTCCTCGGGAATGGCGTCCTGATTGGCCGCCACCATTATCTTGAGGAGGTTCCACAGCAGGTTCCACAGCCAGGGATACTGTCTTAGGTCCACGGTTATTCCAAAGTCTGCAACCAGCTCGAAGAAGACGTTCTCCAGGTAATCTTTGGCTACCCTCTGTACGCTCTGCGGGCAGAGGTAGCCCTCGGCATAGCCCCTCTGGTAGGCATCCCCCTCCAGGTACAGCAGCTTCTTTCCCGCGCTGTTCTCCGCCAGGTAACTGTCGCCGTAGGAGGCGATGGTCTGGAAATCGTCCGGGGAGATGGGGTTGGAGAGCTCGAGTACGCTCTCCGCCTCCTGTACTTCATTGCCTTCAACCGTCCCCTGATCGCCGCGCTTTTCCTCTCGTGCCTCCGGGGACGAATCTTCCCTTGCGGGCTGCTCCGTCCCCGCTAACACGACTGCGGGCATTGCCATGGCCAAGAGCAGCAGGGCCATTATCAAGGCAACCGCCATCGCGGCCTTGCCGTTTCCGGGAATCCATGAGTGAAGATCTAGCAAGCGCATCCTTAATCCCCCCATCTCGCACCTATCTTTTCTCGCCGACATTTCCCCCAGGAACTTGCAATAATAATAACCTATTTGCATGCGCAGCGAGGAAAAAATGGCTTATGGATATAACGGTCGCAGGCATGCGTGAGAGCTTGACGCGCTGTTCGACCCGGTAAACGCTCACAGCATGTCCTGCCCGTGGGGTGGTAATATATCGTCTGGCGAGAAAGAGACGCGGAAAATGCCGCGACTGACGACAGGCTGAGGAGAACTGCGAGGTAGTAGAGAATGACGGCCGTTGCCAGGGATGCAGCCTCAGTGATAATTATGCGCGACAACTCCTCCGGGGACGGTATAGAAGTGCTCATGGTCAGGAGGCATGCCCGGAGCGATTTCGCCGGGGACATGCACGTTTTTCCCGGAGGAGCGGTGGAGGAGGCCGATTGCGAGGAGGGCATGGCCGCGTTATGCGATGGTATGTGCAGCGGGGACGCGGTGTCTATCCTAGGTGACGTATCAGACCCGGCCAGGGCCCTGGGGCTTTTCGTGGCCGGCATCAGGGAGACCTTCGAGGAGGCGGGCATACTGCTCGCCCGTGATGCCTTGGGAGAGTGTGTCTCGTACCGGCAGGAGAGAGCGGCTCACTTCGCCGCTATGCGCGAGGCGCTGAGGGAAGAGAAGCTCGCCTTCAACGAGATGATCGTCTCAGAGAAGCTCAAGCTGGCAGTGAGCAGTCTCGTTTATTTCGCGCACTGGATCACCCCGGAATTCTCGCCTATCCGCTTCGATACGCGTTTCTTCCTGGCCCCCGCGCCTCGACACCAGGAAGCGCTCCACGATAACGTCGAGATCACCGCCCATTTGTGGATCGCCCCACAGGAGGCCTTGAAGAGGAATGAAAGCGGGACGTTCGCGATGCTACCTCCGACCGTAGTCAATCTCATGGCCCTCACGCGTTTCTCGAACGTAGAGGAAGCCTTGCGTACAAGTGTGGGACGGGACGTCCCCGTTATCGCCCCCCAGGTCAGCTTCGAGGACGGTAGGATGAGGCTTAGCCTTTCAGAGGATCCGGACAGCCCCTGACTTCTCCGCTATCGGCCTGGCTGGTTCGCGGGAAAATGGAAGCCGTGACGTAGCTGCATGCGATAATGTCTATGCGTATGCCATGCATATGCGACAACATGATCGAAGGCGGTGAACCCTGATGAGAAGGACCGAGAAGGCCGCCGCGATATCTACGGCCGCCTATATTCTCCTGGGAGGCGGGATGATAGCGGTTGCCCTGGTGACCAATAGCGTATCCCTGATAGCAGAGGGGGTACACACTCTCACGGACAGCATCACGTCCGCGGCGGTCTGGATCGGACTGAGGTTATCCGAGCGACACAGCGAGACCTTTCCTTTCGGCCTGTACAAACTGGAGAACCTCATCGCCATGGTCATCGGCCTACTCATTCTGTTCGGGGCATACGAACTGGCCTCGGAGTCCATCCGCCAGCTCATCGAAGATCAGGGTAACCTGGAGAACGCGGGAATAGCGCTGGCGTTCGTGGCCGTCAGCGTGGTCGTGATGGGGTTTATCACCTGGTACAAAAGCAAGGTAGCCAGGGAGGAGAACTCGCCCGGTCTGAGCGCGGATGCACGCCATTCCATGGCGGACCTCGCGGCAGCAACGGCGGTATTCATAGGGATAGGGTTGGAGACGGCGGGCATACCCCGCGCGGATTCGGTGGCGGCCCTGGTGGTGGTGGTTTTCCTGGTCTGGGCGGGGATCAACGTTACCATGAACGGGGTAAAGGTTCTTCTGGACGCTTCCATCGAGAGGGAGGTCCTCTTCGAGGTAAAGGAGTTGGCGGAGGCTCATCCGGGGGTCAAGAAAGTCCTGCGCGTCGAGGGCAGGAACTCCGGCAGCTACCGCTTTCTCAACCTGAGCCTGGTCCCCCGCTCCAGGGACCTGGAGAAAGCAAACCACGTAGCCGAGGAGATCAGAGATATAATTTCGCGGGAGATCGCGAATGTAGACCGGGTAAACCTGGAGCTGCAGGTAGAGAGGAAAGGCAGCATTCTTTGCGCGGTTCCCCTTGCTGAGGATGGATTCACGGTATCATCTCATTTCGGCGAGGCTCATGCGTTCGCCTTGATCGAGATCAAACTTCCCGAAGGCGATTTGCTTGCGGAGAAGATGCTTATGAACCCGTTCGGCAGGCTGTCGAAGGGAAAAGGCGTCAAGGTGGCTGAGTTCCTCGCGCAGCAGGGAGTCGAACTCATAATGACCAGGCAACAACTGGAGGGCAAGGGCGCCCATTACGCCCTGGAGGCGCAGGGGGTAATCGAATTCACAAGGCCCGGCGTCGCGACGCTTGATGACGCACAGGAGGAGCTTATCTCCTCGGCTCCTGGTTTGTAGCGGGTTTCGGCGGCGCGGCATCAGCTTCGGCGGTTGGCGCGTGCACCGTTTCACGCCCTGGGTATACCTAGGGCCGTCTGGCCACAGGCAGGCCGGGAACTTGCAGCTGTACCATCCGCGTTGCCACCATGAAGGACAGGGTCAATAATGTATATTGCTGCGGCAGGTTGGCAGAGCATATAAAGGAGGATGCATGGGATATCCCAGGCAGATAGTCAACGTATTTCTCTCCCTGTGGCCCTTCACCCACGTGGTGAAGAAGATCAGCGCCTATACGCCCTTCAGGCAGCTCTTCGCTCCGCTGGTAAGGGATGGCATATTCGACGTGACCTTCGTTCCCGTCTCTGAGGATATCCCGGCTCAGCAGAGCACGGCTCTGCCGCGCCAGGCTATCGCCGAGTTGATCAAGGCATCATCGCATCACTTCATCCACAACGGCTGCATCTGCCGCAACCAGGAGGGGTGCGTCAATTACCCCAGGGACATAGGGTGTATTTTTCTGGGGGAGGCGGCATCACGCCTGCACCCTTCCATAGGTCACCGCGCCAGCGTGGAGGAGTGCCTGGAGCACCTGGAGAAAGCATCGGAACTGGGATTGCCGGGGATGATCGGCCGTATCTGGTTCGACGCCACCACCCTGGGCGTGATGAGTGATTTTCGCAACTTCCTGGTGGTCTGTTTCTGCTGCGATTGTTGCTGCCTGGTCCGCGCCGATATCAGGGAGGCGGGGAAGGGCTTCAAGGATGCCATCAAGAAGCTGGATACGGTTAGCATCAAGGTCACCGACGCGTGCGTGGGATGCGGGACGTGCGAGCGGACTTGCTTCGTGGGGGCGGTTAAGATGAGCGGCGGCAGGTCGCACATCGACCCCGAGCTGTGCAAGGGCTGCGGCCGCTGTGCCCTGGTATGTCCGAACCAGGCTATCCAGGTCGATTTCGATACCGAGAGCGCCATCTTCAGGGAACTCCTGGACCGCGTGAGCCCGGTGATAAAACCGGGCGGTTGACCCATGCGGAAGCAACATTTAACGTTTTACTATGATCAAATGCGGCGGCTGCGGTCGGGAGATCGATACTGCGGGTACGGAGGACGGCGTCAGGTTCCTTTGTGCCCGCTGCCATCACATGTGTATAACCGGACCCGAGCCGCGTCACAGGTTGGGTTCGTCCGCCTTCGTGGCCATCGCATGCACTTGCCTTGCTGTACTGGCACTGGTGGGAACCGCCCTATGTATATGCTATCTTCTCGGTACCGGAGATATGGCATGGTTTATATTCCTCGGCATACTGATGCTCTTCTCGCTGGCATGCCCGGCCGCCGTTTTGCTGAGCAGGCGCAACCTGACCCTGCTCACGGCAGCCCTCTACCTGCCCCTGGGCATATGGGCTTATCTGTGGTACATGGCTCCGGGGGTAAACTGGGAGTACAGCGGGATAACCGCGTACGGAGGCATAGCCTTTTTTCTCATCGGCCTGCTCGCCCTGTTGCTCTTCGCAAGGGATTTGCGCTCGCTTCCACGCTTGTGAGGTGATGTACGTGTACGAAGCTCTTCCTCTCCTGCGTAACCACCCCCGACTTCTGACCAGCCTTCCCTGGGTGAGTTTGGGCGAGTGGCCGACGCCCATACGGCGCGCGCGCGGGCTGGAGGAGACGCATGGCCTGCCCCCTTTTTATATAAAGAGAGACGATCTCAGCTCGCGCATCTACGGGGGGAACAAGGTGCGCAAGCTGGAGTTTTCCCTGGCCGACGCCCTGCACGGGGGATACGGCAGGATCATGACCATGGGAGCCGCGGGCTCCAACCACGTACTGGCCACGGCCATGCACGGCAGGAGGCTGGGCCTTTCCACCACCGCCCTGCTCTTCGATCAGCCTTGCGCCGAATACGTGCGCCGCAACCTGCTTATGGATTATTACAGCGGGGTACGCCTGGTATGGACCGGCTCTATCCCCGGAGTGCCGCTGGCATGGGCGAAGGAGAAAGCAGCCGCGCTGCTGCGCGGCGAGCGTCTGTACTGGCTCGGCCCCGGGGGATCCTCTTCCCTCGGCACCATCGGATACGTCAATGCCGGAATGGAGATAGGGGAGCAGGTAGAAGCAGGTCTCCTGCCCGAGCCCGACTACGTGGTGGTGGCCATGGGCACACACGGGACGGCGGCCGGACTGTGGCTGGGATTGAAGCTGGCGGGGCTGCGATCGCGCCTGGTAGGCGTAGCTGTCGTAGAGACACCGTACTGCAACCCTACCCTGTGGGCGCGCCTGGCGAACAAGACCTCGGCTCTCCTGGAGCGTCATGGCCCGGCGATAAAGGCACCCCGGGCTCGCCCCTCAGACCTGGTTTATTTCGATGGCGAACTGGGACGGGGGTATGCCCACCTGACGCCATCGGACGTGCGAGCGGTACGCGAGGCGCGGGAACTGGAAGGCCTGGGGCTGGAGGGGACGTATACGGGGAAGGCGCTTTCTGCCGCGCTCGGCATGGCGAAGACGTTGAGGGGCGGTGAGAGCGTCCTTTTCATCAACACCTACAACTCCGTCGATCTTTGTCCCCATATCAAGGGCCTCGATCACCGGCTGTTGCCCGAGCCGTTCCACCGTTATTTCGAGATGCCCTGCAGGGCGCTGGAGTATGAACTGTAAAGCCCTTCTCCGTGAGTGAGCGCTCGCGAGGCCGGCGTCTGGGTTCGCCCCCCGGAGCGGGACCAGAGCCATGGACCCGGCGATGATGGAAAGGACCTGGAGATGTTCTGGTGGGACCGCTGGTTATGGGAACTGGGCTTCGCGATATGCCATCAACTACCCGAGCGCCTGCTTGCCTTCGGGGACCGTGTTCTTTTCGTCTGCTCGCGGGATACGGGGCTTTTCGTTTCCTTCTTCAGCCTCATCCTCGTGTTGTCCCTGCTGCGGGGGAGGGAACGGGCTGGGATGCCCCCTCTTGCCATCCTGGTGGTGGCCGCGGCGGGGATACTGTTCCTGGCCTGGGACGGGCTCACCAGTTATCTCGGGTTACGGGAAACCACCAATACGCTCAGATTCCTGACCGGCTTCGCCGCCGGCGCCGGTTTGGCATTCCCGGTGGCGGCCTTGTTGAACGGCACAGTCTTCGGGGGTGATCGTGCGCTGAAGGTCGCGTCCCGTGCCAGGGATATCCTCGCGGCAGGGCTTAGCGGTGGAGCCGTGCTGCTCCTCTATCTCTGGCGTCCGCAACCGCTTTTTCGCCTGGGGCAGTTGTGGCTCCTGGTGTGCATGCTCGGGACTTTCTGGGTCCTAAACCTCCTGGTCGTGTATCTGGTGCGTGAAATGGAGGGTGGTGGTCTCACCCCAGCAAGGGCGGCTGTCGCAGGCCTGCTTACGGTCGTAGAATTGACGGGGTCATACTGGCTGCACAGGGGTTTTTCAGGAAGTGGACCTGATGTAATCGTCTGGCTGCGCAGGTTCTCTCACCCCTGGCGATAGATTTCCGCATTGCATGCCCGGCGCAGGATATGTTGGTATGGGGGCCCGACACGCTGCGGGAGGATGAAAAAGCTGACCTTGTGGTATATTTAACAGGAGTCCGCCGGGTAGGGCTGAAGCTCTTCGGGAGCGACCAAGATTGGGAGGTCTGTTATGCACGCAAAGAAGGAGAAGATCAGGGTAGAGATCTATACCACTTCACACCGTATCGTGGCCGATCTGCACATCTTCGCGGGAGCTCGCTTAACCGATATCATGCAGTCGAGGGAGACATCGTCGTTTTTCGCCCTTACAGACGTAGAGGTATACGATCTGGCCAGCGGCCGGGAACTGTTCCGCACCGATTTCGTTGACGTCAACCGCAGCCATATCGTTATGCTTCGCCCGCTGGAGGTCCCCGCAAGCAGGCCCAGAGAAGGACTCCAGCCTCAGTTCTAGATTGCTGCGGACGCTACAATGAAACACCTAAGAGGTATGATGCGTCAGGGAATGATGTCTTCGCTGAAGCCATGTGCCTCGGTGTATCGGCACAGGTACCCCACGTTCTCGAAAAGATAAGTGTTGACTATCTTCCGAACCGAAATGGCTATCGAGTCCGGTCCCCCGTTTTTGCCTTCGATCACCGTGATGGGATTATCCAACACGGCATCATTATCATCGAGGACCCTCTGAACGGCTTCGGATACCCTGTCCATATTCCCATGAGAGTTCGAATAGGTGATCGCCGCTTCATGTGCTGCGTCATCGGCGATGCCGTTGATGGATATATGGTTCCACATGATCGGGCCGAACTGGATGATGATCACGGCGACTACCAGAGCGACCAGGACTATGGTCAGGACATGAGCCCATACCTGGCCGTCCTCTGAGCGTAACCTGAGCGTAAAGCTTTTTCCATCCATATCACTTTTTAGCTTCGACGGTTAACCAGGGTTTCCTTTAGCATGGGGTCAGCCCTCCACATTCAACTTGATCCAGCGAAGTCCTCGTCTGACCGCTTACGTTGGTGATCACGTTGAATGTGGAGGGCTGACCCCATCTTAGCGCAGGCGCCGCGGCAGAAGGCGGTTGAATTGGCGTGAGAGCATATCCTTGAGGGCGCGCAGCTCCTCCATGCCCATGACGTGGGCGATGAAAAAGAAGACCACGATACCCTCGGCCATGGGCAGGAGCATGTCCAGGAGGTCTCTCCACAGCCCGGAAGTAGGGTGGAACTCCACGATGAGGTGGTGGGACGCATAGATGACCACGGCCATGACCGCGGCGGCGACAAGTGTCTTTACGGCCGTGTAGACCACACGCCTTCCTCCCAGGCGCCCCAGGCGTATACGCAACACGGTGCCGTCGATGAGCATGGAAAACGTATATGCGGTTGCATACCCCAATGCCAGGCCCTTTACCCCCATCCAGTTGAAAAAAAGCAGATTGGCGCCGATATTGATGGCTACCACGAAGCAGTTGATGAACATGGGAGTGCGCGTATCCTGCATGGAGTAGAAGGTCTTTGTCAGCAGCATATCAATGGAATAGGGGATCAGGCCCAGGGAAAAGTAGAAGAGAACGCCCGAGAGCAGTTCCGTATCCCCGGCCTTGAAGAAGCCGTGTTCGAGGAGAAAACGTATGATGGGCTCGCTGAGGGTGAGATAGATGACCGCGCAGGGTACGATGATCAGTATGGTGGAGCGGATACCCATGTTCATGGTGTCCTTGAACCTGGATGTCCTGCGCAGGGCTGAGTATTCGCTCAAGGCCGGGAAGATAGCGGTTATGATGGAAACGGCGAAGACCCCGTAGGGGAGCTGGAAGAACATCTGGGCATACTGGTAGGAAGGAACCCCTCCGTCCACCTGTATGGCCAGGGCGAAGATGACCCAGGTGCCCACCTGCCACAGGGCTATATAACCCAGCAGGGGGATGGCGAGACGCCCGATCTTGCGTATGGCGGGGTGTTTGAAATCCAGTACCGGAGTGTATCGTACCCCTATGCGGAGGATCATGGGTACCTGTACCAGGGCCTGGGCAACAACTCCCAGGGTCGTTCCCACCGCCAGCACTATGAGATGCAGGTAGTTATCGCGGGGACCCGGCAGGAAGTGGAATATAATGACCGTCCCGATGACCACCAGGTTGTTGGCTATAGGTGCAAAGGCGGGCACTTTAAAGTGGCGGTGTGCATTGAGCAATCCGCCGAAGATGGCGCTGAGGCCGTAGAAGATGATCTGGGGTACGAAGAAACGCAGCAGAAAAGCCGCCTGGTCCCGCACTACCTGGGTGGTAACGTCGCCGGCGGAATAGGAGCCGAAAAGGGTCATGAGCCGGATGATGAGGGGGCTGGCAAAGATGCCGATTACGGTGACCACACCCAGGATGAGCATGGATATATTGGTGACCGAGCTGGCGACGTACCATGCTTCCTCCTGCGAACGGGTGCTCAGGTATTCCACGAACACGGGGATGAAGAGCGATGCGATAATGCCCCCCATGACCAGGTCGAAGATCATGTTGGGCATGGAATTCGCAAGGTTATAGGTGCTGGGGAGGTTGGTCTCGCCGAAGCGGAGGGTCAGCCCCAGCACGTAGGCTAATGCGGCATAGCGCAGGAATCCGGTCACGCGGCTGATGGCCGTGCCCACGGCCATCACGGCGGCGTCTTTAGCGAAGACGCCGGATTCATCCCGCGGAGCCGGCTCCATCCCCTCAGTCACTTATTTACCCTCCCACGGGAGTGTTTGCCGCCGCGATACCTGCGCAGCAGGCGGCGCACAATGATCACCAGGGCAACGATAAAGGCCAGACACGCCAGGAGGATGATGGCCAGGGTATTGATGATGGATGTATTGACGGTGATCGAGGTGCTGTCTATAACCAGTCCGTCCGCTTCCAGCATTATGTCCACTATGAATGAGCCCTTACGGTGGGTGTCGACGTCGAAGATGAAGCGGTTTTCGCGCGGTTCTATGGTTACCTCCCTGGAACTTCCCTGGGGAAAGGTCAGGCTGGCGTTATCCATCCTCAAGGTTACATTCTCGAGCGGGTAGTCGAGAGCGCTGGTCACGTCGACGCTGAGCTTGCCCTCGGTGCTGGAGAGGGTTACGGAGCGTTTGAGCTCGATACTTACCTTTGCCGTTTCACCATCTATGATGGCGTTGATACTGGAAAGGTAGGCGGTTGCGGCCGCGGTTTCCTTGTCCCCCGTGAAGCGGTAATTCTCGGCGATGAGCAGGGAACGGTGCATGTTGTCTCTCAACTCATGATCCGCCGGTATGGTGGCTGTGAAATCATCCACCTTTTCCCGCGTCTCCTCCAGCTTCTGCATGTAGGAAGTCGGCGTATCCGGGTACACAGGCGCCTGCAGTGCGACGCCTTCCAGGGGAAACTGGTCGGCGTTCAGCTCCGAAAGACGCAGTGGCTGTAACCATGGACAATCCTTGACGGCGCCGTAGAGTTCATCCAGGAAGCCCCTGGAGGGTACGAAACCGGGCGGAAAGGCAAGCACGCAGGAGCGCACCACATAGGGCCTTTCTCTCTGCAGTACCGCCAACTCGGCGAATATATTCTGCACCATGTGGTCGGCGTCCCGCTCGGGAGTGCTCTCCAGGTATGCGTACAGAATCTCATCTCGCACGAAAGCCTTGAGGAGATAGCCGTTGCCGTTGACGAAATGCACTGGTTGGGAAATGGTGGTTCCTTCCAGCAGACGCCTCCCAGCGGCGCTGGACTCGAGCGCTTCCTGCCCCACCACCGTGAATTCCATGCCGTTCTCCACCATGCGCTGCAGCATGGTATCGCTCAGGCGGAAAAAGGGTACGATGAAGCCCACGTTTCCGGAAGCCTTTTCCTCGCTTCCCGAGAGCCCGAGTTCCATCTGTTCTGAAGCATCCTCCTCCCACCCCCGGGCAGCGAGGACATCGGGGTCCGCAAGGGCGAAGGTGGTGGCGATGAGATCCGCCATGTCATCGGCGAACATCTCGTCGAAGATCTCCTTGATCTCTGCCGCACCGGTCTCTGCATCCCCGCTTTCCTCCTCCTCGGCAACGCTCGCCAATGCCTCGATGTCGTCGTAGGTGGAGCTGGACATGACAACGCTGCTACCCACTTCGGGTGTTTTTTTCATCACTTTGGCCAGCGAGTACAGGAAGCCGGGCTGGGAGGTAGACGAGGAACATGCCGCGCTCAACCCCGCATCCAGGTCGCCGCCCTGCGCGTCTTCGGCGGGAAGATAATCCAGGCTCCAGAGCAACGAGAGGTTCAGGGGATAACCGTTGGTGGGGTCCTTTATCACCAGGAAATTCTCATCCGTAGACAGGACCTCTCCCTCCCTTACCAGTCTTGTCTCGAAGGGGTAGACACCCGTATAGAGGCCCAGTTCCCCGAAGTCTATCTCGTAGAGCTTGTTGGTATATTTCTCCTCCGGAGAGATGGTATCCAGGGTCCGTCTGGCCAGGACGTAACGGCGGGTACCTTCCCGAAACGATGCCAGCGACGAACGCGTGGTGGCCGAGGGATAGACGAGGAATTCAAGCTTTAGGTCGGCCGTTCTGGCCTCCCCGGAGAGCTCGAGTTCAACGTCCAGATAGGCCAGGTCTCCGGGAGAATAATAAAAGGAGTTCATGGAGGCCGATATTCCGGCCACTTCATCCTGGGCCGCCGCCTTCACTCCGCAGGCCCAGGCCAGGGTGAGCAGTATCATCACGCATGCCAGGAGTAGTGTTACGGGACGGCGGAGCGTCATCTCGATTGCTCCAGGCCTCGAGGTGTACATTGCATGATGAAGCGCGGATCGGGCATGGTCTCGAAGCCCATTTTACGGTAGAGGGAGAGGGCGGCATCGTTGTCCTCCTGCGTGTTGACCATGAGCGATACGGCCCCCATGCCCTGGAGGGTCGATATTATCCTGCGGGTAAGGGCCTCACCGATACCTTCTCCCTGGTGAGCGGCGTGGATGCCCAGGCGCTGTAGATATCCGAACCGCCCGTTAGCGCCACCGACCGCGTATCCCACCACCTCTCCATCTCGCTTCGCAGCTAGGAAGGCATTGCGGTAGCAGGAGGTGGCCACGGCCTCCAGGGTATGGGCGTCCAGTTTCCAGAAATCATCGAAAGCGCTCGCATCGAGGCTTAAAACGTCATCCAGATACCTCTTCCTGTAGCGGACTATCTCCACGTCTGCCTCCAGGCCGGCGGAGGACTCGGACTCCCGCCGCAGTCGCTTTTCCAGCAGCAAGATCCGGCATAAAACCTCAAAACCCCACCGCTCGTACTCATCGGCTTCACACTCTCCCAGCGGCTTGGTGACGAACCTGTCGCTGCCCGCCTCGAAGCTGCTTGCCGCGGCTACTCTCACCAGCCTTTTCTTGATAATGCCATCTCCCTTTATGTGCCACAATGCTGTGATGTCCGTACGACTTCTCCAGTTCCCTACCAGGATAAACGGTGGCCCGGTACGCGATCCGCCGCTGACGTAGTATATCCGCCCTTCGTTCTGGCGCATGAAATCGATGAAAAGGCGCCGGTTGCGGAAGAAATAGTTGCCCCTGACGGCGGGCCAGAAGGCCTTGAACATCTCGGGGCCGGCCGCGGCTATTGCAACGCCATAACAGCCTTGTGTCTCGGGGGCGATAATATGGACCACATCCTTCCCGGCTAGATGAGCCCTCCGATTTCCTTGCACAAGAATATTA
This sequence comes from Actinomycetota bacterium, assembly GCA_016931915.1. GTDB lineage: Bacteria > Actinomycetota > Geothermincolia > Geothermincolales > RBG-13-55-18 > SURF-21. The sequence continues at coordinate 66,109 of JAFGDU010000166.1, forward strand.
TACCGATGGCCGTGAGGAAGATAGAAAAGAGCATGAGCACTCGGCGGTTGCGGGCGCGCAAGGTGAAAAAAGAACCGAGGTAAGCGCCGGGCATCACCCCGAGCATCATGGCCAGGGCTATCAGCCAGTCCACATGTCCCAATTGCGCATGGATAAGGGTTCCGGGAACGGCGAGTATGGCTATGACCATGAGTGAATTGCCAAGGCATTCCTTGAGTTCGAGATGGAGGATGAAGAAGAAAGCCGGTACCATGATAACCCCGCCCCCCAAACCCAGGAACCCCGAGAAGAAGCCTGCAGCGAAACCGATGAGCGCGAGTTTCCACACCGGCAACCGGCGCCCACCGCCCGCCTTTTCGAGGTATCCAAAAGGATCCCTGCCTATAGCGGTGGAGAAGGAGCGCCATGCCAGGTAGAAGATGAGCAAGGCGGTGATGATCATGATATAGCGGGTATCTATGAGGGCCGTTGCATAGGAACCGGCCGCCGTTCCAGCCAGCCCGAAAAGAGAGCAATACAGGACGATACGTGGGATGATCTTGCCTGCCTTCCAGTAATTGAAGCCTCCGACCAGGGCTGAGGGGAGGATTACCGGCAGAGGTGTGCCCAGTGCTATATCCGAAGACTGGAAGAGCAGCAGTCGTATGGCGGGAGTGGTGATTACCCCGCCGCCTACTCCGAAGGCTCCTGAAGTGAAGCCGGATGCGAAGCCCAGGAGGACTATAAACAGGAATCTCGCGGCTTCAACCAAGTGCCGTCCTCCCTGTCAAATGCCTCGATCCGTTGTTTACGATCGCACTCGAATCCCACTACATCCCAGCGGCTCTCGGTCCATGATTGTATCGCGGACCGGAGCATTCAGGTCAACGGATGATGTCCACAACCTCGGCGTCGGCTGCCCTCACGAGATCGTAGGAGCGGATCTTGAGGATCATATTAGGCTCTCCTCCTCCCGTGTAGACCACGTCTTCCCGCAGGGCATGGAGGTCGATATATTTTGGCATCTCGGTCTTGAGCGCCACGGGGGGGGTGCAACCTATAAGATATCCGGTTAGCTGGCGCACCTCATCCGCGTTGAGCAGCCGCAGGCGTGATGTACCGAGTTCGGCTTTTAACTTTGTGTAGTCTACCAAATGATCCCCGGGGACCATCGCCATTATCGGTGCTGCTGCCACCATGAAGAAAACGGATTTAACCACCTGGTAGGGCTGCAGTCCCAGAACCACCGCGGCTCGCTCCGCCGTCCGTGCCGGCTTCGGCATCCTGCTGATCTCGTGGGGGATGTTTGCCGTTTGCAGGTAGTTGTGGACATCTACGCTGCTGAGCAAAGTTGACTCCTTCCTTGACGGCCCAAGCCTGTATGCCACCTTATGCCGGAGCCGAAGATCATGCGCGTATTATAGCATAGGAAGCAAATGCGATATGCGAGGTCAGAATGTGGGTAGCAGGGGTACGGCGCTTTATTTCAAGCCGCCTTTTCTGCCGATTTCCTGATAGAACTTCGTTCCATATCTCTCTTTTGTGGTCTGGCCGCCCTTACGGCCACCTTTTTGTCCGATCTGTTGATAGAACTCCGTCCCGTACTTCTTCAGAGTGGTCTTTCCCCCCTTGCGGCCCGCTTCGCTTCGAGTCAATTTACGGTTCGCCATGAGCGATCCCTCCTCTTCTAGAAACTTCCGATAGGAGACTCCGTTCAGCGACGCAAGCTCCATCATTTATGTTTTACCCAAAGATGAACAGATTTAACCAAAAACAGGGATTAAATATGGCTACTTTTTACCGATTTAACAAATCCTTAAAGATAGCGAAGGCAAACCCTTAACTTCTTTGGCGCTTAATTACAATATGGATGCGAAAGCGTCCAGAAAGGTGTAGATAAACTCTGGGGCGCGGCGTTATACGAAGCAAAGGAGGTGAGAGACATGGGACAGAACGGATACAAGGACACGGGCAAGGCGAAAACTGTCCTGTGCGACATGGCCAGAGACGGCAGCCTTCCACTGGGCGTTAACTCTCCGGCCATGATGCAGTTGATGGAGATGTGCCGCAGCAAGAACGAAAAAGGTATAGATACAAGTCAGATCGAGCGGTTCATCGAGGAAGGAATCATCGCTTCCGTCGAGGGGAAGAGCCTTTACGCGGAGGTAATGCTGCAGATAGCCTACGACTCCCTGCAGTAAGGTTTTGTGTTCCCGAGCCAAGTATCTCGTTCCATACATGCGTTGATGCACCGAGAGTGCCGGGGCGCCGCGCCCGTAAGGCGCGCGACCGAGACGTGCCCTCAGGGTACATCGCAGGGAGCGGAACGCAGCGGGCGGGGATGCAGCGGTGATCGAATGCCGGCGCATGTATGGAACGGGATACTATAGTTAGCGGTCCTCGCTCCTGTGGTGTTGTTGTGCCTGTGCCTGGGGGTAACGGTCTTCGCTCGTGTTCGCAGGTTGCATATCCGTAGCGCGGTCTTCCTGTCGTTCAGACTGCTCCCAATGTCGCTTCAGACCGACCCCGCAGTTCCCAGGCAGTGGTTTTTCTGCTGGCTATGCCCGTTCGGGATGCAGTTCTCCTTCGCTTATACACCCGATTCAATACTCCCTTTTACTGCTTCTTGTAATACTGATCTCCGGTTCCCGGGAAGTGGGTTCTAAGCTTAACGACACCTGGACGAGATCATGCTTCTCTGGCTGCAATGAATGCACGAATGCTTGCAACGTCTCATCATGTCGGCTTCGCAGTACCTAGCAGTGGTTTATACACATGCTATGCACGATTGCGGCGGAAATGCTCCTGGCGGATAAATACACGTGGTTTTTCAGACTTCTTTATCGGTCCAGCCGTCGTAGGTCACCTTCCAGGAGCCGCTCTCCTCGCGCAGGCGAAAGACCGTATCCTTATACCCTGCTCCATCCGTCGGCTGTGTATAACCCACGATGATATCCACTCTTACCTCGGCCTCGTCCCCCTGGACGTCGGCGTAATTGAGTTCGCCCACACCACTGGTGAAGCCCAGGGAGTAATCTCTTCCGCTATTCCAGTAACTCCGGACCGCTCGCAGGAGTTCATCCCTCTCCGCTTGCGTGGCGTTCCCCGTATTCCCACAAGAGAAGCCGAGCAGAGCCACGGCCACCATTAGCACCACCGTTAAAGCCATATACCTAGTCATACTCTCACTATAGGCTAACATCCGGTGGTCTGCATCGCACACGTGATCTGCGCACCCAAGCCGAAATACAACGGGGTATACAAGATCTTGACGGATATCATTATCTCGCCCGGGTATCACCTATATTCAAACCCATGCCCTGGAGCGATGGAGTCGGTCCGTCCTTTGACTCACTTCGTTCGCTAAAGATAAAAAGCGACACCAGCGAGCATGCGTGCATCATCGTAGGGTGTAAATAAGCACCCGTGTCAGAGAAGTGTTACGGGGTCGACGTCCACCGCGAGGGAGATGTCCTCACGCGCTATCTGTTCCCCCCGGCAGTAGGATGCGCGGAAGTTCTCGTAGCCGGTGAGGGATTCCTGGAGTACGCCGGCGATCTTCTCCATTACCGTGGTTTTGATGGTGAGGTGGTAGCGATACTTGCCTTTCAGGCGCGAGAAGGGGGCCGGCGCGGGTCCCAGTACCTCTCCCTCCTCCGGCCTCAGAGCAGATCGCAGTATTTCCCCGAGACCACGAGAAACTGCCCGCGCGTGTTCCTCGACGGATGCCGTTATCACCAGGTTGATCAGGCGGCAGAACGGTGGGTAGAAGGCCTCCCGCCGGAAGACCGCCTCCTGTCTGTAGAAAGACAGGGCGTCATCTCGCACGGCGGCTTCGATGGCGTAATGCCCGGGGTTGTATGTCTGCACCAGCACCTTTCCCTTACGAGTGCCGCGCCCCGCCCTCCCACTCACCTGGGTGAGCAGTTGAAACGTACGCTCTCCCGCCCGGAAGTCCGGAAGGCCCAGGGAGGTGTCCGCGTTGATCACGCCCACCAGGGTGACGTTGGGGATGTCCAGCCCCTTGGCGATCATCTGGGTTCCAAGCAGCACCTGGGCTCGCCCCGCCTTGAAATCCTCCAGCATGTCCCAGTGGGCGTCCTTGCGTCTCGTGGTGTCCGCGTCCATGCGGATACAGCGCAGCGGCGGGAGCAGGCGCCGCAACTCCTCTTCCACCCGCTCGGTGCCCGTGCCGGCATAACGTTGCACCTGTTTTCCGCACTGCGGGCAGATGAAAGGTGACTGCAGCGCCCAATTGCAGTGGTGGCAGAGAAGCTGGTTTTCACGGGCGTGATAGCAGAGGCTCACCGAGCAATTGCGGCACTGCAGGATATGACCGCAGGCGTGGCACTGCATGAAGCGTGCAAATCCGCGCCGGTTGAGGAAGAGGATGGCCTGCTCGCCCGCCTTGTATATCTTGCCCAGGGCGTTTACGAGCCGTGGGGCGAGGATGCTGCGCACCCCCGGCTCTTCCAGCTCGCGCATGTCCACTACCTCGATCTCGGGAAGGGGGCGGTCGTCCACGCGCCGCGGCAGCTCCAGGTAGACGTACCCTCCATGCACGCAGGCGTAGCGGCTCTCCAGGCGAGGGGTGGCGCTTCCCAGCACCAGGACTGCGCCGCTCAACCGTGCCCTCTCTGCGGCTACGTCGCGGGCGTCGTAACGGGGGGCGGAACC
>JAFGDU010000167.1 GCA_016931915.1 Actinomycetota bacterium
GGCCACCACCACGCGGTTCAACCCCGCTTTTTCGATGTCATCAACGATCAGCGCCTGCCCGGGGTCGGAACACATGTAGGAATAGTTCCGCGCCAGCTCAACGTCCGGGAGGGTCTCGGCGAACTTCACGACCTCCTCCACGTCTACAACGCTGGCGATATTCGACCCACAATGGCAGACGTAAACCCCGATCTTCGGTTTACCGTTCATATGTCTATATTCCTCCTCGTGCCTTCGTTAAAAGGTCGTTTATCCTGCGATTTCATCATGGCAACCGGAGGAGTCCGGGCTCAATGACAACGCTTAAGCGCCCTTCAACTCCTTGACCTTCTCCACCAGCTTGGGGACCACCTTGAAGAGGTCGTCCACGATGCCGTAATCGGCGATGCCGAAGATGGGAGCATCCGGGTCCTTGTTGATGGCCACGATGACCTCGGAGCCCTTCATTCCGGTGACGTGCTGGAACGCTCCAGATATGCCCACCGCGAGGTATAGCTTGGGCTTGACGGTCTTGCCCGATATGCCTACCTGGCGGTCCGAGGGAAGCCATCCGGCATCCACCACAGCACGCGAAGCCGCGAGGTCCGCGCCGATGATCTGGGCCAGTTCCTCCACCACGGGCAGGTTCTTGTCCTCGCGGATGCCACGGCCTACGCCCACCAGCAAGGTGGATTGCGTGATGTCCACCTCGCCCACCTCGGGCTCCACGTACTCGATGAACTTGCGGTAGGCGATGTCCTCGCTCACCGGGTTGTCCACCTTGACGATCTCGCCAGATTTGGAGGGCTCGTCCGCGGGGAAGGTCGCCTCGCGGATGGTCAGGATATAAAGGTCGGCGTCCTTCATAGCCAGGTGCGCGTCCAGCTTGCCGCCGAAGAACTGGCGGGTGGGCTTGGGCTTTTCGCCGTCCATCTCCAGGGCGGTGACGTCGGTTACCAGGGGTGCGCCCAGCTCGACCGCGAGTGCGGGTGCCATGTCGACGCCCTGGGCGGTGTTGCCCATGAGGACTACCCCGGGGCCGTGCTCCTTGACGAGGGCAGAAAGGGCCTTCTGATAGAGCTCCGAATTGTAGTTCTCGAACATGGCATCGTTGACGTAAAGGACCTTGTCCGCGTAACCCGCGGCCTTGTCCGCGAAGGCGTCAACGTCCTTGCCCAGCAGAACGGCGACCACTGTCCCGCCCAGCTTGGCGGCGCCCGAGAGCATCTCCACGGAGACGTCCCTCATCTCGCCGCGACGGTGTTCTACGAGTACGAAGATGTCTTTCATTTATACCAGCCCCTTCTCTTTCAAGATGCCGGCCAATTTCGCCGCGGTCTCGTCCGGCTCGCCCTCCAGTATCTCGGCCATCTCGCCGACCACCGGCGGGGTGAACTGCTCCAGTACCGCCCAGGATCCGGCTTCTCCCACGTCGGAGGCATCCAGCCCCAGGTCGCCAGCGGACTTCAAGACGATCTCCTTCTTTGCGGCCTGCTTGATGCCCTTGAAGGAGGCATAGCGGGGCTCGTTGATACCGGTCTGAATGCCCAGAACGCAAGGCATTTCGATCTCGAGGAACTCCATCAGGCCGCCCTCGAGCTCCCTGCCGACCTTGGCTTTCTTGCCGGGCTCGAGGATCTCCACGGCCTTGACGTAGGTGGCGTGGGGTACCCCGAGGAGCTCCGCCAGGGCCACCGGTACCGCGGCATAGCCGTCGTCATCGGTCAGCGCACCGGTGAATACGATATCGTACTCCATGCCCTTGATGGCCGCGGCAAGCGCCTTGGCGACCGCCAGGGCATCTCCACCCTTGAACGCTTCGTCCTCCAGGCGGATGGCATCGTCCCCGCCCTTGGCCAGAGCCATGCGGATGACCTCGTCGCTCTCCTTGTCGCCCAGGCTGATAACGGTCACGTTACCCTCGAGGCGCTCCTTGATCTGGATGGCCTCTTCCACGGCGTAGTTATCGCACTCGTTGATCCCGAATGACAGTCTGCTCTTTTCGATATCCTTTCCGGAGGCGTCGACGTGGACCTCGGACTCAGAGGTGTCCGGGACCCTCTTCACGCATACCACCATGTTCATACGCAATTCACCTCTTCCCTCGCTTACTTCATGCCTGATATGACATCGCTATGGATCGATCTATCTACAAAGCCTCAGCCAGGAGCTCGAGGATATCCATCACTACCATCTCCTCGTCCACTCCCTTGACCTTGGTGGCGTCCTCCAGGGTAAGCATGCAGAAGGGGCACGCCACGGCGATGACCTCTGCCCCCATCTCCTTGGCATCCTCTACCCTTATCTCGGCGAGCCGCTCCTCCTTGGACTCGCTCTCCACCCACATCTTACCTCCGCCTCCCTCGCAGCACAGGCTGCGCTCGCGGCAGCGGTCGAACTCCCGGAATTCCACGCCCGGGATGCGGGTGATGATATAGCGGGGCTCGTCGTAGATATCGTTCTGCTTGCCGAGGAAACAGGGGTCGTGGTAGGTGACCACCTTCGCTATCTCCTTGGACAGCTCCAGCTTTCCGTCCTCGAGCAGCTCAGCTATGAGCTCGGTGTAGTGTTGTACCGGGTGCTTGAGGCCATGGTACTCTTTCTTCAGTGTGTTGTAGCAGTGGGGGCTGATGCAGACGATGCGGTTAACGTTGAAGGAGTTGAGGAGTTCCACGTTCTCCTCGTCGCACATCTCGAAGAGGCCTTCCTCTCCCAACCTCCGAACCTCGCTGCCGCAACAGCTCTCGTCATCCCCGATGAGCCCGTAATCCGCACCCGCAGCATTGAGCACCTTGACCAGGGCCTGGGCAGCCTTCATGACCCGCGGGTCATAGGCATCGGTACAGCAGATAAACAGGAGGACATCCGTTGTCTCCTCGGCCTCCGGCTCCAGGATACGTACATCCAGGTCAGCGGCCCAGTCCAGGCGCTTGGCACGCGGTGAGCCCCAGGGGTTGCCATCCTTGAAGATGGACTCCAGGGCATCGCGCACGGTGGGCTGCACTTTTCCCTCCTCGATCTGCAGGCTGCGCAGACCGATGAGTACCTCCAGGGGCTCCAGCCCCTTGGGGCACCGGGCTGCGCAAGTGAAGCAGGTGGTGCAGTCCCAGATCTCGGGCTTCTCGGAGAGCTCCTCGAGGATCTCCTCGTTCTGGGTGTCGTTCATGAAACACCTGACCCTGAGGTCGGTTCTCAGAGCGACAGGGCAACCACCCGTGCACCTTCCACACTGGATGCATCCTAGGAGGTCGTACTTTTCTACGAAATCAAGTTCTTCAGCGCACATGATTTACCCCGCTCCGTTCCTTTTTTTATCCTCTATCGCTTACCTTACTCTATCTCTAATGCCGGGGTCCGTCCGTGGAAAGATTGGGCATCTCCGGCACGGGCCATCATATTATATTAGATGTTTTTCCGCTCTTTCAAGCCGATATGTCCAGGGGTCAACCCAACCTCTCGTCCAGGAACGCCACTATATCCGAGATGGACGTACCGGGATTGAATATACCCGCTACACCGAGGCGTTCCAGCTCCTCGGCGTCATCCTCCGGGATGATTCCACCCCCGAAAACCATGATCTCCTCTCCCCCCTGATCGTAAAGAAGTTGCATTACCCTGGGGAAGAGGGTCATGTGTGCTCCCGAGAGGATGGAGAGGCCAACCGCATCCACGTCTTCCTGCAGAGCTGCTTCTGCGATCTGCTCTGGGGTCTGGTGGAGTCCGGTATAGACAACCTCAAATCCCGCCTCCGCCAGGCCCCGGGCAACCACTTTGGCGCCGCGGTCGTGACCGTCCAAGCCTGGCTTGGCGATAAGAATACGGTGTTTTCCTGGGTTCATCGTCCCTCCTGGTATAGATCTGGAGCTCAATGGCCGGACCAATGAACCTTCCCAAGTATATAGGAATTCCATCGCCGCGCAAAGGCGTTGTGATGGCTCACTACGCTCCGACCCCCTGTCGTCTCCCCTTTTGCGCGTTTGCCCTCGAGGACGCCCGTTGCCGGCTATCCCGCGATTCTTTCATGTGAGCTCCACCTGTCTCGAAGGACTGTCGCTTGACGACGTGATAGAAGAGGCCCGGGTATTTATACCCACCTGCGATCCTGTGATATCGTTAAGCGGACTGAACTATACCATCTCGTCCTGTCGAAAGGGGCCAACATGCGGTTCACGACCTTAGCGGTAGTGGTAGACAACAGGGCCCGGGAGGGTTTCCGCTCCTGTTGGGGGCTTTCCCTGCTCTTGACGGGCGATAAGACGGTGCTCTTCGACGCCGGTCCCAGCGGTGAAGAGCTCCTCCACAACCTGTCCTTATACGGCCAGAACCCGGCGGATATAGACCTCTTTTTTCTGTCTCATTCCCATGTAGATCACTCAGGGGGGCTGCGGGCCCTGCAGGATGCGGGCTTCACCGGGGATGTCATCATGTGCGACCGTACGCTCTCGTCGGGCGACAGGGAAAGAACCGCCGAACAGGGCTTACAGCAGCCGGGTATGGGCCTTATCGCCATCCGCCTGGAAAGCGGAGGGCTGTGGGAACAATCGCTGTTGGCGGATACCCCCGTGGGGAGGGTATTGCTGGTGGGATGCGCCCATCCCGGCCTGAAGAGGATATGGGAGGTCGCCTGCACACAAGAGATACCCTTCGGGGTCGTAGGTGGATTTCACGATGCAGAACCTTTCCCCGACCTGGGCCAGGCGAGACTGCTCGGTCCTTGTCACTGCACCAAGCAGCGCGAGGCGTTTCGCAAGGACTTTCCCTCCTCTTTCCTCGACCTGGCCGCCGGAGACCGTATCCGCCTGGACAGTGAGGCGTTATGAGGCTGGAAGCCGAATGCTACCCCTGCATGATGGCGCAAGCCTACAGGGCCGCGCGCTTGAGCGGACTCGGAGGCGAGGCATTGCGCCGGACCATGCGTTTGACGGCATCCGTGCTCAGGGATGTCGATCCCTCCGCGAGCCCGCCGGAGGTCGCAGCGGTGTTTTACGACCGTATAAAGGAGCTGTCGGAGGTCGAAGATCCCTTTCTGCAGCTCAAGGAGGAGAGCAACCGTAAGGCTATGGCGCTTCTTCCCGGGATCAGGGCCGAGGCGGAAAGGCACTCCGACCCGTTGTTCTACGCCTTGCAGGCGGCCGTTGCCGGCAACATCATCGACTTCGGCGCCCAGGCCGATCCGGGAGACCTGGAGGAGAACCTCGCGCGGGTATTGGAGTCCGAGCCATTCATCGATGACAGCGCCCTTCTCCGCCACGACCTGGACAAGGCTTCCCATGCCCTGCTCGTCTGCGACAACGCCGGGGAGATAGCGCTGGACCGTTTCCTCTGTGAGATCCTCCTGCACGAGTTCCCCCACCTGGAACTCACCGCTGCGGTCCGGGGCGGCCCCGCGATAAACGATGCGCTGCTGAAGGATGCCGGCGACGTGGGCCTGGACCAGGTCTGCGAGGTGATAACCACCGGCATGGCCATGGCCGGAGTGAACATGGAGCGGTGTTCCCCTCTCTTCAGGGAACGTTTCTACGCTGCCGATGTGATCCTCTCCAAGGGCCAGGGCAACTTCGAGACCATGGACGACAGGGACGAGAACATCTTCTTCCTCTTCCAGGTAAAATGCGAATGCGTCAGCAACCACCTCGGGGCAAAAAAGGGGCTCGCGGTTATCTGGAGCCTGCGGGCGGAACGAGATGCCGTCGATCCCCGGTAGTCTGTCAGCGGATTGCAGGGTTGTTTCTCCCGCGGTTAAAGCTCCTGCGATTGGGAATAATAATCCTGTCTATCCTTGCCGTATTAAGCAATATCAAGGACATAAATGAACTGAAAGGAGGAAGGGAATGGCAGCCGATGGGATATCCTTCTGGGATGTGTTCTTCGTACTTCTCATATGGATCCCGCTGATCATGATCTGGGTGTTCGTGCTCATGGACCTCTTCGCGCGCGAAGACATGAACGGTTGGGTCAAGGCGCTGTGGGTATTCGTAATCATCGTATTGCCTTTCTTCGGTGCCTTGTTTTACCTCATCTTCCGCCCCATCACCGCGGCGGACGTGGAAATGCAGGAGGCCTACACCGCCGAGCGAGATTACGACAAGGCGGCCAATGCAGCCGATAAACTGCACAAGCTATCGGAGCTGCGCGACAAGGGCGATATTTCCCAGGATGAGTTCGACAAGCAGAAAGCCAAGCTGCTGAAGGAATAGCGGAACTCGAAGGCGCACGGGACCGGGGTAGCACCCCGGTCCTTTTCTGCCCCAGGGGGTCAGGTATTTCTTTCCGTATATTCGGGTATCCCGCCAGGTGAATCGCTCGAGCTGGATGGGGGCGAAATCCAGAATATATACTCCGCTATGCGAAACGAGAGACCTGATCCCTTAAAAGAGGGCGGTCTCCCTGTACTCTCCGAATACGTCGCGCAGGGCTGCGATGATCTCACCTTCCGTGCAGTACGCGCGTGCACAGGACAGGATCAACGGCATGAGGTTGGCTTCTCCACGGGCACCCTCTGAGAGTGCTGAAAGGCACGCTTCGGCATCCGCGGCGGCGCGGGAGGAACGTAGCGCGGCCAGGTTCTCGCGCTGCTTCTTCTCGACCGCGGGATCTATCTTGAGCAGGTCTATGGTCAGGGTTTCGTTCTCGTTCTGGAAGCGGTTCACCCCCACCACCACCTTGTCACCCCTCTCGATCTCCCTCTGATAGCGGTAGGCGGCGTCGGCGATCTCGCGCTGGAAAAAGCCCTGATCGATGGCGGAGAGCACCCCGCCCAGCTCCTCTATCCTGCGGAAATAATCCTCTGCCTGCTCCTCCATGCGGTCGGTCATCGCCTCCACGGCATAGGAGCCGGCAAGGGGATCGATGGTGTTGGTGACACCACTTTCGTAGGCGATGAGCTGCTGGGTGCGCAGGGCGATCTCCACCGCCTTCTCCGTGGGCAGGGCGAGGGTCTCGTCCATGGAGTTGGTATGCAGGCTCTGGGTACCTCCCAGCACCGCGGAAAGTGCCTGGAAGGCAGTGCGTACGATATTGTTCTCCGGCTGCTGGGCGGTGAGTGAACATCCTGCCGTCTGGGTGTGGAAGCGCAGCATCCAGGAGCGTGGGTCGCGCGCCCCATACTTCTCTTTCATGTGGCGGGCCCAGATGCGCCTTGCCGCGCGGTACTTGGCTATCTCCTCGAAGAAGTCCACGTGGGAGTTGAAGAAGAAGGAAAGGCGCGGGGCGAAATCGTCAACGTCCAGCCCGGCCGCGATGCCGGCCTCGACGTAGGCGAAGCCGTCCGCCAGGGTGAAGGCCAGCTCCTGCACGGCGGTGGAACCCGCTTCCCTGATGTGGTATCCGGAGATGGAGATGGTGTTCCAGCGCGGCACCTCAGAAGAGCAGAAGGCCAGGATATCGGTTATGATGCGCATGGAGGGACGGGGCGGGAAGATCCAGGACTTCTGGGCGATATATTCCTTTAAGATATCGTTCTGGATGGTCCCCCCCAACTCGGAGAATGATGCTCCCTGTTTTTCCCCCACGCAGAGATAGAAGGCCAGGAGTATCGAGGCGGGGCCGTTGATGGTCATGGAGGTGGTTATATCCCTCAGCTCGATGCCGTCGAATAGCGTCTCCATGTCGGCGAGGGAGTCTATGGCCACGCCGCAGCGGCCTACCTCGCCCTCGGCGCGGGGATCGTCTGAGTCGCGGCCCATGATGGTGGGCATATCGAAGGCTACCGAGAGGCCGGTGGTTCCGCGCTCCAGCAGAAACTTGTAGCGGCGGTTGGTATCCTCCGCGCTTCCGAAGCCGGCGAACTGCCGCATGGTCCACAAACGGCCGCGATACATATTCGGCTGTACCCCGCGCGTATATGGATACTCGCCCGGGTAGCCCAGGTCTTCATCGTAGTCCAGGCCCCCTATATCCTCGGGGGTATATAGCGGCTCGACTCTGTCGCCGGAGACGGTGTTGAATACGGCGTCCCGCAGCGGGGACGATGCGTATTCTTCCTCGAGCCATCGCTTCTTTTCTTCCATCGCTTACCCCTCCGTGCGTGCCCTACCCGTCTGCTTTCGATTCAGTACTCTATACCCTGCCTCATCTCAACACCCTTGTTGTAATGGTGCTTTACCTCGCGGACCTCGCTTACCAGATCCGCCAGGTCGATGATCTCCTGCGCAGCGTACCTGCCGGTACACACTATCTCCATCTCTAGCGGACAGGAACGCAGAAAATCGAGTACTTCCTGCAAGGGGAGGAGGCCGTAATCCACGGCCACGTTTATCTCGTCGAGTATGAGCATGTCGTGGCCGCCTTCCGCCACGACCTTCTTGGCCAGCTCAAATCCCTCCCTGGCCATGCGCAGGTCTACCTCCTCGGGCTCTCCTTTCTTCACGAACTCGTCGCGTCCGGACATGACGATGGTGAGCTCGGGCAGGCAACGTTCACAGGTCAGAAGTTCTCCGTACGTCCGCCCCTTCATGAACTGGACCATGAAAACCTTCATGCCATGGCCTATGGCCCGCAGGGCCTGGCCGAGCGCCGCCGTGGTCTTTCCCTTGCCATCTCCCGTATATACCTGGATCATTCCCGTACTTTCGTCCCGCAATCGGGGCAGAAGCGCATGTCTTTCTCGGGAATGGGCGTGTTGCAGTTGGGACACGCCAAAGTCTCCTCCACCGGCGGCATGGCTTCCTCTGATTCCTGCGGTTGTGCCGGGCCCGGCTTCTGGCTCGTGGCCGCCTCCCCGGCCGGTGGCTCCGCGGCGGCTGGAGCGAGCGGCGCTGGGGGGGTAGTCGTTTCGGTGACGGGAGGTGGCGGTGGCTCCGCGGCGGGAGGCGCGCCTTCACCCTGCACAGGCGCCTGGACCACCTGTGCGCCGCAGTTGCCGCAGAACACGGCATCGTCATCGAGAGGTTCGCCACAGGATGCACAGACCTTGCCGGCAGGCGCGGCGGGCATCGGGGCGGGGGCGACCGCCGCCGCGGCAGGCAGTGCAACCGGGGCGCCGCAACTGGGGCAGAACGCCGCCCCCTTCACCAACTCACCGCAGTTGGCACAGCGGGGTTTCTGGACCGCTTCCTTGGCGGCCTTTATCTGCTGCATGGAGGTCTCCCATTGCAGGGCCTGAGCCTGGATCTCCTTCAAGGTCCGGTAAGCCTCAAGCATGCCTGGATCTTCGAGCTTACCTTCCTCACCCGCTTGAAAGGCGAGCTGTCCAAGGTAATACAGGTACTGCTCCTCTCGCTGCTTGAGCTGTTTGATGTATTTCTTTATCTGTCCGGGGCTTGCTTGCTCCATCTCTCTCCTCCTCCTATCACCTGTCTCCCCCGCGGGCACGGTTCCATTACCTCATCGTGTGGAACACCTTTACCTTACCAAAAGGCCGCCTCCTTTACACCCCCGATTAAGGTCCGCAGCGGCGGCAAATGCACTTTTCGACGGGGTGACGCTTTCGTTTCTACCGCCGTTTAACCAGGCCCATATCCGGCCACGCAACTGCCCCCGTATCAAACCACACATCACCGGCTCATCCCGTTTTCCCCGCGTCCGCCGTCTCCAGGTCTCAATGAGGTGAAATTGATTTTTTGGCGGAGTCTGTATTAGGATTGTTATGTTTCCCCCGCTTCCGGCAAAGGGGGAACGCCAGCTGATTCGGCGTTTTTCAGGCATTAGCAGGAGGTGTTGCCATGTCACTCGAGGATAAATGCATCATCACCGCGGCTTTAGCCGGAGCCGCGACGATGAAGTCACAGAACGAGGCCGTGCCCTATACAGTCGAGGAGTTCGTAGAGGAAGCGTACCAGTGTTACAACGCGGGTTGCGCCATCGTGCACATCCACGCGCGCGATCCGGAGAGCGGATTTCCCACGGCGAGCATAGACGTGCTGAGGGAGATCGTTAAGGGGATAACCGAGAAGTGCCCCATCGTCATCAACCTCTCCACCGCTATCGGTATCGGCGCTACACCGGAGGAGCGCATCGGAGTGGTCAAGGCATTGAAGCCGGAGATGGCCTCTCTTAACACCAACTCCATGAACTTCGCGCTCGGCGACTGGAAGAACCATGTCATCCTGGGCGAGACGGTGTTCACCAACACCTTCCAGATGCTGGTCGATTTCGCCAAGGAGATGAAGGAGGCCGGGACCAAGCCCGAGCTTGAGGTCTATGACTACGGCGGAATATACAACACCCTCTTCGTCCGCCACCAGGGTATCTTCGTAGAGCCCATGCACTACCAGTTCGTATGGGGCGTCCTCGGCGGCTGCCCCCTGGACCTCGCCAACTTCTACCGCTTCAGGGAACTCATCCCCGACGATGCCACCTGGAGTACCTGCGGCGTCGGACCGGCACAGTTCCGTGGCGCCTTCATCTCAGCCGTTGAGGGTGGTCACATACGCGTCGGCCTCGAGGATAACGTCACCGTCAGCAAGGGTGTGCTGGCCAAGGGTTCCTACGAACAGGTCGAGAAGGCCGTAAAGATCGTACAGCTCGCCGACCGTGAGCCCGCAACTCCCGACGAGACCCGCCAGATCCTGAGCCTCAAGGGAGGACCTGCTCTGTAGATAAACGCAAGGCTTAAAGGCGCCCCCGCAGGGGCGCCTTTTCTTACGCTGTGCAGGGTTCAGACAACAACACGCTTGGCTTTACTGTCCTATGTGCACGTGCCAGGCCTCCACGCTTGTCGCGAGGAGTGCAGCGACGTGGCGATCTCGTTCAAGATACGGCAACGATCGACTGACGAGGCTACAAGGCTCTGGGGCACCGTTGCAAGAAGTCTTGTCTCCATGACCTTGTGTAAAAACGGGCTTGCTTCGTCGCTGACTCCTCGCAATACGGTTTTCCGCTTCGCGAAAAACCTAACTTACGCGATGCATACTCTAGAACGTGCTATTTTATTCCGTAGTCGAGGCCGGTTATGGCCGAGGCGCATAGTATCCCGCTGGAACACGCGCAGTCCATGGCAACGCCGTAGCCCCGCGCCGTGTCTCCCGCGAAATACAGTCCCTCTATGCCTGGGGCCTTTACGTCGGGCTTCAGGCTGCCCGCCTGGGTCACGCTCTTGGCCACGCCCTCCAGCTTGACGCATACCGGGTAGAGCTCCCATTCGATATAATCCTTGAACCCGGGGTATACGCTCTCCAGGAAATCCGGGACGGCCTTTACTGCCTTCATCACCAGTTCGCGGTTGTGCGACTCCTTCTCGGTCAGGGGAAGGTAGGCCGTAAAGAGATGTTTCCCCTCGGGGGCACAGCTCGGCTCGATATAGGACTGGATATTCCAGGCCATGTATACGTCCCAGTCGAAGCCCTCGGAGCGCGGCACCACGCAGGGCGTCTTCATGAGGCGCTTGGCGTGTTCTTCGGGAACCGGCAATCCAGTGAGGCCGATGTACGGGCTGAGGCTTCCATAGCCGTACAACGACTTTACCCTAGTGGTGAAATCGCCTGGGAATGCCCGCTCGTCGATATACTTGAACAGCTCCTGTATGGGGATATTGAAGACGACACGCCGTGCCGGGATGAATTCCTCTCCCCCTGCTCCCTCGATCGTAATGCCGGTAACCGTATCGCCCTCGACCTCTATTGACTTCATGCTGACCTCGAGGCGTACCTCTCCGCCGAAGCCGATGAACCTGTCGGCAATGGCCTGCGACCAGGTCATTATCCCGTTCTCGGTAAAACCGCCGACGTAGACGGGGCCCCCTTTCATGACGGCCGGCATTATCACCTGCAGCGCATAACGGGTCATGTCGCCCATGGAGATGTCGTTGGGATCGTTGATGGTCGTAAACAGGGTTCCGAAACAGCGCAGGTAATCGTAGATTATCTTGCTCTCCGCGAACCCGGTCTTCACCAGGTGTTCGTGTAGGGACAGGCTGTCCAGCTCCTCCAACTGCTGGGGGGTCGCGTCAAAAAAAGGCCCGAAGAAATCGAAAAACCTCTTTCCGATCCTCTTGAACTCGGTATAGAGCTTGTCGTCGACCCGCTGCATGTTGCTCAAGGGGGACTCCTCGTAGAACTGCCCGTCGATCCAGGAACCTGTCAGGCAGGGATTGATGATGACTTGCCTGTCGCCATAACCGCCGATGAGGTCGCGCAGCATGGCGAAATACCCCTCTCCCGCAACGCTGACGGCATGATAGCCCAGGTCAAGGGTATAGCCATCCAGGATCCCATTATCGACCATCTCGTCCAGGGATGGTTCGGATGCGATCAAGTAGCTGTATTGCCCTCCTAATAGACGGCGGTACCAATCCACCCCTTTATCCCTGACTTCCTCACCATGTAGCGACAGGGCACGCCCTCCTACCCGGTCGTCTTTCTCCACCACAAGCGTTTTCATGCCCACCTGGGCCAGGAGCACCGCCGCCGACAGGCCTCCCACACCGGCTCCTACTACTACAGCGTCCCACTCATCCACGTTATCTCCTCCCTTGATGCAGTAATGCGAGAAGCGGCAACCCCCCGCACAATACTAAAGCAGATTTGGATTCAAATCACTATCCATCTTCGCAACCACCCCGGAAGGTTAGCCCCATATGTGTGAGCATTCACGCCTAGGAAGCAGCAAAGGACGAAATGATCCGTGTGTCTTGCACCGCAACGGAAAGCAGTATACCGATCGGGCGTAGCCCGCATAGAATGCACTTTCCGGGAACCGGGGGTCGGTCCGAAGCAAAGAATCGTGCATTGAAGCGGTTAATTGACTCCATGCCAAGCCGGGTGTCGTCCAGCATAGAAAACACTGCCTGGGAACTGCGGGGTCGGTCTGAAGCGACATTGGAACATCCGTGCATATGCAGAATCCAGGAGATTGTGACTTTGTTCGAGTGTCGTTAAGCCCAGAACCCACTTCCCGGGATCCGGGGATAACGGTCATCGAGCGCCCCTTCGTCTTAACAACAACCTGCCCGGCGAGCAAGGTGCTCGGAGGAGCCTGCGACGACGACCAGCCTTGTCGCAGGTCCGGATATAGACCTAGCCCGAGGACCGCCATCCTCGGGCTAGGAAACACAAACCCTACAGGAGCGAGGACCTGTACCCCCGGCCTGCCTACTCCCCGCGGACCGGGATCTCGTCGAAGGCCTGGGGGTTCTCCACCGAAGCCAGGTCGCCCAGCTCCTCGCCCAGGTATTTCGCCTTGATCAGGCGGCGCACTATCTTCGCGGAGCGCGTCTTGGGAAGGGCTCCGACAAAATGAACCTCGTCCGGACGGCCGACCTTGCCCAGTATCTCCGCCACCTTGTCCTTGATGGACTCGTTCAGGTCGTCTGTAGGTTGGAACTCGTGACGCAGCACTACGAAGCAGACCACCGCTTCACCCTTGATATCGTGGTGCACGCCGATGACCGCCGCCTCGGACACCGCCTCGTGCTCGATTAGCGCCGCCTCGATCTCGGCCGGCCCCGTGCGGCGGCCGGACACCTTTATGGTGTCGTCGGAACGGCCGTGCAGGAACCAGAAACCGTCCTCGTCGACGGACGCCCAGTCCCCGTGGTACCAGATATCGGGCCAGCGAGACCAGTAGGTCTCGATGTAACGATCGGGGTCTTTCCAAAAACCCCTGGTCATGGAGGGAGCAGGCTTGGTCGCCACCAGGTGGCCCTTTTCCCCGCGCACCGGCTTGCCGTCGTCATCATAGACGTCTATGCTCATCCCCAGCCCCGGGCCGCGCAGGGTCATGGGCTTGAGATCGGTTATGGGCAGAGGCGAGAGGAAGCAGCCCACGATCTCGGTGCCGCCGCTGATATTGATGATGGGGAGCTTCTTCTTGCCCACCTTCTCGAAGAACCACATCCATGACTCGGGATCCCACGGCTCTCCCGTGGAGCCCAGCAGGCGCAGGCTGGAGATGTCGTGCTTGTCAATCCACCCTTCCCCGAAGCGCATGAGCATGCGGATGGCCGTGGGCGAGATGCCGAAAGTGGTAACGGCATGCCTGTCCACCAGTTCCCATAAGCGGTCCGGCTCCGGGTAATCGGGGACCCCCTCGAAGATAACGAAGGTGCCGCCGAAGCTCATGACCCCGATGATCATCCAGGGCCCCATCATCCAGCCTATATCGGTAAGCCAGAAAAAGACGTCGTCTTCCTTGACGTCGAAGTAATAGCCCAGTTCCTTGCATATCTGCGCCAGGCAGCCCCCGTGGGTGTGCACCGCTCCCTTGGGTTTGCCCGTGGTCCCAGAGGTGTAGATCATGAGGGCGTAGTCCTCGGAGTCCATCTCCTCCGTGGGGCATTCCTCCGGCATGCCCTGCACCAGCTGGTGCATCCATATATCCCGGGTCGCATGCCACGGGATGTCAATGCCCGCCCTGCGGTAGACGACTACGTGCTTGATGGAGGGCACCATGTCCACGGCCTCGTCGGCGTTTTCCTTGATGGGGAATATCTTGCCCCTGCGCATTGAGCCGTCCGCGGTGATAAGTACCTTCGCCTCAGCGTCCCTAAGACGCGCCGATACCGGCACGGGGCCGAAACCGGAGAAGATGGGAATGGCCAGGGCGCCGATCTTCAGGCAGGCAAGGAGGGCGAAGATGATCTGCGGGCTCATGGGCATATAGATGCCGACCGTATCGCCCCTTCCTACCTTCAGGTTCTTGAGGGCGTTGGCCATCTTGCAGACCTCGCGGTACACGTCCTTATACGTGTATCTGCGTATCGCTCCATCATCGCCCTCCCAGATGAAAGCAAGCTTGTCCTTCACCGGTGTGTTCATGTGCTTGTCCAGGCAGTTGAGGACCACGTTGGTCTTGCCCCCGACATACCACTTGCACCACGGCTTCCCCCCCGAGTCGTCGAGTACTTTCTCGTAGGGCTTGTACCATTGGATTTCCAGGTCCTCCATGATGGCATCCCAGAACCACTCCAGCTCGTCGCAGCTTTTCTGCACCAGCTCCTCGTAATCCTTGATGCCGTGCTTGCGCATGAACCTGGCGATGTTGGACTTCTCGACGTAGTCTCCGTAGGGCTTCCAGACGACTTCGCTCACTTTCGCTCCCCCTTTCCATAGCGGACCAGGCCAAAGATGGTGCTACGCTGTTGTGAAAGGTGCTGTAGATGTGCCCCGATGCAAGATATTTACCAGTAGAATATAGTATCCCCTGCTTGGGTTACATTTAACACTTCAGAAGGTAAAATGACAAGTGCTCCTTAATGGTTTGCCACCTCTTTTACTTAATGATATCCTACTTATCGGTTTGCGCGATTATGACCGTGCGTCAAGATGACAAGGGAGGGAAGGGAGCATGTTCGAAGTAATAGCCGAAGGCGAGGGGCCCCTTTTCATGGACCCCGACGCCGATAAGGCAAGGGAGTTCTTCCACGGCAAGAAAAGGGCGTTGGTAAGCAAGGTAATGACCGTCAGCGAGGCGGTCGGCAAGTACGTCCACGACGGTGAATACCTGGCCATCGGAGGGTTCGGTGCAAATCGTATCCCAACAGCCGTATGCCACGAGATAGTACGGCAGCGCAAGAGAAACATGGCCTTCGCCGGCCACACCTCTACGCACGATTTTCAGATACTTGCCGCCGGAGAGGTATTCGACCGTTGTGATATCGCCTACATCATCGGGCTGGAGGCCCGCGGCCTGTCGCCCAACTCCCGCCGCTACATGGAGAGCGGAAAGGTGCAGTCCTGCGAGTGGACCAACTATGCAATGGCCGTCCGCTTAAAGGCTGCCGTGGCCGGAGTATCCTTCATGCCGGCCCGCAACATCATGGGCACGGACACCTTCAAACACAGCGCCGCAAAGGTGGTGCAATGCCCGTTCACGGGCGAGAAATACGTCCTCTATCCCGCCCTCTGGCCCGACGTGTCCGCCATACACGTTCACGAAGCCGACATCTACGGCAACTGCCGAGTGAAGGGTATATCCATCACCGACCTGGAGCTGGCAAGGGCATCGAAGACGCTTATCATCACCACCGAGAGGCTCATCTCCAACGATGAGATCCGTTCAGACCCAACCGCCACGGTAATCCCCTACTATCTCGTAGATGCGGTATGCGAGGTTCCCTACGGCAGCTTTCCGGGCAACATGCCATACGAGTACTTCTCCGACGAGGACCACCTGAGGCTGTGGCTGAACGTGGAGAAAGACCCGGAGGAGTTCAAGAAGTTTCTTGACAAGTATATATACCGCACGAGGGACTTCAGCCAGTATCTGGAGTTGTGCGGCGGGATCGAGCGCATAAACCAGCTGCGAGCCATCGAAAACCTCATTGACCTCAACGGAGGAGGTGGATCATGAGCGATTACAATACCATGGAGTTGATGATCTGCGCCGCCGCCCGCAACCTGGAGGACGGAGCCGCAGTAGCGGTAGGAACCGGCGCCCCATGTGCCGCTTCCATGCTGGCCCAGAAGGCTTATGCCCCCAACCTGGTGATCATCTTCGAGGCCGGAGGCATCGCGCCGCTTCTTCCCACCATGCCCATCTCGGTCGGTGATTCACGCACCTTCTACAAGGCGGTCATGGCCAGCGGAATGTGCGACGTAATGGAGACCCTCTGCCGCGGCATGGTCGATTACTGCTTCCTGGGCGGCGCCCAGATCGACATGTACGGCAA
>JAFGDU010000168.1 GCA_016931915.1 Actinomycetota bacterium
AAGATAAAGAACTTCCCCGAAAACCTCGAGGTCAGGTACGTCTATTTCGAGGATTACGAGAGCAGGCACAGGGCGCTTACCGCCATCGGGGAGGAGGACATAGGATACACGGTCGGCTTCGCGGCCAGGGGGATGGCCGTCTTCGCATTGGGAGACACCAACATGGAGGCCGTGGCGCTGAGGGAGAACCTCTACGACGTGCTGCCGTCCATCGCCTTCATCATGATACTGGCGGCGAACTCGCGCCGGGAATTCGAATACGAGAGGAAGGTACTGGACAGGATCCTCGAGGAGACCGGTGGCAAGGCCCTCGGAATGTTGGGGGAGGAGCCCTTCAGAGACGTCATGGTGACCCATCTCCTCAAGGTCGGCTCGCTGCCGGCGCACGGCATGTGCGGGAGGACCGGGGCCTTCCTGTGCGCCCCGAGCACCACCATCCTTACCAGCCGCCTGGCGACACCCATGGAGGAGATCGCCATCGAGAACAAGAAGAAGTACATCGCCACGGGCCAGCTCGCAGACGACGGCGGGGAGGGCATGTGGGGGGTCCCCTTCAACCATTATCACGAGATCTACATAGAGAACATATGCGCCTGGGATCCCACCGATCGGGAGTCCGGGCAGGGGCACCTGGATCTGCAGGAGGACATCAACAGGGAATCGCTGCGGAGGTGCCGCTACCTCTCCGCCCTGGGCGCCTGGGTGGAGGAGATAGGGAAGATGAGCGAGGAGGATTTCGAGCGCATCAGCTCGTTCTCCCCCTCCGAACTCATCTCCAGAGGGAAGGAGCTGGCTAAGCTGCATTCACCCTATGACGCCAGGATCGGGCCGCTCCTGGGCGATTGTCATATCTGGCTGAGGAAGATAAGGGCACAGCTCGACCCCAACGGCGCCGGGGATGCCACGCCCGTCTAGTCAGCGGCAAATATGGTACTGGAAGTAGCGGAGATATTCGGGAGTGATGCCATGGTCAGCGCTTGAGGTGCCCCGCGAGCCGGGGATGTATGCCTGGCGAGTACTTAGCGAGCTGGAAAAGATAGGGGGAATGATATGGCGGCTAAATACGGCACGAAGAAATGGGACGATACATACGAGAAGATACTGCAGGAGAGGCTGGAATCCAACCAGGAGCCTTACATACTGGGGACGCCGGAATGGGTGTACAAATACAGGGAAACCATCAACCAGGACGACGAGTACAAGGAAGTCGGCAAGGCCTGGGACACGGTCATGGCCATGGGGATCGGCGCCAAACCGGAGTACGGGGTGTACGAGGATCTGCACCTGAAGGTATGCCTGTCGGCGGGGACATGCACCGAGGCGAAGCTGATCCCGAAGGAAGCCGCCGACGAGGCGCCCTATTTCATGAGCGGCACCTACGAGCTGTGGCAGAGCATCGTGAGGGGAGAGACGGAGGCCCTGAAGGCCACCATCCAGGGCGATATGACCCTGCGGGGGGACCTGGCCAAGGTCATGAAGTACGTGGGCGCGGCGAAGAGGCTGGGGGAGCTCGCGGGCTCGTTCGAGGCGAAGTGGCCGGAGGACCTCAGCCCCGAGGAGCTGGAGGCGTACAAGGCGGACTTCAACGCGCTCAGGGATCAGCTGGGCTTTTAGAGAAGATATCTCGAGGCACGGGAACGGCGCTTCAGCGGCGTAATCCAGCCGGGGTGTTATGCCCGGCCATATAGCGGTCACGCTGTACGCCTCGGTCGCGCGTATTGCCTGCCTGGCGCGGCGAAGCTATCAGTACATCGTCTTAGGCATAAAACGATAAAGGGATATGAATCGGTGTCCTCCGGCCGCTTCTTGACTCCCGGGCGGCTTGGCTCAGGATTAATGCCTCGCCGTAGCGCCTATCGCCAGGTCGACGATGACCTTCTTCCACACCTTTTTTGCCTTCTTCTTGTCCTTGGCCAGCATTATGCGGCGCGCGCCCTCGAAGATCAGGGCGTTGAAAGCATAGGCGGTCTCCCGTAACTCGATGTCCGGGCGCAGGAACCCCTTTTCGATCCCATCCTTTATATACTGCGAGGAGAAATCGGCGAATAGATCCAGGGAGTCCTGTATCTTCTTGTTCACCGTGTCGTCGACGCTCCGCGCCTCATAGAACAGCAGCTTGGATATGATAGGGTCTTCCACGAAGATCTCGAACAGGTTGTCCACGGCCCTTTCCAATTGTTCCGTGTATTCCTCGAGGGTGTCGGATGAGCCCGGGGCGTCGGACATCACACCCGCGGCTATGCGCGCAATGATCATGTCGATTATCTGCGAGAAGAGGTCCAGCTTGTTGTCGAAGTAACGGTAGAAGAGACCCTGGGCCATCCCGGTCTCCACTGCTATATCCTCTATCCTCGTGGAGTGATAGCCCTTTTCGGAAAAGACCTTGTAGGCCGCTTCCATGATCTCCACGCGCTTCTTGCTTGCCTTATCCATGGTTCATTGATAATATAATTGAATGAAGCTTCATTCAATATGTCGACTTCTCTCGTACTTGAGCATATGGGGGGAATGGATATAAAAGCAAGGTGTTTCTGACAGTACCACCAGCTAATATGCAGGACTGCCGGCATATGAGGTATTCAGGATCTTTATTGCAGCCGTGAGATCCTGCAGCCGAAGGGGTGTTCCCAGATTACGCGGGGTGACAGGGACGCTACGAGCCGCGGGTTACAAACTGGTCACCTAACCCGCGGGGAGCGAATGGTGAAACCGGCCCGATCCAGCACATGGGTTGGGCCTTAATATTGAGCCAGGCACAAGGAGGGGAGAGGAACGATGAGTACAGAGATGTCGATGAGGGCAAAGGTTTTATCTGTAGCTGTTGCGGCGATACTCATGGCTTTACTTACCATGGGTACGGTGTACGGGGCGCCGCGAGGCGCTCTATCCGGAGCAACATCCCCGAGCCCGAGCTTGCCGCCGGAATTGTGCGAGAGTTCCAGAACCTGGAGCGGTCACGGGGTGGAGGTGTTGATAGAACAGAGATATCTGTATGCCAAGCCAAGCCTCGATGTAGCCGTGTCCTACCCGGAGGTGCTTGATTACATCCCGTATCAACGCTATGCGGTAAACGGCACGGAAAGCGCGCAGGCTAACGCGGTGGTCGTGGCGCTCTCGGGGCTTCACGCGGGGAATAACGGCTTCGATTATTTCGCCAAGCAGCTCGTGTCCCTGGCTAAAGCGGACAGGGGAATGAATATCGAGGTCTGGACCCTGGACAGAAGGGTGAACAACCTCGAGGACACGACCGGCCTGAACGAGGCCGAGAGGCTGGGGCATCTTGCCGCGGAGACACAGAATCCGGGCCTGTTGCAGCAAGCCGCGGACGCGATCGATCAATACTATTACGGCGAACTGGCCATCGACGGCAGGACGTTCCAGGGTTTCATTACAGATGATGCCGCGCCCTACCTCTCCGAGTTCGGCCTCAAGGTAGCCATGGAGGATATCTACACCCTGATAAAGACGGAGTTCCCGGACCAGAACGTCAGGAAAAAGAGGTTGTATGTGGCCGGCGATTCCCTCGGGGCGGTAATGACGGCAGACTTCGCCTGCTGGGACTTCGACGGCAACCCCGCTACCACCGCGGACATCGGCTACAACAACATCGCCGGTGTCATAGCCCTGGACGCCCTGATGACCCCGAACGCGGTCCCCATCAACCAGGACGTACTGAGGATCGTGGCTGACTTCCTCCCCGGAGCATTCCAGAACCTGATAAACACCACCAGCCTGGGTACATACGCAACGACCTTGAACATGCTGCGAGCGGGCACCATGGATGTGCTGATGCCGACCTCGGAGATCGGATACGTCCCCACCACCTATCTGGGGGTCGAGGTAAACGCGATGATGGCGGATGCGGCACCGGACGAGGAATCGGAGTTCTACGCAAGGACGGCGGACCTCGATGCCGACCCGCGCAGCGACGTCATCCTGAGGATAGCGATGTCCCGGGACCTGTTCCATTTTCTCAGTGGTGAGGTCTACCAGAAGAAGGTGCGCTGGACGAACGAGGCGCTTTTCGGCATCGTATTCGACAACAACTTCAACCCCATCACCATGAACGAGTCGGCCATGGGATTCCTGAGCGGTCCGGTAAGCGAGAAGAGCTTCCCGGCTTTCGGCAACCTGGATGCCATACTGCCGAGTTTCATGTGGGATCCCATGAGCGGGTTCATGCCGTACGACAGGATGTATATCCCCAGCAGCACCAGCTATCTCTACCGCTGGGTCAACTCGGACGAGATCGCCAGCGATGCGTATGCGCGCAGGTACACGAGCTCCTCGGACGAGGTATCGGATCTTCACGACATAGCCAAGTGCTGCTACGAGGGGCCCAGCAACATAGCCGAATGGTATTATACGACCCGGCTCTTCGCCGATATCATGATCGCCAATACCGCAGGTGCCGAGAGGTATGGCCTCAACCTGCTGCATGCCGATGACCTGCCCGGGGTGCCGACCTTCATCAGGTTGAACAGGGAGGGCACAAACATCGGTTATGCCAGGATGAACGGGATGGACACCAGTGGAATCGAGTTGCCCGGTCAGCACCTCGATGTGCTGATGATGGACATGGACAGGGACCCCAACGCTAAAAACCTCATGTACCTGCCCATGTGTGACTGGATAGACGGCATCAGCGGCCCGGTGATCACCTGCGAGATAACGGCCTCCGCCGGCGCGGGAGGAAGCATAGCTCCAGCGGGCACGGTCAGTGTAAGTTATGGATCGGATCAGTCCTTTACCATCACCCCGGATACCGGCTACCACGTGGCGGATGTGCTGGTGGATGGGACGAGTGTGGGAGCCGTCGCGAGCCATACCTTCACTTGTGTGGAGGCCGATCACACCATAGAAGCATCCTTCGCCGAAGATACCACGCCGGAGCCCCTGCCGTGCGGACCGGGGGCAGGAGCGGGAATCCTCGTGCTGGGATTGAGCCTCGGCCTTCTCTCCGTCGTGGGCACGGGGCTCAGGAGGTTCAAGAAGCGCACCCGTATTTAGCGCTCGCAGTTGAGTTAAAAGAGGGGGATGAGACCTCATCATCCCCCTCTATTATTGATGATGTAAGTAGATATCCTATCCGCATCGGCATAGACGACCCCGATTTCCCGGAGAAGAGCTACCAGCGCATCCGGGCCCACGTGAAGTTCGATTGAAGGACAAAGCAAGTCAACCGGCATCATCTGCCGAAGACTGTGATATGCTGCGAGGGACCCGATGCATATGACGCGTCTATTCAGGATGGTGAAAACATGATCATCGATGCTCATGTCCATTACGAGCCGGAGATACTCCCCCCGGCACGCATGATAGCCTGTATGGATAAGCACGGTATAGACAAGGCCGCCTTGATCGCCGCCGCAAACGAGCCCTTCTACCTCTCGGGGAGCCGCCTGGAGAACAACCTCGGGAAGTTGATGAGAAACTGCCTCTACCGCGTCAACCCCCTGGGACAGTCACTCTACGAGATATTGCTGGACAGGAAGGGCAACAACATCGTCCTGCTGGGGAAGAAATACGCTCTTTACACGCGGCCCGATAACGCCCCCGTGGCCCAGGTGGTGAGGGAGAACCCGGACCGCTTCATGGGGTGGATATTCATCAATCCCGCGGCCGAGGAAGATCCCGTGGCCGAGGTAGAGAGGTGGAGCGCACACCCCGGTATGGTGGGGGTAAAGGCGGTTCCCTTCTGGCACATGTACCCGCTAAGCGAACTGGACGGCGTCGCCGCCTGGTGCAGGGAGCACGGCTACCCCATGCTCCTGCATATTGGCTGCAGGGGGGGAAGCGGCGACTTCCGCAGGCTCCCGGAGATGTACCCGGGCCTCAAGATCATCTATGCCCATGCCGGGATACCGTATTTCCGCAAGCTGTGGTCTTATATCAAGGACAAAGAGGGCGTATACGTGGACCTCTCGGGCCCCGGGTATCTGGACAAGAAGTTCATCGGCGAGGCCGTCGCCTTCCTGGGCGCCGGTAAATGCCTCTACGGAACGGACGGTCCCTACGGGGAGCAGGACCCCGGAGAGGACTTCGACTACGGGGTAAGAAAAGGCTGGATAGAGGCCCTGCCGCTTTCCGACGGCGAGCTCGAGCGGATATTCTCGGGGAACTTCGAGGGCATACTGGAGGGCTGAAAACCGCGGCTCCGCCGTTCGTTAGGGGACAGGATGTTTTCTTACCCCCTTAGCGCGGCGATGAAGAGGGCGACCAAATCCTTGCCGCTCATGACGGTCGGTACCTCCATGGCGTAACTCTCGCCTCCGCTGGTGGTCATGGTGAAGTAGCACATTTTGCCCGTCTCCTCGACCTCGATGTTCATCTCGGCCCGGGGCCAGCGGGCGACTTCCTTCTTGATCTTGAACTTGAACCCCCTGGGCCTGTAATCGAATGCATAGATCGTATCCGTTCCAACCGCGATGAATACCGGATTGGGAAGACCGGAGGTTCTCGCCATCCCCCCGATCCCACCCGCAAGCTTGGAGGCGAGAAGCGAGCCCATGGAACCCGCGTGGCTGCAGGTCATCGCCGCCACGATCGCTTCGTCGCAATGAGGTTGAACCGCGTCCACCATCTTGGCCATCTGCTTCTCGGATTTCTCGGCCATCTCATCACCCCCTGATCAACGTCCCACCTTGCAAGGGAGTGGTACCTGCCGTCCCCTTCTCGTAGATATACGATTCTATCATCTTTGCAGTTATAAGGGGACCAGCCGTAGGCCGAGGTCAATCTCCGCGTTCGATTCATGTTTCGACCATCCTGCTGATATAGAATGAGAGGTGAATAGTTGACTTTTCATTCAACTCAGCATCATATTTCCAGGGGAGGTAGTGGGCGATATGGCCAGGAAAAAAGGCAAGGCAGGATACTGGCTGTTGGCATGCGCCGGGGTGGGAGTCATCGCCGTCCTCGTGCGCAAGGATTTCCCCGACCGGCTGATCGAGGCCAGGTTAAAGGGGGAGTTGGAAAGGAGATGGGGGAGGGAGGCGGCGGAGCGTATCCTCGCTTCCTTCCGCGTGCAGCGCGATGAACTGCGCAAGGACGGCAAAAGTGCGAAGGGGATTATGGGGTTCCACCTCACCGCGGCCCGGCAGGGGCTGGCCCTCTACCGCGCCCTGGTGGGAGAACTGGGGGAAGGTGAGGCGGCGGTGGATGCCACGCACCAGGTCATCTGGGAAGCATTCCTGAAGACCCCCTCCGTTCTCCTGGGATATCTCATGGCCCGGTCGCGGGACCCCTTAGCGGTCTTCGCCCGTGGCCTGGATTGGGTCAATGCCCGCGTCTTCCCCTCACCCGGCTGGCAGAGGAAGCAGGTAGAGGTGGAAGGTGGCATCGGTTTCGACTACTCCGGGTGCTTCTACAACGATTACATGCGCGAGATGGGAGCCCCCGAGCTTATAACTATCTTCTGTGAGATGGACGTGCGGCAGGCCGAGTGCTTCCCTCCCCAGATCGAATTCGTGAGGACCAGGACGATGGCCGCGGGGGACGAAATCTGCGACTTCCGCTACTATCGCCGCGGCTGAGGAAGGAGTTGGGTCTCGCTTGCTCTGCAATACCGCATGAACAAGAAAGCGACCTCTTTCCGGTCCGTTGCATCAGAGATCGCTTGCGACGGTATGCGCACGGGGAGCGTTGATCATCCTGAGACAAGGGGGCGCCGTGCCTTTTTTACTTGGCAGCCTTCTTACTTGAGCAGCTCCAATATGAAGAAGGGTATGCCCGGCAATTTCTCCGCCGCCACCGATGAGAAGCCGGCGTTTTCCGCCAGCGTTGCGGCTTTGTGGTTGGTGATGGCTATGGCCGGTCCGAAGACCAGCCGTCTGGTTATCCATTCATTTACATACCGGTTTATTCCCGTTGATGCATACGCTCTGGCGAAAAGGCGGATTTCCTCCTCCGTCGCGCTGCTGTCCGCGTCGATGATGCAGGCCTTGCCGCCGCAGGCGAGCACGCGGCGGATCTCGGCCAATCCACGCTTGATATCCGGCCAGGAGCTGAGCGAGAAGGTGCTGACGACAAGATCGAACGAGTTGTCCTCGTGGGGAAGATCGTCCGCATTGCCCACATGAAAGCTGCAATTGCCGGCCTGGCGGCGGGAAAGCAGGCGGTTTGCGGTTCGCACCTGCCTGGGGGAGAAATCGATTCCGACCACGCGGGCATGCGGGTACTTCTCGGCAAGCATCGCCGCAAGGAGTCCCGGCCCCGAACCGACGTCCAGGATGCGGGCGTTTTCCGGTGGCGCACACCTCTCGTCTATCACATCGATGAGGAACGAGTACAGATCCCGCTCGATCTTTAGCACATGCCTGTTATAGCTGGGCCCCATCACGTAATCCCAGAAAAGCCTGGAATTGGCCAGCCTGCGGGGGATATTCATCATGAGCCTGCGCGAGGAAGCCGCTGATACGGTGACCACCTCCAGGGGTGAGTCCGGTTGCCGGCGGAAACCGGTTGCCTGGATGCCTTCATATGAAGGCACGCTCTTCAGGTCTTTATTATAGTGAAGATATAAGGGTCGATAAAACAAAAGGCGATCGCGCTGATCTTGCGGATATACGTTTACCCGTCGGGCTCAATGGCGTGCCGTCAGGGCTTGTATTTCTTCACCGAGGTGAGCATGGCCGAGACGTTCTCGGGCTTGGCGTCGATGGGGACCGAGCAGCCCGAGGAGAGGATGAACCCTCCGCCCGCGCCTATCTCCGTGATCAGCTTGCGGCAGTACTCGTCCACCTCCTCCGGCTCCCCCAGCTTGAGCAGGGCTGCGGGCACGTCGCCCATGATGCACATGTGGTCGCCCAGCACCTCCTTGGCCGCGAAGATGTCCGAGGTGCCGTCGAGGTTGAGGATGCACTTGCCGCGCGGCAGGCTCTTGAAATAGGGGAAGAAGGCGGTCCAGTCGCTGTCCAGGTGCAGGAGGGGGGTGACCCCCCGGGTCGCGAAGTGCCAGGCCATCTCCTGCCACTCCGGCAGGGCCAGCTCCTCGAACTGTGCGGGGCTGATGCAGGAGGCGCTGGTGCGGGTGCCCCCGAAAAAGAGCCTCTTGATGCCGCTGCCCATGATCATCATCTTGCCCAGGTTTATCAGGGGCTTCATCAGCGCCTGCCCCGCCGCCTTGAGCTCCTGCGGGTGGCGGAAGAGGTCCAGCATGAACTGGTCGAAGGAGCGGAAGGCCATGGATATCCCCTCCAGGGGGGTCATGTTGAGGTTCGCGCCCACCAGGGGCTCGATGCCCCTGGCCTGCCAGCGTTTCACCGATATATTCACCTTGAGGGCGGCCATTCCCAGCCCCATGAGGGACCTGGCCATGCCGGGCAGGGTGCAGAGCTCCGGATGGTTTAGTCTCATCTTCTCCAGCAGGAAACGGCCGATCTCCTCCTGCATGCGGGCGTACTCACCGGCTTCCATGACCGACTTCTCCACGAACTGGAACTCCTCATCGGCGGGAAAGCCGTCGATCCCCGGTACCAGTGGGGGAGTGGGGAAGACCATGAGCAGCGCCCGGCCCAGGCCGGCCCAGGAGAAGCTCAATCCATCCGTCCCGCCCAGGTCCTCCAGGGTCTTAAGCAGCGCGCGGTCGGCCTTCCTGATGTCGAAGAGCATCTCGTGCTGGGTTATGCCGCCGTAGCGGGCGGAGAAGAAGTCAAGGATGGGGGCTACGGGCACGCGGTCCGGTTGACCCAGGCGGATCGCCGTATCTATGCGCTCCCTTGCGGTCATGGTCGCCATTATCGCTCCTTCCTTCCGGTGCGATCGCGATATCTTTCGGTTTCTCTATGCATGGCCTCCGCAGGCGAATGCATCTCGGTCAACGAGGGATCGCCGCCGCCGCCTTCACGGCCTGTATTTCATCACCGAAGCGAACATCGCCTTGACGTTCTCGGGCTCGGCGTCGATGGGCAGGGTGCATCCCGAGGAGAGGATGAACCCGCCGTCCGCCCCCAACTCGGTTATGAGCCTGCGGCAGTACTCGTCCACCTCCTCCGGATCCCCCAGCTTGAGCAGGGCGGCCGGCACGTCGCCCATGATGCACATGTGGCCGCCCAGCACCTCCTTGGCCGCGAAGATGTCCGAGGTGCCGTCGAGGTTGAGGATGCACTTGCCGCGCGGCAGGCTCTTGAGATAGGGGAAGAAGTCCGTCCAGTCGCTGTCGAAGTGGAGCAGTGGGGTGACCCCCTTGCTCACCCAGTACTCGCACATCTCCTGCCATTCCGGCAGCGCGAATTCCTCGAACTGTGCGGGGCTGATGCAGGAGGCGCTGGTCCGCGTCCCTCCCATGAAAACCCGTTTCAGCCCGCTCATCTTGACCATCATCATTCCCTGCAGCTGCATGGTCCTCATGAGGGCGCGGCTGGCCTCCTTGACTTCCTCGGGGTAGCGGAAGATATCCAGGATGAAGTCGTTGAAGGAACGCAAGAACAGCGAGATGTATTCCATGGGGGTGAAGACGATATTGTAGGCCACCATGGACTCCACGCCCCTGGCCTGCCAGCGTTTCATGGAACGCTTCGCCTTCATGGTGTCCGCGACCACGCCTGCGAAGGTCTTGAGCATACCCATCGGGTTACCCAGCTGGGGGTTGGATAGCCTCATCTTGTCCAGGATCCAGCGCAGCGGGCCGCGGTCCTCGATAAGGCGGTACTCCTCCGGCTCCATCACCGTCTTCTCCACGAACTGGAATTGACCGTCTGGCGGCTCGCCGTCCACGCCGGGCATGATGGGCGGGGTGGGGAAGATGGCCTGCATGATCCGGCCCAGGCCGGCGTAGGAGAGGTTCTGGCCGTCGATGGGGCCCAGGTCACGCAGGGTCCTCTCCAGGGCCGCGTCCGCCTTGGCGATATCGAAGAGCATCTCGTGCTGGTTGATGCCGCCGTAGCGGCTGGCGAAAAAGTCGATGATCGGGACCACCGGCACGCGGTCCGGCTTCCCCAGCGCGATGGCGGTGTCGATACGTTCACGTGCGTCCATGATATGATGCGTTCCTTTCATGGGTCTCGGGCGTTTGTGCCCCGTGCACGGAGAGGATTACCTCCCCTGCTTCACGGGAATGCTTCAGCGCTTGCCTCATGTGCCCTGGTATTCTTCGACCAGCCTGATCGCCTGTGCGACGTCCGCACCGAAGGCATCGGCGCCGGAATACTCCACCACTTTATCGTTCACCGGTCCGCCGCCGATTATCACCTTGACCTTGTCCCGCAGCCCGGCCTCGGTCACGCTCTCCACCGTTTCCTTCATGGAGTCGAAAGCCAGGGTCAGCAGCCCGGAGAGGGCGAGCACGGGCGCTCCCGTTTCCTTGAGCTTGTCTACGAAGGCCGCGGGAGGTGTGTCCACACCGAGGTCGTGCACGTCGAAACCCTCGCAGCGCAGCAGCGTGGCCACGATGTTCTTGCCTATGTCGTGGATGTCGCCCTTCACCGTGCCGATGACCACGCTTCCCTTGACCGGGCCGGCTCCCGCCGCCAGATGGGGCTCGATCAAGGCGATGGCCCCCTTGAAGATCTCCGCGGACATGATCAGCTCCGAGAGAAAGTAATCTTTATCCTCGAAACGCTTGCCCACGATGGACATGCCCTCACGCAGCCCCTCCACCAGCTGGAGGGGATCGGTACTATCGTCCAGGGCCCTGCGGACCTCCGCGAGCGTCTCGTCCTCCTTCAATTCGGCCAACATGGTCGCTAGAGCATCAGACATTCCCCGTCTCCTTTCCGCTAAAATCCCGCGCGAATTTCAAAGCATCGGATGCGTCGCGGCCCCAGGCATCGGCCCCGGCGTATTCACACACCTTGGCGCTGATGGCCCCGCCGCCCAGCATGATGTTCACCTTCTCCCTCATCCCGGCGCGCTCGAAGCAGAGCACCGTCTCGCGTATGGATTCGTACGCGGTGGTTATCAGCGCGCTCAATCCTATGACGGTGGCGGCGCTTTCCCTCGCCGCCTCCACGAAGCGGGATGGATTGACGCTTACTCCCAGGTCGACGACGTTGAAGCCCGAGCAGCGAAGCAGGCTGGAGACCACGTTCTTCCCGATATCGTGTACGTCCCCCAGGGGAGCGCCCAGGATGACCTTGGGATCATCGTTTCCTGCCAATTTGTAGTTGAAGGAGCGGTCCAGCATGACCATGATGCCGTTGAATATCTCGCTGGACATGATCAGCCCGCTCAGGTAGTATTCGTTCCTCTCGTAGCGCCTGCCCACTTCATCCATGCCCAGGCGGGAGATCTCGACCACATGCAGGGGATCGGCCCCGGAGGAGAGCATCTCCTCGGCGAGGCTGAGAGCCTCCTTCTCCTTCAGGTCCGCTATGGCGTTCAACAGCCTTTCGTCCATGCGTGCATGCTTTCTCATATGGGACGGCTCAAGGAGCGGAACACGAATTTATCTCCCCGGTAGATCATCCATCCCCAGGCTACTTTGCGATCGTTGGCGGCCCAGACCAGCTGTTCCATGCAGAACGCGGGGGCTCCCTGCCTGCCTTCCAGGATCTCCGCCTCGCGGGGTCTGAGCGCCGTGGCGGAGAGGCTCAGTTCCGCCCTCACCGGCAGCAGGTCGGGGCAGCCGGAGAAGAGCTCGGAGGTCGTCCCGTGGCCCAGTTCTGCCTCCAGCAGGGGCTGCGAGGGATCGTAGATGACGTACTTGCGGTCGAAGGCCAGCGGCTGACCCGCCCCCTCCAGGACCCTCTCCAGGTAGAGGACGCGTTCTCCCTCCTCGAGGTCGAGCTTCGCGGACGCGTTCTCGCCCGCGGGGACCATGCGCGTCTGCATGAGCCGGCACGAGGCGGAGAGACCCTGGTTTTTCATCTCCTCCTGGAAATCGGGGATGAGAAATATGCCGCCGTCCACCTTGGGGCCGACGACGAAGGTGCCCCTGCCCCTCTCCCGGCGCACCAGCCCCTTCTCCACGAGCATGGCGATGGCTCGCCGTACCGTCATGCGGCTGAGGTTGAACTTCTCGCACAGCTCCGCCTCGGGAGCAAGGCGGTCGCCGGGGCGGAGCTCGCCGTCCATGATCCAGCCGTGCAGGATGCGCGCCAGTTGGAAGTATGCAGGGGCGAAATCCCCCTCGTTGATCTCCTCGGTGACCCCGCTCATCGGACCCCCAGCTTTATAGTTGCTATACAATACCCAGCCCCGTGTTCGTAAATTTGTATATACATTTATACTTTATCCTGTATGGGGGTGCAACCCCTCCTGCGGCAGTTTATCGCATCGCATTGCTGATTCGGGCGCAAAGTCCAGGATCTATGTGCAGGTAGAGACAGTGGGCGAGGGGAAACAGCGCCTACAGGGATTGGGGGGAGAAGAGGAAATACACGGGTCTCTCCACCACGATATTTTGTTCGGATGAGACGATGGTGGAGACGTCGCGCCCTTCCTCCACCAGATCGTCGACCCTGAGAGAGAGCCTGGATGCGGGGGCGACCAGGAAGTCTCTTTGTAAGGTCGATCCCGTTTCGTCCAGGAAGGTGATATAGACTATCGCCGCCTCCGCTGCGGGGTTGCCGATGCACAGCCAGGTGTCGAATCCATCCCTGGTGCATCCCTCGGCGAAGTACCACGAGCGGGAGGCGGCGGCGATGCCGCTCACACAGTGTCCGCCTGCGCCCCCCGCGCCGTAGCGGAAGTAGAGCGGGCGTTCGGCGAGGATGGGCCCGCTGCTGTGGATGGTGGCGGACACGTCCAGGTCCGTTCCCAGCTCATCATGGAGAGGTACGGACAGCCGGCAATGCGGCGATATAGAGTATGTCCTTTCGGCCGGGGTCTCCCCGGCAAGGAGGTAATACACGCTCACCCGCGCCGTCTCGTCCCCCGGGTTGGCCAGGCAGAGCCAGGTCTCGAA
>JAFGDU010000169.1 GCA_016931915.1 Actinomycetota bacterium
AGGCGGAAGCGGTCGAGGAAGCTGCCCCCGCGCCCGAGCCCGAGGTGGAGGAGGTAGCGGCCGAGGTCCTCATCCCCGCCGAGGAGGCACAGAGATTGATAGCGGCCGGCGAGTGGGCTGCCGTTGTCGGACTGGGAGAAGATGCGGTAGTGCCGCTTATCCATGCCCTGATTGATGCGGATTGGACGGTACGCAGGAAGGCCGCCGGAGCCCTGACTGAGATCGGTGACCCGGCCGTGGAGGAGCTGCGCAAGGTGCTGGAGAGTCCAGACGAGGGTGTGCGGGCGCTGGCGGCGGAAGTGCTGTCCAAGTTGGGCCTGGAGGTCGGAGACGAGGCTGAAAAGGCACGCCGTTTGATCGATGCCAGGCAGTGGGACCAGGTGGCAAAGATAGGGTTCCCGGCGGTGAGTGCGCTCGCGCATACCTTGAGGACGGAGGACGCGGAGGTGCGCAAGCAGGCGGCGGCGGTGCTGGGCGTTATGGGCGATGAGCGGGCGCTTGAACCCCTTGCGGGAGCGCTCGAGGACGACGATACTGACGTGAGGAGAAAGGTGGTCTGGGCCCTGGGCAGGATAGGGGGCAAGGACGTGGTGGAGCCACTGTTGGGGGCGCTGAGAGACGATGATAGCGACGTCCGCGCCAAGTCCGCATCCATCCTGGAACACCTCGGCTGGAAACCTGTGGGGGACAGCGACAAGGTCGCCTATCTCATCGCCAGGAAGGAGTGGGATAAGCTCACGGAACTCGGGGATGAGGCGGTGGGGCCGCTCACGGCCAGGCTCGAGGACGAGGATGCGAGAGTGCGCGAAGACGCCAGCTGGATACTGGAGGAGATAAAGAGCGCGCAGGAGATGGAGTCTCTCTTCAAGAGCCTGAAGAAGGAATAACCCTCGCCACCAGCCTGTCATCGTATTCTTGATCACGCTAAGCAGCGGCAACTTTGGTGCTGCCCGTAATCAGCAGGATCGGCTGTAGGAGAGTGGCATGGAAACGGAAAAATGCATCCGCGAACGGCGCAGCGTACGCAGGTACGCGGAGGGAAGAGTGAGCGAGGAGGATGTCAGGGCAATCCTGGAGGCGGCCAGGTGGGCCCCCTCGGGCTTGAACAACCAGCCCTGGAGGGTGGCCGTTGTGGAGGACAGGGACAAGGCTGAAGAAGTGGCGGCCTGTACGAAATATTCCTCCATAGTCGCGGGCGCCCCGCTGCTGCTCGCGGTCTTCCTCGACCGCGAAGTCTCCTATGACCGCGACAAGGACATCATGGCCGTCGGGGCCTTTATCCAGAACGCCCTCCTCACCGTCCACTCCCGGGGACTAGGCGCGGTCTGGCTGGGTGAGATACTGAATCAGAAGGACAGGGTGCGTGAGATCTTACGGGTTCCCGAAAGTTATGAGCTGATGGCGGTCATCGCCGCCGGCCGGCCCGGTGAGGAACCGGAGGAGAAACCCCGCAGGCCCCTCGACGAGCTCGTCCTCCAACACTTCTGATATAGGGAGCCGGTCAAACTGGTAGCGCCCGTTTCCGGGCTAATCCCTGCATCACTCTTACACCTTAACTGATGCGGCGCTTGCCGGTATCTATGCCCATCAGGCCGCCAAGGTTCTGCCCGAAGATCTTGGCGCGGTCCTCGTCGGTGAGGGCGGGGTAGCCGTAGCCCTCCTGCATGTCCTCGGGGAACTGGAAGTCCCGCAGCCCCTGCACCGCCCCGGCGATCTGGGCGCCGAAGCCGGCGTAATCGGTGCCCCAGATGATCTTTTCCGGGCCGACGAAGCGCATGGCCTCACCCAGTATCTTGGCGAACTTGCGCGGCGCGGAGAGGGCCCAGGGCACCAGCAGGCTCAGGCAGACATAGACGTTGGGATGACCCATGGCCACCATGTTCAGGTCGTCGCAGTAGGGATAGCCCATGTGGAAGGCGACTATCTTCAGGTTGGGGAAGTCACGTGCCACGTCGTCCAGCTGCAGGGGAAGGGCGTACTTGCTCATGCCGGGGGGCACCCAGCAGAAGCCGGTGTGGATGTCCAGCACGATGTCCAGCTCCTCCGCCTTGGCATAGAAGGGCCAGAGGTCCTCGTCATTCATGTACGTGTCCTCCGGGGGGTAGAACTTGAAGATCTTGGCTCCCCTCTCGACCGCCCAGTACTCAAGCTCCCAGATGGTGTTCTTCACGCCCTTGAACTTGATGGGGGAGATGTTAGGCTGGTACATGAAGCGGTCGGGGTGGGTGTCCGCCACCCTGGCCATCTCCCCGTTGCTCACCCAGCGGCTGGTATATCCTGTGGTGTCCATCATGGACTCCGGCAGCAGGCAGGCTATGTCCACACCGTACTTGTCCATGTACGCCAGCAAAGCCTCGGGATCCGGGTTCTTGGTCAATTCCTCGGGATCCAGCAGCTCGAACAAGTCCGGCGGGGAGCCCAGGATAAGGGGACGGCGGATGGCGTCGATGGCCTTCCACCACATCTGCACCCCCGGAAAATGGTTGATGTGCTCCATGTCCCCTATGAGGTGGGGTTCGGGATCGATCTTGAAGAAATCGTCCTTCTCGAATTCTTTGACCATGATATCCTCCTCCTGGATCTCTCCGACTTCGATACCGTTTCTCTACATACGCAGACTGCCTTTACCTCACCAAATCCATCAGTCTGTCCGTGTTCTTCGTCTTCCTGAACGCAGGTTTCTCGGCCATGATCTCCTCGTAGCCCAGCACCTCTCCCGTGCGCTCGTAATGGTCGAGTACCTCGCGGGGACCGAAGCGGTGCAGGGGACAGGAATTGATGCATACCGCGCAGGTGTGCCACCCGGTGAAGAAAGCCCAGCACTTGAGGTCGTTTATCTTGCGCTTGTATACGCCCCGCCACCACATGGGTTTCTCGGGGATGGCCTTCGCCGGGCACTTTGCCACGCACAGTAGACAAGATTCGCACAACTCGGCCAGCCCGTAGTCCCTGGGTTCGTCCAGCGGCAGGTCGGCGTCCACGGTGATCAGGCCCCAGCGCTGCCGGGGACCGAACTCCGGCGTGATCACGCCGCCGAAGGCTCCCAGCTCCCCCAGGCCGGCGGTGATGGCATGGGTAGGATACACCACGGCGCCGTCGAAGGGGATGCGGGCCGAGCAGGATACGCCCTGGCGGCGTATGAAGTTGGCCAGCTTGTGCGTGCCCCTGCTCGCCCTGCGGTATACGTCGTAGTCAGGATAATTGCGCAGGCGGTAATTGGGGGACTGCATAAGGAATTCCCTACGCATCTCCATGCCCAGTACGACGGCCACGTTATGGGGAAACTTACCGTCGTTGCCCATGGTCACGAAACGGCGGTCCAGGAGGGTGACCCCGCATTGTGCGAAACCCAGAGAGGCGGCATACTCCTTGATGTCCTGCTTGAGCCCTACGGGATCGGGCCTTCGCCCCGAGTATTTCTTGACCAGCTTCCCGTCCACCCGGCCCTGCAGTGCCTCCATGTAGATCAGAGCCGGAAGGGTTGGGGATATCTCCGGTATCACCTCTCTCTTGTGGTGGACGAGAAGGTAACCCAACTTGTTGGAACCCCGCAGGGGAGGCACGTTCTCATGCAGTGGGTCCACCTCGGAATAGAGGTTCAATTCCTCCGGCCTGTACTCCAGGTTGGGGATGAGGGCGACGCGGTCCTGCTCCATGTCGTTGGGGCGGAACTTGACGTGCTGGCCGCGGTATTCCCTCAGACGCAGCTGCTTTTTTTTGTCTTCTTTCATGTTCGCAAATCACTCTCCGTTCGGCTTCTCATCGTGTCCTTCGCGTTCCTTTCCCCGTGAGACCTGGGGATCAGGGCTTTTGTAGACCCTGCACAGCGCGCTGCGCAGGCTCTCAGATCCGGAGTCCGGATCGAACTCCATCTTTCCGAAGAGGAGGTTTACGTTGCTCCGCCTCCATCCGTATTCTGGAGGCTCTTCCTCCGGGAACCACCACGCATGCTCGGCGCTGACCACGTCGGGAGCGATACCGTCGAACAGCCGGGCACGCATCCTTATCCTGTCCCGGGGCGTCTCCACCCATACCCAGTCCCCCTCGCCGATATCCAGGGACGCGGCCGTCTCGGGATGTATCTCCACCAGCGGGTCGGGGTGTTTATCTCTCAGGCTCGCGATCTGCCTTCCCTCGCTATGAAAGAACTCCCTTATCTTCGCTCCCGTAGTCAGGATGAGGGGATAATCGCCACACAGTTCCGGGCGGGAGAGGGGAGATAGTGGCGGCTCGCGGTAGACGGGCAACGGAGACACTCCCATGGACTCCAGGACGCTGGAATAGATCTCGAACTTGCCGGAGGCGGTGGCGAAACCCTGCTCGCGATACTTGCGGTAGCGCATCTCTCCCTGGATTATTCCCAGTTCGCAGAACCCATCGAAGTCCACGCCCGTCTCCTCCAGCGCCCAGTCCAGGTGCTCACGCCAGCTCTTCCAGGGGAATGCTTCCCACAGGCCCAAACGGTGCGCGAGGTCGAGGATAACCTCCCGGTCGTCCCTCGCCTCGCCGACCTGTGCCACCTTCACCCGCGCCAGCACGCACCAGATCTTGTGCAGGTTTACCACGTCCTCCTGCTCCAGCCAGGTGGCGGCGGGGAGCACCAGGTCCGCGAGCTGGGCGGTGGGGGTGAGGAAGAAATCGGAGACGACCAGGTATTCCAGCAGGCGCAGGGCCCTTTCCGTCCGGCGTGGGTCGGTCATGGTGAGCAGGGGGTTTGAGCCCACGATCCACATGGCCCGGATGCGGTAGGGGTCTCCTTCCACCATGGAGCGCCACAAGGTGGGGGGATGGGTGATGGGGCAGACGGGGTATCTTCCGCCGTCAACCTCACGGGATGCCGCCTCGGGGGGCCGGAACTGCAGGCCGGGCACCTCGAGGTTCATGAATACGGAGCGCTGTTTTACTCCGGCCGGCGGTACCCAGAGGACGTCTCCCCCTGGGCGGTCGATGTTCCCGGTGAGGGCGCGCAGGATGAGCAGGGAACGGGCGGTCTGGACGTTGCAGGCGCTCATGTCCACGGCGTTTCCCCACTGCATGCAGGCGGGCGAGATGGTGGCATAGGTGCGGGCGGCGGCGCGGATCTCCTCGGGATCCAGTCGGGTTATGGGAGCGGCCCATTCGGGGGTGAAGGGCGCCGCGTGCTCCGCCAGCGGCTCGTATCCCACGGTGTAGTTGTCCACGAAATCGCGGTCCACCAGGCCTTCGGTGATGATGGTGTTGATCATGGCCAGGGCCAGGGCGCCGTCGCTTCCGGGGCGCAGCTGCAGCCAGTGGTCTGCCTTCTCCGCCGCGCCGATGCGCCTGGGGTCCACCACGATCACCTTGTCCGCCTTCCTCAAGGCCCTCTGGAACATCCCTCCGCACATGCCGTCTGAGGCGCCGCTGCGCGCGATGTCACATCCCCATAGCACGATGCAGGCGGGATACTCTCCACCGAACCCGTAGATGTCGCAGATGGGTAGCTGCCCCAGGGTATAGAGGCTCACCAGCCAGCGGGGAAGGTAACAGAGGTGGGCCACGCCGGTGAAATTGGGAGTGCCGAAGGCGTTGGCGAAGCGCGTGGTGTATCCGGTGTAGGGCCGGCCGGTGCCCTGGAGCATGGCGAAGTACTCGGGGCCGCTCTCCTCCTTTATGGCGGCAAGGCGGCGAGCCATCTCGTCCAGGGCATCGTCCCACGAGATGCGCTCCCACCTGTTCTCGCCGCGCTCTCCCGCACGGCGCAGGGGATGAAGAACGCGGTCGGGATGGTAGAGGAGCTCCGGTGACGCCCTCCCCTTGGGGCAGATGTAGCCGCGGCTGGTGGGGCTGTCTGGATCGCCGGTCACCTTGACCACGCGGCCGTCCTCCAGGTGCACCAGCACCTGGCAGACACCGTGGCACATGCGGCAAGCAGA
Organism: Actinomycetota bacterium; assembly: GCA_016931915.1. Taxonomy (GTDB): domain Bacteria; phylum Actinomycetota; class Geothermincolia; order Geothermincolales; family RBG-13-55-18; genus SURF-21. Next base: position 5,895 of record JAFGDU010000169.1, read on the forward strand.
CCGCAGAACTCTCTTATGCAAGACTTTCCATCTCCTCACCCACCCGGCATCGCCCTCGTGCATGAGGGCCATGTGTACGTTCGCTATAGGTCATGCCCGCCACCGTTTACCTCTCTCGGATATCTTTGCCCCTCCGCGCCTCAGGACTGCAGCTGCTCTCTTACCTTGCGGCGCAGCACCTTCCCGATTGCCGACGTGGGGATCGTCTCCATGAACACCACCCTCTTCGGGCACTTATAACCGGCGATCTTCTCCCGGCACAGGGCGATGAGCTCTTCCTCGCTCGCCTCGGCACCCTGCTTCAGGGAGACGACGGCCGTGACCTCTTCGCCCCATTTAGCGCTCTTCACGCCCACCACCGCGGCTACCAGCACCGCGGGATGCTCGTAGAGTACCTGCTCCACCTCGAAGGGGTAGACGTTCTCCCCCCCGGTGATGATCATGTCGTTCTTGCGGTCCACGATATAGATGAACCCGTACTCGTCGGTCTCGGCCAGGTCCCCGGTGTGAAGCCAGCCGCCACGCAGGGTCTTCGCCGTGAGCTCCGGGTCCTTCCAGTACCCGCGCATGACGTTCTTGCCGCGGATGACGATCTCGCCGATCTCGCCGGGAGGCACCTCGCTTTCCTCCTCGTCCACCACCCTGACCTCGGTGACCAGGGACTCGCGCCCGCAGGAGTTTATTCGCCTGACCAGCTCGGGTGGTCCCTCCAGCCGGCATTGGTCCTCTTCCAGCAGTATGGTGCCCAGGGGCGCGGCCTCGGTGAGGCCGTATCCCTGCTGGAAGATGGGGCCGAACTTGGCGATGCAGCGCCTGAGCACCTCCTCGGGCATGGGGGCACCGGCGTAGGAGAAATACCTGATGCTCGAGAGGTCGTATTTCTCCGCGTCGGGGAAGTCGAGCAGCCAGGAGAAGAGCACCGGGACCATGTTGATGTGGGTGACCTTCTCCCTCTCCGCCGTGGCCAGGATCTCGGCGAAATCGAAGCGCGGGGCGATGACCGCCCTGCACCCGGCGAGGTGATGGATGAGTACGGGCCACCAGGCGGTATGGAAGATGGGCAGCACCTGATGGGTGGTGTAATGGGGCTGAAACTCCAGCGCCAGCCCCATGCCGATGGCCGTGGTCATGTAATTGCGGTGGGTGATCATAACGCCCTTGGGCAGGCCCGTGGTGCCGCCGGTGTACTGCAGGTGGCAGAGGTCGTCCTCGGATACCTCGACCTCGGGCTCCGCAAGGGAGGATTCCTCGAGCAGCTTCTCGTAATCCAGCCACCCCTCCTCCCCTCCCTGGAAGAAGATGCGCTCCCGGATGTTGGTGAGCTCGGGAAGGATACCTTTGGCAATGTCGAGGGTGTTGTGGTCAACGAAGAGCACCTCGGCGTCGGAGTGGTTGATGATGTAGACAAGCTCGTCCGGCGCCAGCCGGAAGTTCAGGGGAACGGTCACCGCCCCCAGCTTGGAGGTGGCGTAGTAGATCTCTATGAGGCGATGGCAGTTGAGGGCCAGCGTCGCCACCTTGTTGTCCTTCTCCACCCCCAGCCCGGCAAGTGCGTTGGCCAGGCGGTTGACCCGCTCGTTCAGTTGCCTCCAGGTCAACCTGACGTCGTCGCAGACAATGCATTCCTTGTCTGGATCGAGGCGGGAATGCTTCCTGGGGATATCGCCTAGGGTGATCATCTCTTTCTCTCCTTCCCTGGGTGTGATGCTCTCCTATATCAACGGCAGGCCTTCCGCCTTGGCCATGAACTTCTCCACCTTGCCCTTGACCGCCGGTGCGTTCACGCGCCACAGCTCGGGTATGTATCTCTCGAATCCCGCGGTGGGGTTGACGCTGCAGCGCAGCCACTTGTGCTCGAAGAGGTTCATGAGGCAGTTGTTGCAGCGCGTGCATTTCACGATGTCCTGCACGCGTCCCGCCTTGACCTTGGCGGGCCAGAAGGGGTCGGCGATGGCCTGGCGCCCCAGCATGACCAGGTCGGTGACCCCGTCGCTAAGCGCCTTGGCGGCGGCGCGCGGGGTCTTGAAGGTGGGGGTCATCACCGGCAGGCCCGAGGCCTCCTTGAAGCCTGGGGCATACTTGAGCATCTCCCCCTCGCCGTCCGGCTCGAAGGCCGCCGGGTTCTCGTAACAACCCTGGGAGATGCTTATATAGGTGAGGCCCTCGCGGGCGGCCATGGCCACGAACTGCTTCATCTCCTCGTGGGTGACCCCTTCGGGCATGAGCTCGTCGCCCGCGAAGCGCGCTCCCAGCACGCGCTCGGGCCCGATACGCGCCCGTATCTTGCGGATGATGTTGAGGAGGAAGCGGGCGCGGTTCTCCATGCTGCCGCCGTATGCGTCCGTCCTCTTGTTGGACCGGCTGGAGAGGAACTCGTGGATGAGGTAGCCGTGGGGGCTGTGGAGCTCCACACCGTCGAAGCCGTAGCGCAGCGCCTCGTAACTCATCTCCGCCATCTTTTCCTCCAGGAATACGATCTCGTCTACGGAGAGTTCCCGCGGCACCTCGCCCTTCCACACCTTGAGCAGTGAAGGGTCCTCGTTCAGCAGTACCAGCTCGAGCACCTTCTCCAGATCCGCGTACTGCGCGTCGTTCATGGCGCGGATGGTATCCAATCCTCCCAGGTCCTTGACCAGCTTCGGCGCCAGGCGCTTCAGCTGCTTCTCCCACCCCTTGTTGAGGTTGCGCAGGTCGATGCGCATGGGTATGGGTGACGGCGCCCCGGCGGCCAGATGGGGGGCGGCCGCGGAGGCATGGCCCTGGCGGCCGAAGCCTGGGGAGAGCTGGATGAAGACCTTGGCCCCGAAGGCGTGGATGTTGTCCGCCATCTCGCCCAGCCTGCGCCCGTACCTCTCGTCGGTGAAGAGGTGGGTGTTGAGATGGTCGGACCCCCGCCAGGTATGGGGATTGACCACGGTGGCGTCGGTGATGATGAGCCCGAAGCCACCCTTGGCCCGGGCGGCGTACCAGGCCAGCCACTGTTCCGAGTTGTAGCCGTCCGCGTCGGAATAGACCATGTTCATCGGGGCCATGACCACGCGGTTCTTCAGCTTCACGTCGCCGATCTTGTACGGCTCGAAAAGAATGTCATAATCCATGCTTCCCCCTTGTTCACGATTGCGGGTCAGTCCCGACCCGCTCCCTTCACCTCTACCGGACTATCCAGCCGATCTACCCCCACCCCCCAACTTCAGACTTCAGACTTAAGACCTCATACTTACCAGTTACTTTAGACCTCAGACTTCTCAAAATGACTTGGGTAGTCCGTAGCACTGCGCGATGAAGTTCTTGCTCATCTCGTTGGACAGGGGGCTGAAGACCATCTGCTGCGAGTCGCGCCAGTAGCGCTGTATGTCCGCCTCCATGGTCACCCCGTAGCCGCCGAATATCTCCATGCCCACGGTGGCGGCGTTTAGGGCCATCTCGGAGGCATAGAGGCCGGCCATGGTCGCCTCGATGTGGTAAGGCCTGCCGGTATCCGCCAGCCAGGCGCACTTGTAGACCAGGTTGCGCGCGTTCTCTATGCCCACCGCCATGTCCGCCAGGTAGTGCTGGATGATCATGAACTGCCCGATGGGTTTGCCGAACGCCTCGCGCTGCTTGGCGTAGGCGAGGCAGTCCTCGAAGACCTTTTCCGCCAGACCCACCGAGATCATGGCCACGCCGATGCGCTCGGGGTTGAGGGTTGAGAGCACGTCGTACCAGCCGTTGTTGAGCTGGCCGAGAAGGTTGGTCTTGGGCACCCGCACGTTGTCGTAGAAGACCTCGCAGGAGCCGCAGCAGTGCGTGCTCACCTTGGGGATAGTGCGGATGTCCAGGCCCGGGGTGTCTGTCGGCACCAGGATGATGGACAGCGCGTGCGAGCGCTTGGGGTTGGCGCGGTCGGTTATGGCCACCGTGGTCAGGTAGTCCGCCACGTGAGCCCCGGTGATGTAGATCTTCTGCCCGCTGATGACGAAGTCGTCCCCGTCGGAGTCGGCGTAGGTCGATATCGCCCCCAGGATGTCGGTGCCCCCCGCGGGCTCGGTCAGCGCGAGGGAGAACTTGAGCTTGCCCTCCGCGATCCTGGGCAGGTACTCCCGCTTCTGCTCCTCGCTTCCGAGTTCCACTATGGGCCGGGTGCCGAAGCCGATGGTCGCCCCGACACCGAGGGCGACCGCGGTGGAAGCCTTGGATATCTCCTCGAATCCGACCATGGCGGTGACCATGTCGGCGCCGTCGCCGCCGTACTCCTCGGGGATCGACGCGGCGAAGAGTCCCATGGCGGCGGCCTTGTCCCAGACATCCTGGGGCATGAAGTCCAGTGTTTCCTCCCACTCGCGTATCTTCTCGTTTGTTATCTCCTTGGCGCAGAACTCGCGCACCGCGGTGCGCATGAGCTCCTGCTCTGGGGTGAATGCAAAGTCCATGGGTGGCTATCCTCCTTGTTCCTGTTTCTTCATGGCCTCCAGGGCCTGCAGCGCCATGTTGCGCAGAGCAGTGGTGTGTTCCGAGTGGAAGAGCCAGGAGATGGCCTCGCGCTCGATGGCCATGGCCGCGTCCCAGGGCATGCCCTGGAAGGAGTAGTTGAGCACCGCCTTGCCCATGCGCAGGGAGTCGGTTGGATTGGCACACAGCACCGCCACCATCTCGTCCACCTTCGCGTCGAACTCATCTTCCGGGTACACACGGGTAAGCAACCCCATGTCGTAGAACTCGCTGGCGGTGTAGTCCTTGCGCCCGGTCAGCAGTATCTCGCGGCCGCGGAATATGGGCAGGCACCTGGCCAGGCGCACCGTCCCGCCCCAGCCGGGCAGGATGCCCATGGTGACCTCGGTAACCCCGAATTTCGTCCTCTCGGAGGCATAGATGAGATCGCATGCAAGGGCCAGTTCCAGGCCTCCGGCGATGCAGTGACCCTTGACCTTGGCCACCACCACCTTCTCGTTCTCGGTGATGGCACGGACGATGTCCTGCCCGGTCCTGCCCATCCAGTCCACCACGGAATAGTGGTTGAAGGTGGGCAGCACCGAGAGGTCGCCGCCCGCACAGAACGATTTTCCGGCCCCGGTGAGGACCACCACCTTCACGCCTTCCTCGTCCCGCACGCGGGTGAGGGCCTGCAGCAGTTCCTCCGCCAGCTCCACGTTGATGGCGTTGCGTTGCTCGGGGCGGTTCATGGAGATGGTGCACACGGCATCCTCCGGCCCACCGATCTCGTAGAGGACGGAGTTGTTGTCGGGCATAGCTAACCTCCTTCTATATTAGTTGTGTATGCGTGCCAGGTCTCGACATGGGAAATGGAAGACACTGGCACCGTCGCGCCATTGAAGACAATGCGTCGAGACGTGATACTCAAACGAGGTTGCCACGTCGCTTCGCTCCTCACAATACGACTGCTCGCTGCGCGAGCAGTCGTACTTTCGCGATGCATGCTGTCCCACCTTTTTCTAGTGGTCGTCAGGGAAGTAATCCCAGAGCTTGGGAGGCAGATTCATCTTCAGGATCGGGGTGGCCTTGACCGGCGGCCGCCAGTATTCCGGCATGTACTTCTCCCGCCCCAGGTTGGGGTTTTTCACGCACCTTACCGGTGAACCTACGCTCGCGCGCATCAGGCATTCGTTGCAGCGGATGCAGCGGGTTATATCTTCAACCCTGCCTTCCGCCACCTTGTTGCCCCATTCCGGGTCGGCGAACATCTGGCGCCCCAGCGATACTATGTCGCACTTGCCGCTGGCGATGGCCTTCTCCGCCGACTTCGGGTCGTGGATGGATGGGCACATGACGGGGATGGACAGCTTCTCCTTGAAGTGCGAGGACTCCTCGAGCATGGCGCCGTCCTCGTCCGGGAAAAAGTAACTCAGCGCTTCGTATGAGCCGTCGGAGAGATGGAAGTAGTCGATACCGAGACTTCCCATTATCTCCGCCACCTCGAGCGCCTCCGCGTGGGTGAAGCCGTCCGGCATGTGTTCGTCGGCGGACATGCGCATGCCCACCGGAAAGTCCGGTCCGACCGCCTCGCGCACCTTCATGTACACCTCGACGAGGAAGCGCATGCGGTTCTGCAGGCTGCCGCCGTAGAGGTCGGTGCGCTTGTTGGAGCGGGGGGACAGGAACTGGTGCTCCAGGTAGCCATGGGGAGCGTGCAGCTCGATGCCGTCAAACTGGGCGATGGCGGCGAAGCGGCAGGAGTTGGCGAACTCGTCCTGCTCCCGCCTTATCTCGTCGATGCTCATCTCGTACGGGATGTGGCCCTGGGCCGCCTGAAGCGACTGGGGGAACTTCTCGACCGCCTTGGGAAAGGACTTGGGCATGTGGAAGGGGGACAGCTCCATGGGGATGGCCGAGGGAGCAGGCGGGTGCCTTCCGTCCAGGGCGTGCCCCTGGCGGCCGAAACCTATCGACATCTGGATGAAGACGCGGGAGCCGAAGGCGTGCACCGTTTCCGCCAGCTCGCCGAGGCCGGCCATGAACGACTGGTTATAGAGGTGCAGGTTGGTGGAGAAGGGGTAGTGGGACGCCAGGCGCGTGCCCAGCACGCACTCGGTGATGATGAGGCCGCACCCTCCCTTGGCGCGGGCGGCGTAGTAAGCCAGGATCTGTTCGTTTACGTAGCCGCGGTTGTCCATGGACATGAGGGTGTTCATGGGGGCCAGGGCGATGCGGTTCTTTATCTCCACCCCCTTGATCTCGATGGGGGAGAGCAGGTGCTTGAAGTCACCCTTCTTTGCTGTCTTCTTGGCCGCTTTTTTCTCTGCCATGTCGCGATACCTCCTGGGCTATCCGCCGCTCATTTCTTCACCGGGCGCCACTTGGGCAGGGTGATCTCTTCCGAGACGTCGTCGAAGACCACCTCCAACTCCATGCCGTTCTCGATGGTCTCGAAATCATCGCACTCCACGATGTTGGATATCATGCGCACGCCTTCCTCGAGGTCCACCATGCCCAGGACGTAGGGAAGGTCGGCCCAGAAGGGGAAGGGCACCCCGAAGTGATTTATGGCGTAGGCGAAGAGGGTTCCCCTGCCGGAGGCCTCGATCCACTCGTGCTCGTCGGCGTGGCAGTTCGTGCAGTAGAGATAGGGCGGGTGGTCGATGTTGCCACACTTGCTGCACTTCCTCAGCACCAGGCGGTGCTGCTTCGCCGCGTCCCAGAAGGGCTGGGACCACTTGGTGGGCAGGGGCAGGGGCTTCTCGAGATCCTCGTCTGTGAGGTTCATCATCGCCTTGATGGTCTCGATATCTATGTGCTGTTTCTCAGCCATGGCTTTCCTCCTCTCCCGTCTACCTGGGTATCTCGTTGCCCAGGACGCTGAAGTGACAGTCCATGAAGGCCCCACCGCCGGTGTTCTCGATGATGAATTTGGCGCCCTCCACCTGGGCCTTGCCGGCCTTGCCCTGCAGCTGCCGTACCGATTCCACCAGCAGGGCGATGCCAACTCCGGTTCCCGTATGACCGAAGGAAAGGGCTTCTCCGTTGGTGGTGACGGGGTATTTCCCGCCCGGCGAGGTATCGCCGGATTCCACCAGGGCGCCCGAGGTGCCCGGCTCGCAGATGCCCAGGGCGTCCATTATGATCAGCTGGATGCAGGGATAGGAACCGTAGACCTGGTATATGTCCATGTCATCGGGCCCCAGCCCCGCCCTCTCGTAGGCCAGCCCGGCCGTGGGCTTGAGGTACTCGGCCATGGAGGCGAAATCCTTCATCTCCGCCCGGGTGATGGTGCGATGGGAGTAATTGGACGCGTCTCCGAGGACATATACGGGCTTGTCGCATACCTTTCTTGCCTTCTCCGCCGTGGTCATGACGAAGGCGCTGCCCCCGTCACCGAGGACGTTGCACATGAGGGTGGTAAGGGGATAGGAGACCATGCGGGCGTTCACCACCTTGTCCACTGTGATTTCCTTGTTGTTGAACATGGCGTTGGGTTGCAGCATGGCCCACTTGCGGTTGGAGACGCACACCGCGGCCACCTGTTCGATGGTGGTGCCGGTGATGTTCATGTAGGCCTGGGTGATCATGGCCGCCAGGGCGTTGTAGGTCATGCCGTAGGGGACCTCCCATTCCACGTCCGAGCCGGCTATTGAGAAATACTTGGCCTGCTCGTTGGGGGTGAACTGCGAAAACCTCTCGGCGTGGACCACCAGGACCGTGTCGGTCTCGCCCGATTGCAGGATGCCCTCCGCCGTCTTGCGCAGGGAGAAACTGGATGCACCGCCGGAAGAGGTCATGCAGGTTATCTTGGTCCCCTTGGCCCCTATTGCCTCGGGCAGGCGCCCGAAGACCATCTCCGTGTTGTAGTCGTTGTCCGGGTTGGACATGATGTGCTGCGCGCAGAGTACGGCCCCGATCTCGTTTTTGTCTATACCCGCGTCCCGGATGGCCTCCCGGGCCACCGTATAGGCTATCTCGAACTCCGAGCGCTCCGGGTAGTTGCCGCAGGGCACCTCGCCGGTGCCGATGATGGCGAATTCACCTCTGCCCATTACCAACTCCTTTCCCTTGCTGTGATGCCGCTGTGTAGTGATGGACTACCGACCTGTTATTGCGCTTTATCTCCTTATTGGGAATGACAAGTCATTCCCAATCTATAACAACTTCGCAAAAGAAAAGTCCTTGATTTATCGCGTGATGCGGCTATTATATAGGCTAATAAAGGGAAAACGCAAGCACGTTTTTTACTATCTCACTATTGACATGATACGCATCAGGCTCTATTATAACTACACAATCACTTAATAGTTTGGGGTACTGAAATGAATAATGACGAGAACAGGCCGCTGAGGATATCGGACCTGGAGAAGATATCGGGCGTAGGCCGCAGCACCATCCACTACTACCTGCGGGAAGGCCTGCTCTCCCCCCCGAGGCGGACGGGAAAGACCATGGCCTATTACCATGCCGGTCACGTCGAGGAGCTGCGCCGTATCCGCGAGCTGCAGGAGGAGGGCTACCCCCTGACCATCATAAAGGAGATGAGGGACGGTTCGCGTGCATGGATGGAGGGAGGCGGGCAGGAGGTGGCGCCCTTCGCCGACAGGAAGCTGCAGATCATGGATAAGGCGGTGGAGGTCTTTGCCCGCAAGGGATATCACAAGGCGAGGATAAGCGACATCACCCGTGCCGTGGGCCTGGGCCACAGCACCTTCTACCTCTATTTTCCCAGCAAGAAGGCCCTCTTCATCGAGTGCGTGGACCAGGTCTTCCAGGCCATGTTCAGCGGGGTGTGGGAGGAGATAAAGCACGAGAAGGACCCCGTCAAGCGCATGCGCATGCGGGCGGAGGTGGTGCTCAAATCACACCCCCAGTTCATCGATATCCTGCAGGTGCTGCACGGCACGATGGAGGAGGACCCCCGCCTGGAATCGAAGCGGAGGGATATCTACGCCTCGGTGGCCAAGACGGTGCAGAGGGATATCATAAAGGCCATGGAGGAAGGCATCATAAAACCCATCAACACCGAGATCGCCAGCTACATGATGGTGGGATGGCTGGAGACCGCGCCCCTGCTCTTGGGACCGGACAAGGGGTATACGGCCGACGACATGCTCGACACCCTCGAGACCATGATGTCCTATACCGTAAAACGGAGTGCTACCTGACCTTACCGCTGATGCGAAACGGCCACCTTTGAGGTACAATAGCTGTACAATCGGTATCCGGTCCTTCCGGCTCATGGGGGAACACGACCGCAGGCAGCAAGAGGGATCGCCAGAGATTTATCATAGATAAGGGGGAATTCTATGATGAGTTAGATTCTCGCATTCCACGCCTTCGCGCGCGTTCGCGCGTGTCCGTGGAAGCCGGCGGCGGCTTGTTTCTTACAAACATCTGGGGGGTATCGCAATGAATAAGTACGTGCGCAATGCCATCCTCGCGGTCATCCTGGCCGTGGTGGCGTTCTTCTGGATCTGGTTCTTCGATTACCTGGGGGCCAAGGCCTACTGGGTGGCGCTGATCACCTTCGGGGTATGCATGGCCTACGGCCCCGCCCTCTCGCGCTCCCTGCCCTGGATGACCCTGGGCGGAATAGTGGGGGTGCTGCTGGGCATGGTCACCTTCTACCTCTTCATGCTGGTGTTCCCGCTCTACTACGGCCTCTCGGTGGCCATCGCGGGCGCCATCTTCATCCTGGTGGCCGGGCTCATATCCATACCCAAGATGAGGGAGATGCTGCCCATGCTCCTGGTGGGGTGGGGGTGCTTTCTGGGCGCCGTGGCCCGCTTCGACTACCTCCTGGCGGAGAAGCCGGTGGAGGCCATACACCGCGCCGTAACCACCCTCTTCGGCGTGATACTCTCGGTGGTCATCGGCATGCTCCTGGCGGCCATCCTGGACGCCCTGGTGCTCTCCCCCGGCAAGGCCGAGGCCACGCAAGCGCCGGCCGCGATGGAGCAATAGGTGGTGGTGCAGATGAAGAGGATAAGA
>JAFGDU010000170.1 GCA_016931915.1 Actinomycetota bacterium
AAGGGGTGGGATTTGAACCCACGGTGCGGTCTCCCGCACAATCGCTTAGCAGGCGATCACCTTAGGCCAGCTCGGTCACCCTTCCGAGTATCGCGCATGAGCCTTGCCAAGCCCACAACAATTATAGATTGCGCTTTTACAGGTTACCAGCCGTCCATTCCAGGGACGATCAGCCACCCCCTGGGCCGGTACGGTCGCAGAGAAGTTCGCCACCGACACAGACGTTCTCCGGCGAGTTTTCCCTGATGATCACCACGTAGGCCTGACGCGGAATGCCGTATGCTTTTTCCATCGCGTCGGTTATCTCCCTGGTAAGCGTCCTTTTCACCTCCAGGTCGGCGATGGGCGGGCCCTCGACGTAGACGTTTGGCATCTCTTTTCCCCTTCCTATATCAGAGAAAGGTCTTCTAAACGATACTACAGGCCGCCGGGCTCCCCATACAAGGGTCCCGGGCCTCGACGGCAGGGACACCGGAGCGGTCAGGTTTGTCGCAGGGGATTCAAGTCTCTCTATACGCTGTTGCCCCCGATGAGTTCCTCGATAACCGGCAGTGCGTCGTCTATGGGTATGGCAAAACCTATGCCGTCATAACCTCCGCTCTCGGAGACGATGGCGGTATTGATACCCACCACTTCCCCCAGGCTGTTGCAGAGGGGCCCTCCGGAGTTGCCGGGATTGATGGCCGCATCGGTCTGGATCAGGTCGCGCAGGTCGGGGCCGGCGGGGGGGATGAGGATATCGCGTCCGAGGGCGCTTACGATCCCCGACGTGACGCTCTGCTCGAAGCCCTCCGGGCTCCCGATGGCCACCGCCAGCTCTCCCACCACCAGGTCCGAAGAGGTCCCCACCTTCGCCGTGGGAAGTCCGGAGGCCTCTATTCTCAATACCGCCAGGTCCATATCGGCGTCCCTTCCCACCAGCTCCGCCGCGTAGGTCGAGCCGTCGGCCAGGGACACCTGGATGCTGTAGGCACCCTCTACCATGTGATTGTTGGTGACGATGTAGCCCTGCGGCGAATAGATGAAACCCGAGCCTATGCCGGTGGCGCTTACGCCGCGGAAGGTGGGCTGGAACTCCACCTCGATATATACCACGCTGGGGAGAGTCTGTTCGGCCGCGGCCACCACGGCATCCTGGTCCAGGGTGACCACCGTCTTCTCCACCGTCTGTGCCTGTTCCGTGACGCTTCCTGTCTTTCCGCTCAAGACATCTATGGGGTTTGCGCCGAAGATGAGCGGCAGGGTGAACACTACTGCCACCGCTACCACCACTCCTACGATCACCGCCAGCAGCAAGGCCGCGCCCGCGCCCTTCCTGCGCCTCCTCGGCGGGGGCCGGTGGAATGGGGGTTCGGGCGGTATCCACGCCGGCCCTGTGTGCTCCGTCATCGTCAACACCTCTATTCGTTCTGTTTCCTTACCCAGTCCGCCTTTCGGTCCATGCACGGACCCGCAGGTGCCCGGCGGTCCGGTCCCGGAAGGGTTCACTTAGACCGACTCTATTCGGAGGGCATGAGGAACCGCCGGGAACCTCTCTCCACGAACCTCTCCGCCAGGTCATCCGCCTGGTCCTTCATGTTCTCGGCCTGCCCATCGCTTATCTCGCCGTCCGCGGCTAGTTCGTCCGCTATCCTGCCTATCTCCGCCGCGACTGCAGCGGTAAGATCCTCGCTTGATACCCCTTTTTCCTCCGCGATCTCCTCCACGGTCTTTCCGTCCTGGAGCTCGTCCCGCAGCTCGTCGCTGGAGATGCCCAGCTCGGCCGCGATCATGTCCTCGATCTCCTCGCGGTACTCGAAGAGCACGTCGAACCGGCCCTGCCCGCCTTCTCCGGGACCCGGGGAAGGCATGGACTGCATGTCCTGCCGCATATCCGGTTGCACAGGCTGTTGAAACCCTTGCACAGGCACTCTTCTGTCATGCTCGTTAGCCGGCTTCCCCACCGCGTAACCGATGAAAAACACCCCAACCATGAGCGCAACGGCCAGGACCCCTATGCCCACAACGGTTACTATCTTGTGTACGCTTAACCAGCGTCTGATGCCGTCTCCCCGCGGTTTTATGGCTACGGGATAGTCACCCGGGGGCACCGCTGCCGCGGGGGCACCCGCGTCCGCAGCCGCATCGAGCCCGCTCTCCGCCGGGGTCTCACCAGCCGCTTCTGCACCGGAGGGCGGTTGAACAGCCTCCGGTATCTCGCCTCCCTTTGCCCCTTCTCTATCGTTTTCGTCTACCATTCGTCTTCCAGCTCCTTTCTTCTAACCATTAGAGGTCCTTTCTCTCGTCTCATCGCTTCCGCCTCCGCCTCGAGCTCCGCGATACGCTGGGAAAGTCCGCCTGCGGCGAGGCCCCCTCCCCCCTCGGGCGGCGCACCGCCCTCGGGGGGTGTTATACCGGACGGGAGTTCCCCGTCCTCGGGGGGCATCATGCCTGGCGGGAGCTGGCCGCTCTCGGGGGGCGTCATGCCTGACGGGGGGGTTCCACCCTCTGGCGGAGCGGCCGGGCCCTCGCCCTCGGTCCGCTGCTGCGTCTCTCCCTGCATCGAGACGACCTGTCCTTTCTTCAATGCTCTTAAGCCCCTGTATCTATGCCCGTCAGCTTGCCGTCCTCCATACGGTAGGCCCAGTCCGCGGCTTCCAGGATGGATTCGTCATGGGTGACGATGATCACGCATTTCCCGTCCTTACGGGCCAGGTCCACCAGGATCTCCACCACGACCTTCCCGGTAGCCGTGTCCAGGTTGCCGGTGGGCTCGTCGGCCAGGATTATGTCGGGGTCGTTGGCCAGGGCGCGGGCGATGGCCACGCGCTGCTTCTCCCCTCCGCTCATCTTGTTGGCCTTTGCTTTCTGCAGCCTTGTGTCGATTCCCATGCGGCCCAGTAGCTCCACCGCCCGTTCGTCCTGCAGCGAGTAGGGATCATCCGCCAGGTCCATGGGCAGGGTGACGTTCTCCAGGGCGGTAAGCGCCGTGATGAGGTTGAAGAACTGGAAGACAAATCCCACCCGCTTGCGACGGTACTGGATAAGGTCCATTCCCGGCCTGCAGATATCCTCGCCGAAAACCTCTATCTCGCCCCCATCGGGGCTCTCCAGGGATCCGACGAGATAGAGCAGGGTTGTCTTGCCCGAGCCAGAGGGGCCCAGGATCACCGTTACCTCGCCCTTGCGGGCCCGGAAGCTCACGCCGTCCACGGCGGTTACGTCTCCCGACTTGACCTTGAAGGTCTTGCTTACGTCCTTTATCTCCAACATATCCTGCATCGTCCTGCCTCCTATTCCATGCTCAGGACCCGCGCCGGCCTGAGCCTGGTTATCCAGATCAGCGGCACCGCCATGCCCAGCAGGCTTATGCCCAGCAGGATGAGGATGCCGTAGAGGAGCATGCTCCCCTGCCAGACCACGTTCAGGCTCGCGGTCTGATCCTGGGTGGATGCGATGCTGAACCTGCCGCCCTCCTTATACAGGCTGTCGCCGCCTCCCATAGGGCCTCCCGCGAACTGTCCGGGACCTGCCGCGACCATCTCTTCCTCGCTTGTCTCGGTCGTATCCATCGCCTGGTTGTCGGTGAGCAACCAGTCCCCCACGCTCTGGGAGACAAGGGCGGTGACTCCCGTGGCCAGGATTATCGCCACCAGGCAGATGCAGAGCACCTCTACCGCGTACTGGGCCATGACCTGCCGGTCGGTCGCCCCGATGGCCTTGAGCACGCCCAGTTCCCTTGTGCGGCCGCCGATGATGATGGCCATGGCCAGCAGGATGATGAGTGCGCAGGCGCCCAGCGCGCCGGCGAGTCCGATCATGGAGGTCTTGCCCACCTTGAGCAGGGGGTCGGCGATGGTCTCGTAATCCGAGTAGTCCGTGGCCAGCTCGTACGTGTCGCCGTCGGCGTAGTCTGCGGCGAAGGCCTGCTGCAGCGCGTCCGTGCTGTCCACGCTGTCGAAGTAGTACGAGCCCAGCTCCACGTATCCCGGCGTGCCGTTGAGTTCCTGCACCACCGAGAGGGGGGCGTAGAAGGTACTGCCCATGGGGTTGAAGGTCTCGGCGTTGCTGCCCTCTCCCTCCTGCTCTGCCTGCACCGTCTCGTAGATGCCCACGATGGTCAGTTCCATCTCGCCGTCACTACCACTCGCGCCGCTGATCTCGGCTACGATGGTATCGCCCACCACCAGCTCGTTCTCCTCCGCCAGGGTCTCCTCGATGAGCACCACCGGACTGGCCTCGAGGTAATCGTTATAGATGTAGAAGGAGCCCTCCACGAGCACCTTGTTGCCCAGCATGAAATCGGAGATCGAGGCGCCGTCGGTGTTGCCCTCGAAGGAGAACCCGCTCGAGGATAACGCCGCCGGGCCTTCCCCTTGCGGTCCCCTTTCCCGCATGGACATCATGGTCTCCATCTCGGCGTTCTCGACATCGTCCAGGGTTATCTGCGTCTCCAGCACCTTGTCGTAGGTGACGATCTCGCTCTCCTGCGAGAAGGCATCTACCAGCTCCTCGGGCACCAGGAACCTGGTCATCTGCTCGAGCATCTCCTCCTCGCTCATGGTGCGGGCTGTCGCCGCCCGCTCAGATTCCTCCTGCGAGCGCTCCTCCTCGAACACCGTCATACGATAATCGGAGCTGACCCGTATCTCCGCATAGTTGCCGACGCTCTGTTTCACCTCTTCCACCTGGCTGTCCGCCGCCAGCTTCACCGCCAGCATGGAGAGTGAAAATGCCAGGCAGACGAAGAGCAGCAGTATGACCACCAGGTTGCGCAGGGGGTGGCGCCTGAAGCTTCTGAAACCTCTATTTATAGAACGCATCTCTACCGGTCTCCTTTGCTAGCCGGCGTAGCCGGAGAGGTTGATCTCCACCGCGTCGCCCGTCTCCGTGTCGTAGATGACGAGGTTAGTGCCCTCCATGGCGACCCCCTCGTTCCTGGCCGTGCTCTGGGGGTTGAGGTCGAAGAAGAGCATGAGGTCCTCCGCCGTCTCACCCACCCGCAGCTTCATGGAGACCGTCTGCAATGTCTCGTAATCCAGGAGGGCTGCCGAGATCATGTTCTCCGAGACGTATGCGCCGTAGGTCCCGTCGCTGCCGTAAAAATCCTCGTAGAGGTCGGCATCGATGGCGGTGTTCCAGAGGCGGAAGGAGTATTTGGAGAGGTCCACCAGTTCGTCGTCCACGTTGGTGATGGTCATCTCTACCAGCAGGAAGTCGCCGGACACCTCCCGCGCGCTCGAGGTCAGCGCGGCCTCGTTGCTGTCATCCCTGGCCACGGAGACCACCGCGATATTGGCCCCCGAGAGGTAGACCGTCTTCACCAGGTCGGTCGTTGACGTGCTGTCCGAAGCGCTAGAGGAATCCTCGGTCGCATCCTCCTCTTCCTCCTCATTAGTCGCCTGGGCCTGGGTCGCCTCCGCGTCGCTCGATGTATCCGTGAGCGTCTGCCCGGTAGCGCCGGGCGGAAGCTTTGTGGTAGTACCGCTCTGGCTCGTGTCCGAGCCATCCCCGCAGGAAACCGCGGTCAAGGTCAAGGCGACCGCCAGGAGCAGAACCGGGATAACAGCTAGTATCCTGCCTGCAGGCTTTCTTTTTCGTTCCATCATGCTCTCCTTTTCATACGCTCGCGTAGGCATCGACATGTTCATGCTAGAAAAGGGGAGTTAAGGATTTATGTAGGTAAGTTGGGTTAAATGTAAAAATCGAAGGATACGTAGGCGTGCCAGGCCAGGCCCGGCTTCACCAAGGCCCGGCTACGC
The DNA here is from genome assembly GCA_016931915.1 of Actinomycetota bacterium. GTDB lineage: Bacteria > Actinomycetota > Geothermincolia > Geothermincolales > RBG-13-55-18 > SURF-21. The sequence continues at coordinate 5,742 of JAFGDU010000170.1, forward strand.
CAGGCCAGGCTACGCCGCGACTGGCACCGCCTTCTTCCGATACGTACGCGTGCCAGGCCAGGCCCGGCTTCACCAAGGCCCGGCTACGCCAGGCCAGGCTACGCCGCGACTGGCGACTGGCACCGTTGTGCCGAAGACGGCACAATCGCTTTCGCGATGCAGGCTGTCGTACGTGGTTGCTCAGACGCTTGTTGGGAGGGTGAAGGAGATGGTGGTTCCCCGGCCTGCCTCGCTCTCCGCCCATATACGGCCCCCTTGGGCCTCGACAAGTCCCTTGGCGATGCTGAGGCCCAGGCCCGTGCCGCCCGTCTCCCTTGCCCGCGACCTGTCGGTACGGTGAAAGCGGTCGAAGATAAAGGGCAGTTCCTCCTCCTCGATCCCCGGGCCGGTGTCGGCAACGTATATGATCACCCATTCCTCCCGTAGCCGTGCCGCCAGGGTGATGGAACCGCCTTCCGGTGTGTGCTGGATGGAGTTCGCGAGCAGATTGCCGAGGATCTGCGAAACCCTTCCCTGGTCGGCCTGGACGGCGGGAAGAACCCCGGGAACGTCCACGTCGAGCGAGATCCCTTTGTCAGCAAGGTCGTGCTCGAAGCTCAAGGCTGCCGTGCGCACGACCTCTTCCGTATCCACCGGCATGATATCGAGGTTTATCTGCCCGGCATCCACCAGGGATAGCTGCTGCAGGTCCTCCACCAGGCGGGCCAGGAGCACGTTGTTCTTCGCCAGGACGTCAATGGCCTCGGGTTTCAGCTCGATAACGCCGTCCTGCAGGGCCTCGAGGTAGCCTCGCTGGGCAGCCAGAGGGGTTCTCAGTTCATGCGAGATGTCGGCGATCATGTTCTTTCTCAACGCCTCGTTCCTCTCCAGGCCGCTCGACAGCGCATTGAAGGCTACCGCCAGTTCCTCGACCTCCCGGCCACCTTTCACGTCCACCTGTTTTCCGTACTCCCCACCGGCGATGTTGGTGGTCGCCAGGGTGAGCTCGGAAAGGGGCTTGGATATCCGGTCTGCCAAGTACCAGCTTAAGATGAACGCCAGCAGCACTCCCAGCAGGCCGGTGAAGACGTAGCTCAGGTTGACCACCGTCACGCGCTCGTTCTTCATCCTCACCATGTCGGGCGGTTCCGGCGGAGGGGGCCCAAGCGGCTCTACAAACTCTCGCTCGAAGCGCTCGAAAGTCCTGTCGAACTGCTTGCGTACCAGGTAATTGGAGAGCACGGCGAAGAAGAGGATACACGCCAGCGTAACCGCCAGGATGATCAGAAAAAGCTTGAGCCGCAAGCTGATCCTTCTACCTGTCTTGTTACCCGTTCCCGATCCCCTGGACCTCATGATCGAGTCCATCTCCTTACTTCAGACCATCTCGCATCCTGTGCAGGTATGAGATCACCGCCACGGAGCGCTACTCCTTCTTCTTCACCTGGAACTTGTAACCCACACCGTATACCGTTTCGATGAAACTCCAGTCCTCCGCCTTCTTCGCGATCTTGTTCCTTATGTTCTTGACATGGGTGTCTATGTTCCTGTCGTAGCCATCGTAATGGTCGCCCTGGGTCATGATGATGATCTTCTCCCTCGACAGCACCTCGCCGGGGCGGGACGCCAGGAGCTCCAACACGCTCAGCTCCATGGGGGTCAGTGAGACCTCCTGGTCGTTCACCTTGACCACGTGGCTCCTGCCGTCGATGACCATGGGACCGGCGATGACGGCGTCGCTGTTGCCTGCATATTCCTTATGCCGGCGCAGGACCGCCCGGATCCTCGCCACCAGCTCCCGCGGGCTGAACGGCTTGACCACGTAGTCGTCCGCCCCGATCTCGAGACCGCCTATCCTGTCGTCCTCCTCCGACCTCGCCGAGAGGATGATGATCGGTACCCTTGACTCCTTGCGCACCTCGCAGCAGAACTCGAGGCCGTTCAAGCGGGGCATGAGGATGTCGAGCACCACGAGGTCCGGCGTATGCTCGCGCCACAGCTCGAGGGCCGATTCACCGTCATAGGCCTCGATGGTGGGATAACCCTCTTTCTCCAGGTAGGCCTTGACGATGTCGACGATGTCCTTCTCGTCGTCAACGATCAATATCTTCTCCGCTCTCATCTAGGCTCCCGCTCTGGCTCAAAGACCACCTCAAAGGCACGGTTGTCCCCGCTCCTATATCGGAGCATAGACGAAGAGTATTAAGGAATTGTGAAGGAACGATCAAGGGGTCGGATCTTTGATTTCGAATTATCTCCCATAATATGGATAGAAATTAAAAAATAAAGATGTGACCCCCAAAGACGACCTTCAGTTTCGGTTTGTCAATCATCGGAAGCAGGCACGTTAAAGATGTGACCCCCAAAGACGACCTTCAGTTTCGGTTTGTCAATCATCGGAAGCAGGCACGTTTTAGACATAGAGGGTTATCCGGCGATCTTTCCGCAGCGGTGTCAATAGGACCAAGGTCCACCACCAGGTGATAGTCACAATATATCAGGGCGCATACATACCGCAGTAACCCTGTTTGTTCCTGGCAGCGATGCAAAACTCCGTCACGCATTTGGGTGCCTAATCCTGTTTCTTATTCTTGAAACCTTGCGGCAAAGGGATCAACTCAACTAATTCGCTATTGAACTATTCTCATTAATAGAGTATTCTAGTCCCGATATAAATTGGCTAGGTGAAGGGGTGATCTATTTTGTGCGGCCATGGCTATGTCGAAGGCGGTCGTTGCCGCGCAAACGGGCACGTTGATGGTGCCGTGAGGAGCGGGGAGACCTGCTTCTGTGGAGGCAAGATACCCCGTCACTTCACCTTGCCGGCCGTACTTCTCCTTCTCGACAAGGAGCCTTCCCACGGCTATGCGCTGTTCCAGAGACTCTCCGAGCTCGGTATCACGGAAAGCGGCATGAGCCCCGCCACCGTCTATCGCGTGCTCTCGAGATTGGAGGAGGATGGGCTGGCTACGCACGAATACTCGGACGATGGCCAGGGCCCTACCAGAAAGGTGTACGCCCTTAACGAGGAGGGCAGAAAGGCGCTGGCCGAGTGGAGGGTTCATATCGAGAGGGTGCGGGGGCTGTTGGACTGGTTCGTGGATGAAGCTTCCGATGGGCAGGCGAGATGAGCGTCCCAGGCGATACCAGCACAACCATGGAGGTTTATCGTCATAGTCTCCCTCCATCCTGCAAAGGGGTGATTTGATGCCGGCGTCTGCAGACGGTAACGCCATCGAGATAAAAGGACTGCGGAAAAGCTACGGTGACCTGATGGCAGTGGACGGCATCTCACTGCAGGTCGAGCCGGGCGAGCTCTTCGGTTTCCTGGGCCCCAACGGAGCGGGGAAGACGACCACGGTCAACATCCTCACCGGGGTATCGCTCCCCACCGCGGGCTCGGCGACCATACACGGCCACGACGTGGTCAGGGACTCCTTCCGCGCCAAGGAGAACCTCAACGTCGTCCCGGAGGTGTCCAACGCCTACAACGAGTACACGGCCTGGAAGAACCTCATGTTCACCGGAGCGCTCTACGGAGTACCGCGCAAAGAGACGGCGCGCCGGGCGGAGGAACTGCTGCGGACCTTCGATCTCTACGAAAAGCGCGGTGCCAAGGTAAAGGGCTTCTCCCAGGGGATGCGGCGCAAGCTGGTCATAGCCATGGCCCTTATCAACGAGCCCCGCGTCCTTTTCATGGACGAGCCCACGACCGGCCTGGACGTGCAGAGCGTGATCACCATCCGGGACATGGTGCGGGGCTTGAACCGCAAGGGGATAACCGTTTTCCTGACCACCCATAACCTTGTCGAGGCCAACCTGCTCTGCGACCGTGTTGCCATCATCAACCACGGCAAGATAGTCGCCACCGATACCCCGGAGAACCTCAAGCGGGCGGCGCGCCAGGTGCAGGTCGTGGAGGTGACCTTCGACCGCATGACCCCGGAGACGGAGGATGGGGTGGCCTCCCTCGCGGGGATAAAGGAGGCATCAAGGCAGGGGGACAAGCTGCGCCTGATCACCGATGAACCTTCAAGGGCCATATCCACCGTCAACCGCTTCGCGGACGAGAAAGGCCTCGCCATCACCTTTATAAACACCCCGGGGCCGAGCCTGGAGGACGTCTTCGTGGAGCTTACCGGCATCGGCGGGTCGGCAAAAGGAGAGGCGGGAAGATGATCGGCGAGGCGCTGTCCCCGGAGAGGCTGGGTAAGGAGCTCCGCCGAGCCCTGGTCATCGCGGGCAAGGACGTGAGGATATACTGCCTCAAGCCGCCCGTGCTCCTCTTCGGGCTGGTCTTCCCCTTCTTCCTCTTCCTGGCTTTCTTCGTGGGGAAGAAGGGGCCGATAGCTGAGGGGATACCGGGACTGGTGGCCATCTCGCTCTTCTTCGCCTCCTCGAACATCGCCCCCGCCGGCCTGCCCTACGAGAGGATGTTCAGGACCTTCAGCCGTTACCTCTCGGCCCCCATCTCCCTCACCTGGATGATATTCGGAAAGACACTGGCGGGTTTCATCTTCGGAGTGCTGGTATCGATAGTCCCCCTGCTGGTGGGGGTTATCGGCTACGGCACCAGCGTCACCTCGCCCACCCTGCTGGTCCTGGCCATGCTTTTGGGAGGGATGTGCTTCTCGTGCCTGGGCACCCTGGTGGGCTCCATGCCCACCGATGCGCCGGGGAACGTGATGACCGTGCTCAACTTCGTGCGCCTGCCGCTGCTCTTCATGAGCGGCATCTTCATCCTCCTGGCCGACATGGCCGGCTGGGCGCGTGGGCTGGCGGCGATCTCCCCCCTGACCTACGCCAACGACATGCTGCGGCGAAGCATGGGGCTGTCCGGTTATTACCCCTGGTGGCTGGACCTGCTGTTGCTGGTGTTCTTCGCAGCCGCCTTCTTCTCTATCGCGGCCTGGATTTTCAACGTCTCCCGCCGCCACTCATGATCTAATAAAAACGACAGGACGCTAGAACTACTCAAGCATAGTCTGGCGGAGAGGGTGGGATTCGAACCCACGAGACCCCTCGCGAGGCCCAACGGTTTTCGAGACCGCCGCATTCGTCCACTCTGCCACC
>JAFGDU010000171.1 GCA_016931915.1 Actinomycetota bacterium
ACCGCCTCGTATATGGCGAGAAGCTCGCCGGAGAGCAGGTAGGTGCTGTATGGATTCTCGATGGTGACACTGAGCGTATCCCCCGCTACGTCGCTCTGCACCGGGTTCCCCTTGCCGCAGGTGGGCAGCAGATCCAGAAAGTCCCTGTATATGTCCTCGCGCCCTCTGCCTCCCGCAAGCAGACCCGTCTCCTCTATACTGCACAGGGTGTATTCCCTCGCGGCCTCGACGATGATGGGCACTATATCGTCCCCCAGCTCCTCGACGAGCTCCCGGAAAACGGCCGAGAAAGCGTACCCGTCCACGAAGCTCATGCGCACGCCCCTGCGCTCGTCCGTGATGATAGCTGCGCTTATATCCCAGCAAAGGTGATCGAGGGCGCGCGGGAATCCGCAGCGAGTACATATCTCCAACCTGCGGTCACCAGGCAAGGGCGCAACGATCTGCGGTTTCATACGCTCCGCTATCTCGGGTTTGCTCTCTGCCGGATTGATGAAGAAGAAGAGCTCGTCTCCCATCTCTATCCAGTCGTGGTCGTATATCACGCCCTCCATACTCTCGAACGCTCCCACGACTATGGCCGCGAAGAGCTCGCGGTTGAACTCGTTGCGTACCCGAGCAATGCTGCCTTTGAATACGTGGTAGAAGACCGTGTGCACGTCCGCCATACCCGCGGTGCGTGCGAGCTGTTGCAGGAAGCGGCTGGCCGGATGCATGACCAGGCGGTTGCGCAATACCCACCTGATGAGCCAGGGGGGCAACAGGTTATCTATGGTGGCGACTGTCGCAGCACGTTCCGCCTCGAAGACCGCTTCCCTTATGGGCATGCTCAATGCAGCCTCGATACGCTGGTATATGTCCTCGAGCAACGCCGATTCCACCAGTACCATACGGAAAGCCGGGCTGATCCGCGACACGATGGTCCCGTTGCCTTTCCAGGTGAGAAAAAGATTGAAAAACCTCGGCTTTCCGCATGCCGGACACTGCAGTATTCCCATGGCTGCTCCTCTGCCGGATCTACATCAGTTTAACGCAGGCGTCTGGTTATAGAGCATCATAAGGTTATATATCGGGTTTCGCCTGTGAAAAATGGAGCGCATCATGCGCTTCCGGCAGGCCTCCCCGGACGCCTGTCAAACAGTAAGAAAAACGGCACGAGAAAGGGTTCCCGATCATTGCTCGATGGGACAGCCCAGGTTCGAGCATGCCGCCATGGACCCGAAGCAGGATTCCACCCTTTCGTGCCCGTTCATCTCCAGAAGAGATGCGGCGATGGTGGCGCGTTCGCCGCTGCCGCAGAAGGTGACCACCTTCCTGTCCCGGGGTACCTCGCCTGACCTGCGCGGCAACTCGCCCATGTGGATGTTCACGGCCGTGGGCAGGTGCCCGCCCTCGTATTCCTCGGCCGAGCGTACGTCCAGCAGGACGAAGTCCTCCTCCGTCTCCAGCATGTTCACCAGCTCGGCGGCGTGTACCGCCTTCATGCTCGCGAAGGGCCGCCCGCTCACCTCCCATTTGAACATGCCTCCGGCGAGGAAAGCCGGCATGTCCTCGTATCCCAGGCGCACCAGGTACCTCACCGCCGTCTCCACCTCCTCGGGGCGTTCCACGACCAGGTATACGGGCTTGTCGTAGGGCAGGTACCATCCCGCGTAGGAGGAGACCTTGTCCAGGGCGATGGCGAGGCTGCCCGGCAGGTGGGCCCCGACGAAGGCCTCCTTGCTCCTCACGTCGAGGATGGATCCACCCGACGCCGACTCCTCGAAGGATGCTGGGTCGAGGGGCAGGGGCATCGGCAGTGCCGACAAGGGCGGCGGACCCTCCTGGTTCAAGGCATGTACCCTCTCGAAATAACCCGGCATAAACAGGCGCTCCACCGCCTTGTGGGCGATGAAGGCCTGGCGGTCGGCGAACCCCAGGGCGGGGTTATTATTTCTTTCGTAGCCGAGGGTCGAGAGCTCGCGTGCCGCGAGGTTGCCTCCGCAGATGGTGCCCTGTCCGTGCCCCGGATACAGGATGACCCCGTCGCCCAGGGGGAGGAGCTTGCCGTGGATGCTGTCGTAGAGCATGCCGGCCATCTCCTCCTCGCGGCCGGGGAAGAAATCCGCTCTCCCCACGTCTCCCGCGAACAAGGTATCCCCCGTGAAGACGGCCGCCGGTTCCTCGCTGCTCGATCCCGTATCGTACATGACTATGGATATGCTCTCCTCGGTGTGGCCGGGGGTATGCAGCACGGAGAGGAGGATGTTCCCCACCTCGAAGGCATCCCCCTCGGACACGCCCCTGCCGTAGCCGAAGGCCATGTGCTCGCCGTGGAGCACCTCGGCACCGGTTGCCGCGGCCAGGCCGCTCGAGCCGACTACGTAGTCCTCGTTGCGGTGGGTCTCGAAGACGTGGGTGATACGGGAGCCCTCACGCGCGGCTATGTCCAGGTAGATATGGTGATCGCGCCTTGGGTCTATGACGGCCGCTTTTCCTGCATCCCCGAGGATATAGGATAGGTGCGCCAGACCCGGTGACTTGACGGTTTCCAGAAACATCCGCTCCTCCTTCTCGCGCTGGAAATAGTATACCCATATCCAGGGTCACATCTTTATTCTTGAATAACCAACCATATTCTGCCAGAAAATTCAAGCATAAAGGTGTGACCTTACAAGGCGGCGAGGATGCCGGCGGCGATGCTCTCGGCGATCTCCTGGCGGTATGCATCCGCTATCCCAAGGTTGTTCTCCAGGGTGAAGGTGGGGACCTCGCTCCAGATGTCGTAGCTGAAGATGGGGCCGTAGTTTCCGGTCCCGGTGGATCCGCGGTTCTCCACCACTACTCCGCCACCCGGGACTCCCGTCGCCTGCTGCATGTATACCGCCATTTCCGCGTGAAAACGCCTGGCGGTGGCCTCGCTACGTACCTGCACAGCGGGGTCTATGTAGGCGGTCCTGCCGGTATCGGAGTTGGCCTTCCAGTTATAAGGGGCCGGCCCCGGGTAGAAGGTGGTAGGTCCGGCGATGCCGGGGTCACCGTGGATGTGCACGATCATGCGGGCGTGCGCGTCGTTGGCGATCACCGCCCTCTGCTTGAGGTTGACCGGGTCGTAGACGGAGTTCTTGGTCATGACCACCGTGATGCCCTCCGCCTCCAGGATGGCTTTCGCGCGCAGCGCGATATCGAAGACGATGCCTATCTCCGGCTCGTTTATCCAGTCCTGTGTGTTCAGGCCGGTCTCGGGGTCTATCTCGGAGGGGGTGGCGGCATGGCCCGGGTCCAGGCAGACAACGCAACCTCCGTACATGGCCCGCTCGCAGATGACCCCGGCGCTCGCGGTGACGGTGGCCGAGACGTCGAAGCTTACGGCGTAGTCCACCAGGTTA
>JAFGDU010000172.1 GCA_016931915.1 Actinomycetota bacterium
GGGGACGGGCGTTACATCAGCGTGGAAGAGGCCTTGAGCATACTCGACGAGTGCGAGAAGTCCGCGCTGGTCATCCAGCCGGTGAACGCCCGCGAGCTCAACGGCATGTGCACCTGCTGTTCCTGCTGCTGCCTGATGCTGAGGAACCTGCGCAGCCTACCCAACCCGGCCGAGGTGGTGCAGTCATCCTTCCAGGCGAGGATAGACCCGGGGCTATGCAGCGACTGCGGGGTCTGCCTCGAGCGCTGCCAGATGGACGCACTGGTCGAGGGCGATGGTTATATGGTGGTGGACCTGGCAAGGTGCATCGGTTGCGGTCTCTGCGTGTCGAGCTGTCCCGAGGCCGCGGTATCGCTGGTCCCCAAGGGCGGGCAGCCGGAGATCCCCACCAACGTCTTCGATACCCTTACCCGTATAGCCAAGGAGCGCGGCCAGCCGTTCGGGAGGTTCAACTTCTTCATGAAGCACACCTCTTCACCGGCGTTTTTCCGCAACTGGAGGCTCCTCAACAGGATCGGCCTGGCCAGGCCCGTAGTGAAGGTGCTCGAGAAGCTCGGTCTCGTCTGACCCGACGCCTATGCAGTCTGTTCCCGCAGCCACTCCCCTTACTCGGGGCATGTCAAGTAACGCATAAAACCCTTATGCTGCCGCCTGCATGCGACGGCTTACAGGTGCGAGAGGATCTTGGAGAAGAAGTCGATGGCCCGCGGGCTCTTGGGGTTAGTGAAGATCTGCTCCGGAGGGCCCTCTTCGACGATGATGCCCTCGTCCATGAAGATGAGGCGGTCCCCCACCTCCTTGGCGAAGCCCATCTCGTGGGTGACCACCAGCATGGTCATCCCCTCCCGGGCCAGGTCCTTCATGACGTCCAGTACCTCCTTGACCAGCTCCGGATCGAGGGCCGAGGTGACCTCGTCGAAGAGCATGAGGTCGGGGTCCATGGCCAGGGCGCGGGCGATGGCTACCCGCTGCTGCTGGCCCCCGGAGAGGTGCGCCGGATAGGCATCGGCCTTGTCCTTCAAGCCCACCCTCTCCAGCATGCGCATGGCCTTATCCTCCGTCTCAGCGGAGTCCGCCTTCCTCACCTTGAGGGGGGCCAGGGTGACGTTGCGCATCGTGGTCAGGTGGGGGAAGAGGTTGAAGCTCTGGAAAACGATACCCACTTTCTGGCGTATAGCATTGATGTCCGCCTTGTGATCGGTGATGTCCACGCCCTCGACGAAGATATGCCCGCTGCTGGCATGTTCGAGGCCGTTCACGCAGCGCAACATGGTGCTCTTCCCGGAGCCGCTGGGGCCCACGATCACCAGCACCTCAGAGGGCTTGACCTTGAGGTTCACACCCTTGAGCACCTCGTGGAAACCGAACCACTTGTGCAGATCGACGATCTCCACCATGTAGTCGCTGTTCACCAATCCCTCCATGGATTCAACTTCGGTCATGCAGTTAATATTAAACCATTCTCATCGCTGTCGTAACCGACCCCTGGAACGAGATCGCACGGCCATTACAAATATAGATCACCGCTCAATCACCGATCGTAAGACGATTGGTCATACGCTGCACCAGCCTCATGAGGGGGATGGTTACGATCAGGTAGCAGATCCCCGCAAATACAAGGGGGGTGATGTTCGCGTATCTTCCCATCATCTCCTTGCCGCGGAAGAAGACCTCGGCGAGTCCGATGAGCGCGACCAGGGCGGTGTCCTTGAGCAGGGCGATGAACTCGTTGGAGAGGGGCGGGATGACGTTCCTCACCGCCTGGGGCAGGACCACGTAGCGCATGGCCTTGAAGTACCCCATACCCAGGGAGCGCGCCGCCTCCATCTGACCCTTGTGGATGGATTCTATGCCGGCACGGAAGATCTCCGCCTCATAGGCCGCGTAGCAGATGGTCAGCGCCAGAACGCCGGCCATAAAACGGCTCAGGTTGAGGCCGAGATAACCAAGGCCGAAGTAGATGACGAATATCTGAAGGATCAGGGGCATGCCCCTTATAACATCGATGTATACGGCCGCCGTAATGCGGAATACCTGGATACGCGATATCCTGATCAGGGCGACGATAAGTCCTAGTATCAGTATGAAGACCTCTGCTACTACCGCCAGCTCGATGGTGACGACCAACCCCTTGATGACGTATCTCCATGTCTTGACGAATATATCCCAGTTCAGGAATTCGTTGAGGAACTTGTTTATTGCAGTCGTTTCCTTGAGTACGGAAATCAACACGCCTGCAGCCAGCACTAGCAGCCCGTTACCCAGCGCCATCAGAACGGCCCTTCTCTGCCTGGTACGCAGCATCCTGACGCTCAGGACGCAGATCACAACCACCAGGGCGGCTACGAGGGCCAGCCACGACCATAACAGGACAGCAGGCACGGATTTCATGGTAATTCTCCCGTCAGGTTACTCCTCGGTCGACTCAAGTAAGGAACGTGGCCGCCCCGGTGCTGCGGCCGCAAGCAACAGCAAGCGATGTATGAAGAGGCCGGGAAGCACTATCCCGCTTTGTTATCACTCCTCATCGCATCAAGCTCAATTATAAAGGGCCCGCACTCCGCATGTCGTGCAGGCCCATTTCTCACGATCTTAGACGTTATATCTGTCTTCTACTCCTCTCCGAACCACTCCTCGAATATCTCGTCGTAGGTACCATCCGCCATCATGTCGGCAAGCGCCTCGTTGACGGCGTCCAGCAGTTCGTCGTTCCCCTTCTTGATGCCGATTCCATACTGCTCGTCCGTAACTACAGTCGCCACTACCTCGGTCTGACCGCGCATCTTGCTCAGGTAAGCATTGACCGGGAAGTCGTTCATGATGGCGTCTATCCTGCCCAGCTCCAGCTCCTGGAAGGCAAGGAGGATGGTGTCGTACTTCCTGATCTCCGCTATGCCCTCTATCTCCTCGGCGGTGAACTGTCCGGTTGTATCCACCTGGACTCCCACCACCTTGCCCGCCAGGTCCTCAGCGCTGGTGATATCGGTGGTCCCCTTCTTCACCGCGATGGACTGGTTGGAATCGATGTAGGGATCGCTGAAATCGATCTCGGCCAGCCTCTCGTCCGTGATGGTCATGGCGGACATGATGATGTCGTACTTGTCCGTCTTCAGGCCGGGGATGATGCCTTCCCACGCCGTGGTGACGACCTCTAGCTCCAGGCCCAGACGGTCAGCCAGCTCCATGGCGATATCCACGTCGAAGCCCTCCGGCTCACCATCATCGCCGATGCTCTCGAACGGCGGATAGGTGGTGTCGCTCCCCATGAGGAGCTTGCCCTCCTCCAGGGTAGTGACAGTGGTGGTTACTTCCTCGTCTTTCTCCTCCGGCTCCTCTGCCTCCTCGCCGCACCCCGCCACCAAGGCCGTGGCGACCAGGACCAGGGCGAGCATGAGCACGAGAATCGCAAGCAAACCTTTTCTGCTCATCTTCCCTCCTTTAACCATGAGACTCGGCAACGCCTTAAGATTATATATTCAATCAACCATGAAGACAAACCAAGCGGGCCTGCGGCAGCGCCTTCACGCTCACTAATCTAACGTATTCCCATCACGCCCACGGCGCGCAGCGGCGGCCTCAGGCCCGTGAGTGCGCTTATCGCCTTCTCGTCGATGCCCCTTATTTCCACATCCACCGCGAGGTCCATGGATGCGGCCATGAGCGACATCTGGGAGAGAGCTATGGGCAGGTCGATCATCCAGAAGGGCTTCTCCATCTTCTCGTAGAGGAACCCCGTGTCGACGTCTCCCACCGCCACTATAGCCGCCCTCCATGCATTCTCTATGCCGCATGCCTCCGCCAGCTTGCGGCGTGCATCCTCCTCGCAGACCGCCACGAAATGCCACTTCTGGGTGTTACCGGCACTCGGCGCTATACGGGCGGCCTCGAAGCACGCGTCAAGGGCGAGATCGAGGGGTACATCTCCACTGCTATCGCGGTTCTCGCTCAACCGTCCCAGCAGCCCGGCGATGTCCTGGGTACCCGAGGCCGAGAAGGAGCGTTGCGCGAATTGCGCCTCGGTATAATGGCGGTCTATGGTCTCCAGGCAGGCTATCTCCGCGAGCGGCTTGCGCTTCCTCGATATCCTGCGGTACATCATATGGTCCATGTCCATGGCCTTCACGCGTGGCTTCGGCCTCCCGAAGGATATGGCAGCGGAGACGAACATGTCCTTGCCGAGACCCAGGGCTTCACGTACCTCCCTCTGGTTGAGTGCCCCCAGCCAGCAGGTTCCCAGCCCGGCCTCCGTGAGCCACAGTATAACGTCCTCGGCCGCCATCGCCGCGAGCGGAAGCATCTGCGGCCTGCCGCTGCGCACGTCCTCCTTGGGCAGGACCAGCGCGAGGAATCCTTCCAGCGGCGATCTGTTCAGCCACAGGTTTATCTTGCCCTGCATCCCCTTGTGCAGGCGTTGCTTCAGTCTCTCCACGACTGCCTTGTCGCTTACCAGCACCAGACTGCCCTCGTCGGCGCCCCGCACCGATACCGCCGTGCGTACCATTTCCTCCAGCCGGCCCAGGATTTCCCTGTCGATCTCGCCGGGAAGGTATTTGCGGTTGGACCTGCGGGCATAAAGGGTGTCCCACAGCCCCCAGGGCGCGTTAGAAAGCGAGGGGTAGTCCCTCGTCGCCGTCTTTGTCTGTTCCATCGCTTACCCCCTATTCACAACGACCGTTGCCGGTAACCAGAAAAGGATAACACATGATCGGCAAATCGCCGCGAAGAACCCGCAAAGACCCGCGGCACTGCAAGGCAGGAGTTACTACATTCTTGTGGATGCCACCGCCCTCGATCTGCCCTACAGCTCCAGGGGATAGCGGCCGTACTCACGCACCGCCTCAAGCATCCAGCGCAGGCGCTGCACGCTCATGTCGGGATGGCTGTTGGTGGGTGCCAGGATATAGCCGCCCCCACGGCCGGCCTGCATTATGGAGTCGCGCACGGCCTCGAAAACCTCTTCCTTCGCGGCGTCCACAAGGATATGAGTGATGTCCAGGTTCCCCAACAGGCAGAGGCGGTCCCCCACCATCTCTTTTACCTCCGCCAACTTTACGCCGGCGGTTGGCTCCAGGGCATGCACGCCGTCGAAGCCGCAGTCGGCGAACCACGGCAGCAGCGGGTAGACCATGCCGTCGGTATGCACCACGATCTTCATGCCATGCGCGTGGGCCGTCTCCGTGATGCGCCTGAAGGAGTCGCCGAAGAGCTCGTCCATGACGCGCGGGTTGACCATGGGACCGGAGCGGTAGGCCATGTCGTCCGAGTAGACGGCGCAGGGCACGCCGGCATCGGCCCAGGCCTCGATCATCAGGCAGTAGTGGTCTTCGTAGAACTTTATCACGCGCTTGAGGAACTCCCTCTCCTTGCGCAACGCCACCGCGTAACGCTCGAAACCCATCATCTGCCACGTGTTCTCGAACAGCCCGTAGAGAAAACTCGCGAAGACGGCGATGCGATCTCCCAGGTCTTTCTGTATCTTCGCGAATACGCGGTTGGCCCTCTCCGGCAGGCGCAGGATAGGCCGCTTGTCCAGGGCCTTCCAGTCGTCGGGTGAGGCGATGAGTCCGCCCTTGTATATCGGCGTGGCGATATTGCCGCGGTCGTCCACGACGATGTCGTAGTAGCGGCCGTAGATATCCTCGGCGATCCTGGAGTCACGGAAGCGCCATATGGGCACGTGCATCACCCAGGCCCCGTCGTAGCCCATTTTCACCGCCGCCGCAGTGCGGTCGTAGGAGAAACGGTCCATCTCCGAATCGAGAAATCCCATACGGTTCAGCACCGGCATCGCCACGTCGAAAACCGCCGCCGCGTAGCGGTTGGTGACCAGGAAACCCAGGGGGGTAGGCCTCTTTCCCAGCACGTCGTAGATGTTGGCGTACTCCTCCATCACGTCGAACGTCGGCACGCGGTCTGGCTCGCGCAGCTCCAGTGCTGCGGATATACGCTCGAGTTGTTCTGACATGTTCACCTACCTCCCTATCCGATCCCCACCTCGATCCGCCGGGCGGGCAAGCCCGTATATCAAGCCTGCTATCGCATGCATATATCCCGTCTTCTTATATTACTTCATCCTTACCGTCACGCCGTCCGCCGCGGTCCCTTTCGGGTCATGCGGCCATGGAGTTTTCGCCCGGCCCGTCGGGACACGTACCCATCATCTCTTTATGCGGTATTTACGCAGTATTCTGCCGAACAGTCGCGCCTGCAACCTCATGATGGGAAACCACAGGAACGGGAGATGCTTCCTGAGCAAGTATTCCAACTGGTACGAGAAGGTGGTCGTGACGATAAACCTGTCTTTTTTCACCGCCTCGACTATCTTTTTGCCGACCACCTCCGGGGGGTCGGCTCCCCTGGCTAGTATGGACTGCAGCTTCCTGACCTCCTCGCTGAAACCCACGATGGGAGATGTTTCGAATATCGTGGTGCCCACCGCCCCGGGGCAGAAGCAGGTGACGCCGATCCCGTGCAGCGAACCCTCGAAGAGCAGCTCCTCGGATATCCCCACGATGCCGAACTTGCTCGCGCAGTAGGGAGCGCTGTAGATCCAGGAGACGAAGAGGCCGTCGGTGGAGGAGACGTTGACGATGTGGCCGGACTTCCTTTCCACCATGTGCGGATAGACCGCATGGATGGTGTTGATGACCCCCCACAGGTTCACATCGATGACCCGCCGCCAGTCCGAGAGCGCGAAGTCCTCCACCGGACCGAGGATCCCGATGCCCGCCACGTTGGCGAGCACGTCTATCCTCCCATATCGCTGCAAGGCCTCTTCCACCATGCGCCCGACCGCCTCGGGGTCGGATATATCCCCGGGCGAGGCGAGGACATCGCGATGCATTGCCCTGATCCTGTCTGCCGTCTCCTCGAGCCCTTTCGCGTCGATATCGGTTATGATCAGCGGATTCGAGCCTTCCTGGGCGAAGGCGAGTGCGGTAGCCCTGCCAATGCCCTTGGCCGCCCCGGTGACCAGCACCGCTTTATCAGCCAGGTCCTTCATCCTCACATACCTCCTTCCAAACGCTCGGGGGCCTACCACCGGATTGACACGACGGTAGACCCCCGATTCGAGTGGACAGACTTCTTATGCCGGTGCTTCCTCTCCAGGTGGGCCCTCGTAGACCTCCATGAACTTGTCGGCCAGGGGCGGGATGAGGTTGGAGGCCAGGTCGGTCTTGACGCACACCACCGCCGGGAGCTCGTGGCTCTTGGCGCGCTCGAAGGCGGGCACCAGGTCCTCGGGCTTTTCCACGAACTCGCCGTAGCAGCCGATGCCCTCCGCCACCTTGTCCCAGCGCACCGGCGACTGCTGGCAGGCGATGATCTTACTGGCGTCCCCCTCGAAGTAGACCATCTGCTCGATCTCCTCCATGCACCAGTGCTCCTCGGCATGGACGATGACGGTGATCTTCACCTTCTCCCGCAGCGCCGTCTCCATTTCCATGAAGTTGAATCCGGCGGCCCCGTCGCCGGTGATGACGTAAACGTCCTTGTCCGGATTGGACAGCTTGGCCCCGATAGCCACTGGTATACCCGTGCCCAGGTGGCCGAACTCGAAGATGCCCAGGGAGGTCCTGGGGGTGGTGAAACGCAGGTAGAGGGCGTCGAAGAGGCTGGTGTTGCCGCCGTCCCCCACATTGATGGCCTCGGGGCCGAAGACCTTGGCCGCCGCCTCCACCGAGGTAGCGGGGTGGACCTTGTCCCCCTCGTAACCCTTGGGCGCAGCGTCGAGGACGGCCATCTGTTCCGCCTCCATGTCCTTGTACTTCTTCACCGCCGTACCGTCGGCGGGCTTTATCCCCAGCTCCTTCAACCTGCCCAGCAGGGCCCGCATGGTTGCACCGGCATCTGCCACGATGCCCATGGCGATGGGGCGGTTGGTCCCCACGTTGCGGGGGTCGATGTCCACCTGGATCAGTTTCTGTTTCGCGGGATCCCCGAAGTAGACATCGTAGGGCAGATCGAGGTTGCCGAGGCGGGTCCCCACGGCAAAGACCACGTCCGCCTCGCGCCTGGCCGTTAGCGCCGCCTCGCCCAGACCCAGCAGGTAATTGGAGTGGTCGTTATCGAAGGCGGACCGCGCGGACATGGAGGTGGATGCGGGACAGTTGAGGAGATCGACCAGCTCCCGGAACTCCTCCCACGACCCGGAGTTCAGCACGCCCGTTCCCGCTATGAGCATTGGGCTCTCGGCCTCGGCGATGAGCCTGGCGGCCTCCTCGACCTGCACCGCCGGCGGCTCCATGATCATGGAGCGGTACTGGCGTGGTTCCAGGTACTTGAGCTCGGAGTCGTCGGCCTCCTCGAAGATGATGTCATAGGGGATGTCCACGTGCACCGGACCCGGCCGCCCCGACATGGCCTCACGGAAGGCCCTCTGGATGACCTCCGGGATCCTGTTCCAATGGTGGACCGCCGCGTTCCACTTCACCACCGGCTTCATGATGTCGTACTGGTTCACCGCCTGGAAGGCCCCGGACACGAAGGGGTAGACTATGCCCGATCGGGCCTGCGAGGAAATGGCCACCACCGGCACTCCCTCCTCGCGGGAGCAGATGAGGCCTGATACAAGGTTGGCGGTGCCGGGACCGTAACCGGCCATGACCACCGGTATCTCGCCCGTAGTCTTGAAAACACCGTCCGCCATGTGCGCCGCCGCCGCTTCGTGGCGGGGTCCCACCCACCTGATGCCGTGGTCGACGGCCGCCCCCATCACCGCATGGTAACCGGCGTCGGTGATACCGAAGATCCTTTTAACCCCCTCCTTCTCCAGGCATTTGACTATTACTTCTCCACCCGTAACCGTTGCCATGATCGCACCTCCTGTATTCCCTTGAAGAAACGTCCCTTATTCGCCTGCCTTGAAATCCTCGATGTCCAAGGTTTCGCTGAAAATCTTCTCGTACAGGGGGCCGATGAGACCCAGGCCGGGCCCTGCGGTCATGCCCCCGTCAATAGGTATGGCGACCCCGGAGACCATGGAGCAGTCATCACTTGCCAGGAAATGGTAGAGAGCAGCCACCTCCTCCGGCCGCACCAGCCTCCCCAGGGGCTGCAGCATGCAGGACAGCTTGAGCTCCACCTCCGCCCCTTCTATATAGGCCATGGGGGTGTCCGCGGTCCCCGGGCAGATGCAGTTGACGCGTATCCACCTGGGGGCCAGCTCCAGGGCGGCGGTCTTGGTGATGGCGATGATGGCCGCCTTGGAGGCCACGTAGCAGCCGTAGGTGGGTGTGCCGTAAAGGCCGGCGTAGGACGCGGTGCTCATGATAGATCCCCCGTCCGCGATGAGCGGGGCGGCATGTTTTATCCCCCACAACACCCCCTTGAAGTTGATATCCAGGGTTTCGTCGATCCCTTCACTGGTGATGCTGTCCAGCGTGCCCATCTGGCCGCCGATGCCGGCGTTGTTCACCACCGTGGTGAGCTTGCCGTACTCCGACACCGCTGCCTGCATAAGGTCTCTCACCTGATCCTCTTGCGAGACATCCGTCTTCACGTAGATGCCGCCCGCCTCCGCGGCCACTTCCTCCGCATCGGCGATATCAGCCAACACCACCTTCGCTCCCGCCCGCGCGAAGCGCAGGGCCGTCGCTTTCCCCAACCCGGAAGCAGCCCCCGTCACTACCGCCACCTTGTCCTCGAGTGAGAACATCGCATCTCCCCCTTTCAAACCGCCTGCCTGTTACATGGAGTGCAGATCGACTATGAGATCGCTTTGTTAACGCCATTTCCACGAACGGTTTCCCTAGCGTCGGATAAGGCCTAGGTCTGTCGGTTCGCCCTTACGATCGCCAGAGCGTTCTCCTTCAGAAACTGGGCCAGTTCGTCAAACTCGATCGTGTCTTCCATGATACCGCGGTAAAAGTCGTAGCCCTCCAGCAGGGAGATTATGAGGTCTGCGAGCTTTTCTGGATCGGCTTTCACCACTATGCCCTCTTCCATCAATCCGTCCAGCCCCTCCACCAGCAATCCCCGCAACCGAGAGTACATCCTCTGGAAGCTATTCCTCACCCTGTCATTGCGGTAGCTCAGGGAATAGCAGGCGTAGAAGACCCCACCGTCCACCAGCCTTGCCCAGTCCATGCCGAAGATGGCATCGATGGCGGCCTCCAGCCTTAGTCCCGGGTCGTCTATCTCCTGCAGCCTGGGGAGAAAGGCCTCCTCGTACATGGCGAGCATGTGGTCCACCAGGGCCACGATCATCTCCTCCTTGTTCGAAAAGTAATGGATGATCAGGCTGGGGTGTATGCCCATACGGGCCGCTATCTTGGCCATGGACGCGCCCTCGAGGCCCTCTTCAGCGAGGACGGCATAGAAGTTCTCCAGGATCTCCTTTTTTCGTATCTCGGCCTTGTCCCTGGGCCGTGCCATCTTTCCCCCTGAGCACTTCATGTGAGGTTAATTAAATGAACGTTCAATTAAATATATCCGCATGTGATCCGCACGTCAAGCGAAATGGGCTCAGGCTTCGGGTGCCGTTTGCAGGTATTCCCAGAAGATCCACATAATTTTCTTTGCACTGGAGCGGGTGGAAAGCATAAGGCAAACCATAAATATCAACACGCTCAGGAGTATCTCGCTGAGGGGCATATATATCCTCTCCACCCAGATATGCCGGCTTGCATCACCCGCGAAGATCGCCGGCACGATCAGGCTTGCCGCGAACACCGATCCCAGCAGTAACGCGGCAACCAGGATGTGCGTCTTCTGTTTCTCCGTCGCGCGACTCAGGTCGCAGTAATAAAAGGTCGCGTAGCGATCGAGTTGTTCGCGGTTGGTAACGTTAAGCCCGCTGAGG
Organism: Actinomycetota bacterium; assembly: GCA_016931915.1. GTDB lineage: Bacteria > Actinomycetota > Geothermincolia > Geothermincolales > RBG-13-55-18 > SURF-21. The sequence goes on from JAFGDU010000172.1 coordinate 10,805, forward strand.
GTTTCACCCACCTTGTTGCCGGCCTCGAAACTGCCCGTTTTCTTCATGGACATGAGGGCGTTGCGCATGATCCCGTAACGACTGTTCTCGAATCTGCCGGTCGCATAGATAAGGGCTGCCAGCACAATCCCAGCAACCATAAGGCTGAATATGGTCCAGTACATATCCATCACCTCGCCTGGTACCAGAGCATCTCGCCCTGTGCCAGGTTCTTCATCTTCTCGGCCACCTCGGCCATGTTCCCGATGATGGAGCCCGGGAGCAGCAACGCGACGACGAGGAGAACCGCGACCCCGGGAAGGGCTTCGATGAAACCCAGCGATAGAAAGGATATGGTGCGGCCGAGGATCACATATGATACGAAGACGTAAACGTAGAGCCCGAGCAGGAAGATGATCCCGGGGAGGGCCACAACGTACGAATAGACGCGCTGGATCCGCCTGTACCTTTCGCTGCGCCATTGCAGTGCCCACGCGGTATGGTCCAGGAGTTGAGGCATATCCTGCTGCGCTCCCTCGTAAACCATCCCCGTCTCATGTTCGAGATAGCCCTTCATCGCTTCGGGACCGCCGAAGCAGGCCCTCCATAATCCCATGATCCTGGCACGGGCATAGAACATCAGGGTCAGCTCGTTTGCGAGCAGCAACGGCAGGATGAAGACGAAAAAGAAACTGAATCCGCCCATGAAAGCAAACATGTGCGCCCCTTACCTACCGTCCCGCCTCCTTCATCTCCTTGTATCGGTAGAGGGCTGCCAGAGCTCGAGCCGCGCTCTCGGGGGAGGTGAGCACGGGCACGTCCGGGCCTACGGCTTCGTCCAGGTCGGAGACGAAGCCCTGGTCGCCTATGGAACAGAGGATGACGGGTTTATGCGGGGCAAGGTCCCGCAGCTCGGGGGCCGTCCCCAACCAGTCTTTCACCTCTATCCCGCGCTCCTTGAACTCGCGGAAGACCGCGAAGGGCATTACCGCGATGGAGAGCACCATGTCGATGTTGGGGTCGGTGAGCAGGGCGGTCATGGCCGGTAGGAACTGGCCGGAGGGGCCCACGTCCAGGGGATTGCGCACGTTCATCCACCGCGGGGCGACTCCGCGCACCTTCTCCACCGATGCTGGGTCAAGGGGGGGCAGCTCGAGGCCTGCGTCGATGGCCGCATCGGTTGCCAGGGCCCCCAGGCTTCCGCTCGAGGTGGTTATGCCCAGCCGTCTTCCGGCAGGCAGCGGCTGGGTGGAGAAGACGCGGGCCATGTCCACCAGCTCGTCCAGGCTGCGCGCCCTGATGGCTCCGGACTGCCGGAAGACGGCTTCGTAGAGATCGTCCTCCCCGGACATGCTCCCGGTGTGGGAGGCGGTGGCCTGCCGTCCCGCTCCAGTGCGGCCGCTCTTGAGCACCAGCACCGGCTTGTCCCGGGTCACCCGCCGCAGGGTCTCCTTGAGCAGCCTGCCGTCGGCCGCTCCCTCCAGGTACATCATGATCACCCTGGTCTCGGGGTCCCGGCGCAGGTAGTCAAGGATCTCGCACTCGTTGACGTCCATACGGTTGCCCAGGGTGACCGCCTTGGATATATACAGATCCTTCTGATACAGGTTGTCCAGGAGGATGTTGCCGAAGACCCCGCTCTGCGCGATGACGGCAACCGGTCCGGGGCTCAGCGCCTCCTCTACCACCTCCACGGTGGAGAGGCGGTTGGCGGTGTTGATCACCCCCACGCAGTTGGGGCCGATAATGCGGATGCCGTTGCGGGAGGCGGCTTCTTTCGCCTTTTCCTGCAGCTCCCCGCCCTTCTTTCCTGTCTCCGCGAAGCCGGCGCTCTCTATGATCACGTGCCTGATGCCTCGCGCCCCGATCTCCTCCAGGGCCTCCGGCACTACAGGGGCTGGAACGATAACCACTGCGAGGTCGGGATCGCCGGGCACATCGGCGATCTTCTTATAGAGAGGCAGCCCATGCAGCTCTCCCCCCGCGGGATTTACCAGTCTGAGCCGGTCTCCCCACCCCTGCCTCTGCAGGGCTATGGGGAGGATGAACCCGAACCCGGGGGAACGCCGCGCCCCCACGATTACTATGCCCTCCGGGGTGAAGAAGGGGCTGAGATCGGTGATCACTGACTCTTTCCTTTTTCCAGTCTCCGAAAGTCTCGTGCACAAATATATCATGAATACCCCCATGCTTGTTCTGGCCTCAACTGGCGTGCCGGGCGCCATATACGGACAGGATCCTTACGGGGGGGGGAACCTCGCGCGGGGAAGCGATACCTGCTAATAATATAGGGGCGACCGAAAGCGAAAGATGCAGCATGAAATGAGCGACAGACACTACGACCATCTGGGCCTGGGTGTCGACTGCGGCGGCACCTACACCGACGCCGTGGTCTACGACCTGGACACGGGCGAGGTGCTTGCCGCCGCTAAGTACCCTACCAGCCACCACGACCTGACGCGCTGTATAGACGGCGTGCTCGACGGTCTCCCCTCGCACCTGCTGCGCCAGTCCCGCCTGGCATGCCTCTCCACCACACTGGCCACCAACGCCATCGTGGAAGGTCGAGGAGGCAGGGCATGCCTTATCCTCATCGGATACGAGGTTGCCGCCAGCGTACCTCCTTTCGGGGCACGCGTGGTTCGCCTAGCCGGAGGACACGACGTGCGGGGGGAGGAGATCGACCCCCTGGACGAGGCAGGGCTGCAATCCGCCATCAGGGAGAACGACGGCTGGGCTGATGCCTTCGCCGTCTCTTCATATTTCAGCGTGCGCAATCCCGTCCACGAGACAAGGGCGCGCGCCATCATCTCCGGGGAGACGGGCAAGCCCGTCGTGTGCGGGCACGAACTCTCCATGCAGCTCGACGCCCCGCGGCGTGCCACTACCGCCGCCATAAACGCCCGCCTCATCCCGCTCATCGCCGGGCTCATCACCTCGGTCCAGGCTATACTGGGGAAAAGGGACATCTATTGCCCCCTCATGGTAGTGCGCGGCGACGGTACCCTGATGGGCTCGGACATGGCCCTCGAGCGCCCGGTGGAGACCATCCTCTCCGGACCGGCTGCATCGGTGGTGGGAGCCTTGAAGCTCTCACACCGCCGCGAGGGCGTGGTCATAGATATCGGGGGCACGACCACGGATATCGCGTGGGTAGAAGACGGGATCCCTCCCATCAACAGCGAGGGCGCGGTGGTCGGCAACCTGGCCACGCGCGTGGAGGCCATCGACATCCGCACCATCGGCCTGGGGGGCGACTCCTGGGTCAAGCTGTCGCGGGAC
>JAFGDU010000173.1 GCA_016931915.1 Actinomycetota bacterium
CGCATCTCCATGCGTTCGTCGGAGATCGGCGCGGCCGAGGTGGACGGGGCCCTCGAGGTCACGGTGGAGGCTTACCTGGAGGGAAACCGGGTGATGCGCAAGTTGTGGTTCCGCGACGACTCACCCGTGGTCTGGATGCGCCTCGCGGGAACGGCCGACGGCCACCGCACCGTGGTCTCCCGCTTCCCCACCCTCCTGCGCCCGGAGAGCGTGGTGATGGACGTGACCGGAGGCGTCGTGCGCAGGCCCTTCACCAAGCTCTTCCGACCCACTTTCTGGGCCGCCAAGTCCTTCGCCTTCATGCGGGACGAGGAAGGAGGAACGGGGCTTGCGGTGTTTTTAGGCGGGCCAGCCGCCGTCAGCTGTGATGCGGACGGCGCGCTGGAGTTCGTGGCCTTGCGCAACACCCGCAAGGAAAAGGCGTTCTACGTCCTTCCCCTGCTGGGAAACCCCGCAGCCGGGGCCGATTACGGCGAGCAGCATCTCGACTACGCGCTCTGCTTCACGGCGGCCGGAGACTGGTACGACAACCGGCTGCACGTGCTGGCCCCGCACGTTTTGCACCCCCACTGGAAAGACTCGCCCCACTCCCGCCAGCAGGAGTCGGGCGATGGTATGTGCGACTTGGATAACGACGACGTGTGGGTGCTGGCGGCCAAGCGCGCCATGCGGGGAGGCGGCCTCATCGTCCGCCTCTACTCCCCCGCGCCAAGCGGTGGCGAGGTCTCCGTCGCCCTGAGGGATAAGAGGATAACGGGGGCGGTGCTCTGCGACGCCCGGGAACGCGACCTCGCGGAGCTGCAGGTGACGGACGGAAGGGCGCTGGTGCCCTGGAGCTGCTCCATAATAACGTTGCGCCTGTCCACCGCCTGAGGCGGCCGCTCTTCCTGTATCTCCGCTCTCAGCTCAAGTTCTGCTTGTCCCTATGCGCGAAGACCTCCCGGGCGAGGGTCGCGCCGTTGAGCGCCGCCGGAAATCCGGCGTAGACGGCCTGCTGCATGATGATCTCGTGCACCTCCTCGCGCGACCATCCCACGTTCAAGGCAGCGTGGATGTGCAACCGCAGCTGCTGCCGCGCGTTGCCCAGGGCCGTGAGCACGGCCACCGTGACCAGCTCCCGCGTCTTCAAGTCCAGTACCGGCCGCGAGAGGACCTCCCCGAAGACGAACTCCACAATGAAGCGGAAGAGCTCCGGCTCGTCTCTCTCCATGGTCTCACGCATCTGCTCTGCGTAAGGCTCGTTCAGCTCGCGGAATTTGCTCCAACCACGCTCGAAACGCTCGTCACCCATGGCCATATCCCCTTTCGGTCGCTCCCGGCACCGTTATGCCACCCAAACACGCTACAGTAAATATATAATACGCCCGGGCCTTTGCCTGCCTTCCACCCTTCGCGGCCGGTCATGCAAGTGATAGAATCGTGAGACCACCTGTGGCGACTGCGTATTGGGCGAACAGCATGCACTATGCATAGAAGAAGCTGGCCTGCGGAACAGCGATAGGAGGCGGCGCGATTTGTTCGACTTGTTAGGCAAGGTTGGAAAGATAGGGATAGGGTGTGCGACGGCGGGCATGGTGCTGGCTACCGCAGGCGTGCTGGCGGGGGTGATCATAGGCGGGATCGCCGCTGACCTGTCCATATGGGTCATCGTGCTCATCTGCATGGTAGCCCTCCTCTTCGATGTCGGCATGGCCGTCATCTTCTACTTCGCCTTCAAGGCCGCGCTCGGCCCGGAGGTGGAGCGCCGCAGGTTGCTCGAGACCGGTGAGGCAGCCGAGGCCACAATCATGGAGGTGGTGGACACCGGGATGACCATGAACGAGATCTATCCCGTTGTAAAAGTCCGGCTCGAGGTTCGCCCGCCGGGTCGACCGGCATACCAGGCGGAGACGCAGATGATAATCAACCGCATGGACATCCCGCAGGTACAACCCGGCCTGGTGGTGCCCGTGAGGTTCGACCCCAGGAGGCCGCAACATGTCGCAGTGGTCAAACAGGCCGAGATAGCGACAGTGGTGGGAACGGGGCCAGCGGATGCAAGTACTGCGGAGCAGATGGTGGTGAGCGCGGACCGGGCCAACAGGGAAGTGTTGCAGAGCGGCGAGCCCGCACAGGCCAGGATCCTGCTGGCCCAGCCCCTGGGCATCGAGGTGAACGGGCCGAATCCGGCCATTAAGTTCGCCCTGGAGATCTATCCCGTGAGCAAGCCCGCATTTAAGGCTGAAACCATCGCCATCGTCGCCCAGGCATCCATACCCAAGTATCAGCCCGGCAAGACGGTCTTCGTGAAGTTCGACCCCGCCGATACGACGCGGGTGGCCATCGATCACTCATAACCGCCCCGCACCCATGCGGGTATAATGGGAAACGGGTCGTGATATGGGTCAAGTGAGGAGGAAGCGATGAAAAGGGCCGTGATTCTGTTGTCCGTGATCTCCCTGGCCGCTCTTTGCCTGGCTTTTACGGGATGCGGCGGCGGCGGGGAAAGCTCCGATACACCCGTTCAGGTGGTGGAGAAGTTTATGGCCGCCGCCATGGAGGGAAACTCCGACGCGGCATATGACCTCATCTCCGAGGACAGCAAGGCCGAGATCGGAGACGCGGAGAATCTCGTAGCGGGATTCTCCGCCAGCGTCGCCGGGTACGAAGTGGGCGAGGCCACTATCTCCGGAGACAGGGCCAGCGTTCTGCTTAACTACAAGCTGCAGGGCTTCGAAGGCGGGATCGAATTCAATATGATCCTCGTCAAGGAGGGCGGGGCCTGGAAGATATCGCTTAGCGAGACGGAGAAAGAACTCGAGCAGATCATGCAGCAATACTATGGCGAGGAATAGGCTCCGCATCTTACGCGGATAACAGGACTATCCCGACCGGTGGGATAGTCCTGTTATCCTACAGGGAATCCCGATACCTGCTGCCGAATAATGGCGTGGTCCGAGGCGACGAGCGCCCAGCGCTCCCGGCAGTCATAGGAAACCGGTATGGATACCAGGCGCCACGAGCTCGACTGGATGCGGGTGATAGCGGTCCTTATGCTGTTCTTCTATCATTCCGCGCGGGTTTTCGACTTCAGTGGCTTCTACGTCAAGGACTCGAAACTGAGCATGGGCGCGGAGGTGTTCGTCGCTGTCCTGGACGTATGGTTCCCCCTCTTCTTCTTCATCGCCGGTGCGTCTGCATGGTTCGCGCTCAAGAAACGCTCTGCGTCTCAGTTCGCCTCGGAGAGGACCAGGAGACTGCTCGTGCCCTTTGTATTCGGGGTTCTTTTCCTTGCGACGCCTCAGGTGTACTGCGTCTATATCCAGAAGCCGGGCAACACCGCGTCGGTGGTTCAGTTCGCCAAGTATCTGTTCTCGGTGCCGCCTCTGACCGAGATCCTCGCGGGCCAGGTCGAAGATGCCCGCATCGTCGCCTACACCTGGGAGATGGCCCACCTCTGGTTCGTTGTTTACCTCCTGTTCTTCGCACTGGTCTGCATACCGCTCTTCAGCTCGGTCAAGGACGGCAGGCTCCGCGGCACGAGCGACAGGCTTGCCGGCTTCTGCGACAGGAGGATGTGGGGGATTTTCCTGTTCGGGATCCCCATGGCGCTGGCGACCACGGCTTTCATGCTCCCGGAGTACCTGGCGAGAATGATCTTCATAGTACCGTTCGCACTGGGCTTCATCCTGTACTCCGACGAAAGGTTCGGCCGAGCTATCGACAGGGTCGTTTTGATCTCGCTCGTGTCGGCATTGATTCTCACAGGGGCGAGCGGTACGGTCGTGGCGCTGGATGGACTGGAGGTGTCCGGGGTACTGGTTGTTCCGGTCGGTATCCTTCTAGGGGCGACGATGTGGGCTTGGCTGTTGACGCTCGTCGCCGGCGGCCGCCGCCTGTTGAAGTTCACGAACCCGCTCCTGGATTACGCCAACGACGCGTCCTACCCCTTCTACATCCTGCACCAGACGGTGCTGGTGGCCCTGGCCCTCGGTATCGTCGAGATGAGCGTCCCATGGCCGGTCAAGTACTGCCTCCTTCTGGTCAGCACCCTCGTTATCACCGCCGTTACATACGAACTCCTGGTGCGGCGCTGGCGCCCGACCAGGTTCCTGTTCGGCATGAAGTAGCCAGGTCCACAGCAACGGATATTCCTGGCTAAAGGGTTTTCTCGCCTCCCGAGACGAGGTTATGCCTAATGCGATCATAGTCGAGGAGGGAGCGCATGGCGCGGGCGGAACGTACCGCGGAGGGATAGACCGCTACCCCGTTCTCGATGAGGGTGTTGATGGAGCTGCTTCCCTTGCCCAGGAATGACATCACCACCAGGGGCCCGGCATGCGCCCGGGGGATCTCCGCAAGCTCGGCGAGGAAGGCCTGGTAGCCCTGGTCCCAGCTCTCCTCCATGGCCTGCAGCTGCGGCAAGCGCTTCTTCAGGTTGACCATGAAGTCCGGCGCCCCGAAGATGCCGTAGAGGAAAGCCCCGTCCACCTCGCCCGATTCATACACCAGCTCCAGCAGCTGCTTGAAGATGAAGATGTTGGTCTCGAAGGTGAGGTCGATGGGATTGCCGGTGTAGGTCAGGGGACCGGTAGCTGCGTCCAGCTTCTCACGCAGCTGCGGCGAAAAGGGCGGCGCCACCATCCCCGCCTTCTCCAGGTGATATGCCAGGGACGAGCCGGGGCCGCCCGAATTGGTGATCACGGCCATGCGCCTGCCCGCCGGCAGCGGCTGCATGGAGAGGACCCACAGCAGATCGAACATGTGGTCCAGGTCCTCGGCGCGGATAACGCCCGCCTGGTGAAAGAGCCCGTCGTAGAGCTCGTCCGGGCCGGAGATGGCGCCGGTATGGGAGAGCGCGGAGCGCGAGCCCGCCTCCGTCCCCCCCACGTAGATGGCAACGACCGGTTTCACCCGCGCCGTCTCGCGTGCCGCCGCGATGAACTCCCGCGGGCGGCGTATGGTCTCGACATACAGCCCTACGGCCTTGACCTCGTCAACGTCCCTGAGATAGTCGAGGCAGTCCGTGAGATCCATGTCCGCCTCGTTGCCGACGCTCAGCGTCTGGCACATCCTGATGCCCTGCGCCCTGAGATAGGGGTTGACCATGGCGGTATAAGCCCCCGATTGTGAGGCGAAGGCGATGCTGCCCCCCATGGGGGGCTCTATTATGGTGGTGGTATTGAGGGAGCAGAGGCTGTTCATGATCCCCACGCAGTTGGGACCGAGGAAGCGGATGCCGTACCTCGCCGCTACCTCCTCGAGCTGACGCTCGCGCTCCACACCCACATCGCCCGGTACTTCCTTGAAGCCTCCTGAGATGACGATTGCCCTGCGCACGCCGGCCTTGCCACATTCCTCCAGTATCTCTGGCACCACCTCGGTGGGGAGGACGAGCTGCACCACGTCCACGGGTTCGCCTACCTCGGCGATGCTCCTGTATGCGGGTATGCCCATGACCGTCTCCTCGCTGCGGTGGATGGGATAGACCCGTCCCTCGTAACCCGTCTCCAGGATATTGGCGAGCTGGATGGACCCCATCTTCATGGGATTGTTGGATGCGCCGAATATGGCTATGGACGAAGGGTTCATCAATTGCTGCAACGGGTGCATTTATCCTCCCTCGCTCGAACTCCAACACAACACAGCAATATTCTATTGCAAAATGACGGCCAGGTCTGCTTGGATAATATATCTGCAGGCCCTGATCGGGCAGCGACAGGTGTAACCAGACATGGGTGTATGGTGAATTAGCGCCTATTTGTTATCATTGCCGCAACAGGTTAGACTGGAATCACGATTGAAAACAGCTTTGAAAGGCTACAAAGGGGTCCGCGAAAGCTGGTATGATTAGCATATAGACTTTCGGGGATCGCAGGGAGGCAATGAACCGCAGGTCTCGACCTGGTCACCTTGACTGCGGGGAGCTAATGGTGAAACCGGCCCGGTCAGAAAGGCGATCGGGTCTTTTTCGTTGGCCGACAAGGAGTGCAGACAAAGAAAGGGGAGGGATAAGGGCGAGAAAGAGCGGGCTGGGAAGCGGGCAGGCTTGCCGGTCGTGACCACGGACCACTCGGCGTAGATGGTCAGACGTTCTTCACATCTACTTCACGATCCGGTGCACCCCGCGGCGACTAATCACTTGATGCGTTCGCGCACCCGTATACCGCAACGGATACAGCTGCCGGCGGCGGCCAGTATACGACATCAGATACATGTTTTACGCATAGCGAGGAGGTGGTCCCTTTGCGGGGATTAAAGAGATGGGCGGCGTTGCTGGGGATTATTTCACTACTCACGGTGGTTATACTCGCGGGCTCCGGATTTGCGCTGGCGCAATGGGACGACCAGCCGTCCGAGGAGGAAGACGGCGGCTCCGGGGACGGTTTCCCCTCGTTGACGCCTCAGGACATAATCGATTACATCGTGGACTGGCTGCAGGGCGATGACCCCGCCCCCCCCGAGGAGGATGAAGTCGAGGACCCGGTGAGCGACGAAGAACAATCCCCGGCCGCGCAAGAGCCCGAGATGGAAGAAGTACCTCCCGCCGACACGACATCTCCGACACCGCAAAGCGACCCGGAGAGCGAACCCCGGGAGACGGATAAGGAAACGCCGAAGGAAGCCGCGGATCCCGCACAGGCCCTGCAGGAAGGGCTCGAGGAACGCGTGGAATACATGGGCTCCATCTCCGGCTGCAAGTTCCTGGACGCCAACTGCAACGGCTGCCGGGACGAGGGCGAGCCCGGCATCGCGGGCGTGGGCATCCACCTCGAGGACGGCTGCAAGGACTGGTGTGCCATCACCGCCGAGGACGGCTCCTATGCCTTCACCGGCCTGGAGCCGGGTTCCTACGAGGTCGAGGTCATCGAGAAGACCGTACCCGCGGGCCATTTCCATA
>JAFGDU010000174.1 GCA_016931915.1 Actinomycetota bacterium
ACCAAGGTGGAGGCCACGGGCGGAGAGGTCATCTGCGAGCGCGCCATGTACGGCGACAACCGCACCTGGGCCCACGATTCCATCGGCTACGCGCCTTGACGAGCCCTGCGCGGCGCTTGGAATCGGACCGGTGCGTAGATGCGGGCCGACTGTGATGAGGCCCTGCGATCGATATTCGTTTCTCCGCCCGGCCTCAGCGGCCAGTACGCGGAGTGCAGGCCGGGCGGCGGATAGATAACAGGAGGTGATGTCATGGCGTTTAAGACAGCCCTGATAGCACACGCACCAGACGCGGATCCCGAAAGGGACAACTGCACTATCGAAACCGCAAAGTACAGCATGTCGGTGAACATCGTGAGGGGCCAGGACCAGGCGCTGGAGGTGAGCAGGAGGCTGGCCGGGGAGGGAGTACACTCCATCATTCTCTGCCCGGGATTCTCCCACGGCGACGTGGCCGCCATAGCCGAGGCGGTCGGAAGCGGGGTCGGGGTCTTCGTGGCCAGGGGAGACACCCCCGGCAACAGGGTCGCCGGCGAGGTGATCGCGAGGGAATGGGGCCAGGCTTAGCTGCAGCCTCCCGCCCGCCGTATGACAGACAGATACGATGAAGCACCGAGAGCGCTTGTGCGCCGCGCAGTGCAAGGCGCGCGGGCGGAGCCGTCTACTTCAGCCTTTCGTCCACAGGATCCTTAGCATCGCGCACCTGGTTCACGCCCCTGCGGATGATATAGGAGGTGGTCATACCGGCTGCCACGAGGTTTCCCTCCTCGTCCCTCACCTCGGCCTGCCCCACCCCGGTGAACCTGCCCTTGTGTAAGGCCTTACCCTCGCCGTAGAGGACGCCATCCCTGACGTTGGAGATATAGTTGATGCGCTGGTCCAGGGTGACCGCAGCCTCGTCCGGGCCCAGCAGGGTACCGACGGCTATCGAACAGGAGGAATCCAGAAGCGCGGCTATCACCCCGCCGTGCAGTATGCCGTAGAGGTTCTTCAGCTCCTCCTTCACCGGCAGCTGCAGTCGCGCCCGGCCATCGCCTGCCTCCACTACCACCATGCCGATATAGCTGTAGAAGGGCGATTCGTTGAGCAGGGTGAAGATGTGTTTCCTTATCTCTTCCAGGCTCATTTCCTCGTTCATCTCCGCAACCTTCCTCCTATCGTTGTGAACGTTACTGCCCGGTCTCGTATTCAGACTATCTCCTGCAGCGGCCGTACCTCGATCATATCCAGGTTGGAGAAGCTCAGCGGATACTTCCCCGCCTCGATGCCCCGGATGATCTCCGCCACCTTGTCGTTGACGGGAGTCGGCACGCCCGCCTCGGCTGATTTCCTGGAAAGGTAACCGTTGAGCGTCTCCACCTCGCAGGGGATGCCCCTCCTCACGTCCTGGAGCATGGACGCCACCTGCTCGCGGGCGCGTTCGTATATCATGCGGAATACCTTGACCGCGTTCTCCTCGCTCTCCTTGACCACGTCCACCATGACGTTGGGGTCCACTCCCTTCAGGGGCTCCATGGCGATGCCCAGGGCCTTGGCGGTCTTCAGGGTCTCCAGGATGATGGACAGGGCGGCGATGGTCGCCTTGTCGTCATCCAGGATGTCCCCGTAAGTGCAGTCCAGGGCGGTGCTCAAGCCGCTCATGGACACGTTCACCATTAGCTTTACCCAGCGCGTCCCCGCGAGGTTTGTAGAGATGTGCGCCTCCCCGGCCTTGTCCAGCACGGCCTTCACGGCCTCGACGCGCTCGCTCACGCTGCCGTCCATCTCGCCTATGTCGTAGGTCATCTCCACGGGCTCGTAGGTCAGTTCGGAGACCCCGGGCCCGATGAAGGTGGCCCCCCATCCGATGGCTCCTCCCAGGGTCCTCTCCCTGCCCACTACCTCCGCCACCCTCTCCTCTGGAACCCCGTTCTGCAGGGTGATGACCATGCTTTTATCGCCGATGAAGGGCACTATCTCCGGCAGAGCCTTGTCGTCGTAGGTCGTCTTCACGAGATAGATGATAAGGTCGTAGGTGCCCTCCATGCCATCGGGCGTGACCGCCTTCACGGGCACGGTGAGGTCCATGTGCCCGACTATCTTCGCCCCCTTGTCGTTCAACGCCGCCACGTGCGGCTCGTTCACGTCCACGAGGACGATGTCCTCTCCGCCCTTGGTGACCAGGGCACCGATGATGGTGCCCATGGCTCCCGCTCCCACCAGTGCGATTCTCATTTCGACCCCTCCTTACCTCCGCGTGTGGATCGAGGCCGGCTGCGATGCGGCGCAGACTTACAGGCCGCTTCGCCGGCCGCGCGGTCTCTCTCGCTCCATGCCACAAGTATTATACCTCCGGCGGGGCCATGCACTTCCAGGAGCCTGCCCCGCTCAGCGGCGGAGCCCCCGTCTCCCCCGGCCCTCTTCTGCTAGAATGTGCCCGGAGGTGTGTAAAAGTGAAAAGCGGTGTAAGAGGCGCCCTTTACGCGGCGATCGTCCTGCTCTTCGCCATAGCCGCGCTCCTGGCGGGAGGATGCCTTGATGCCACCGTCCCTGCCACCGAGACCACCGGCGGCGACGGCGCTGCCCTCGAGGCCGAGCTGCAGGGCAGAATAGAACACGTACAGAACAATGCCGTAACGCTCGCCACCGACATCCACGCACTCATCAACGCGGAACGCGCCGCCAACGGGCTCGAGCCATTGCAGTGGGACCAGGCGCTCGCGAGTATCGCCTATGGCCACAGCGGGGACATGGCCGCAAGGGACTACTTCGACCACCTCAGTCCCGAGGGAGACGACTTCGCCGACCGCTACGAGGAGGCAGGCTACGATCTGGAAACGCAGGTCGGCAACACCGTCTACGTCGGAGGTGAAAACCTCCTGCTCACCAACGTGGTGAGGTCCTATACCTACGAGCAGGAAAGCGGCGAAGTGCTCGAGTACGCCTACAGCAACCTGGAAGAAATAGCCAGCGAGGCCGTGAAGGGGTGGATGGAAAGCCCCGACCACCGCGAGAATATATTGACCCCCTTCACCCGCGAGGGGATCGGCATCTACGTGACCCCGGACGGCGAGATCTATATAACCGAGAATTTCTCATAGCCGCCCTGAGCTCTGCGAGCCCGTTCCCCTCTTCCCGCACGGTGCATACGGGGCGCCTAGGTCGCGGGCGGAAAAGGCATTGACCCACGGCGCGCGCTGACCGAGAATAAGAAAACCTCCGCAAGGACCATACAACCAGGGAGCAGGCATTGGGTATTGTGAAGAACGAGGACGAGCGATTGTTCAGGCGGGATTTCGTGACCGTCTGTACCAGCAATTTCCTGGCTTATTTTTCCATCTACCTGGTTATCCCCATCCTCCCGCTCTTCCTGGAGGACAGGGGATATTCCAACGCCCTTATCGGGGCCATCATGGCCATGGCGACCATGGCCGCTCTCCTGCGCCCCCTCTTCGGGCGCGCCGCGGACATAAGGGGCCGCAAGATCGTGCTCGTATTGGGCACCCTGATGCTGGGGGCGTCGACCTTCTTTTACGCGGCCTTCGCCACGGCCCTGCCCCTCTTCATCATCCGCTTCCTCAACGGCCTGGGTCTGGCCGCTTTTCACACCGCAGCCTATGCCGTCATCGGCGACCTGGCCCCATCAACGCGGCGCCTGCAGGCAATCGCCATCTTCTACATGTCGGTGGATCTTACCATCGCCACCGCTCCCATCGTCGCCATAGCCATGGAGGAAGCCTGGGGTTTCACCCCCGTGTACATACTGGCGGGATGCCTCGCCGTTCTGGCTATGTTCGTCTCCATGGCGGTGCGGGAGACGGGGGTCAAGACAGAAAAAAAGAAACGGGGCGGGAGAGCGCGCATCAAGCTGACTTCGCTGCAGAAGGCCATATTCGTCAACACCATGTGCTTCACCCTGACCCTGGGCACGCTGCAGACCTTCATCATCCTCTCCTCCGAAGCCAAGGGCATGGACCTCGGTCAGTATTTCTTCACCATCTTCGCGGCCACCCTCATCGTCTTCCGACTGGGCGTGGGCAGGAAGGCGGACCGCTTGCCACGGCGTCCCCTCATCATTGCCTCGGCGTGCGCGACCCTGGCCGGCCTGGCGATAATCTCTTTCGCCGGGAATATCGTTCTCCTCTTCACGGGGATCTTCATCTACGCCCTGGGGTTCGCGTATCTGCCCACGACCCTCTCCGCCCTCCTCCTGGACCATACCGCGGAAAGCGACCGCGGCGCGGCGCTGGGTATCTTCATGGCCGTCTTCGACATCGGGATCGGCCTGGGAAGTATAGCGTTGGGTCCCCTGGCCGACCTGTGGAACTACACCACCATGTACCTGGCCTGCGCCGCCATCGGCCTTGCAGGCCTGCTCTACTTCCTGATGCTGACCACCGGAAAAAGCGCGCCGGAAAACAATTAGCTACGCCAAGGGGCTTCGGCCCCGTGGACAAACACAGCCGTTGTCGCCATGTGGTGCAGGGATTACACTGACACTTATAAGCTTGCGCAAAGCCAGGTAGGCCTTGCGGCTTGCGGGGATAGGCGCAGGCATCGGGCGCAGTGAATAGCGAATACGTTGCAGGAGGAGCGATGCCGGAACCAAGAGAAGCATGGGGCTACACCGATATCATCGCCACGAACTCCCTCCTCGCGGTGAGCGCGCTGGCCGCCGCCGCCGGAAGCCTTGCGAGGGGCGAACGACGTCTTTCCTTTTTCCCGGCCTTTATACCGCTGTACGTGGCTTTCATGCACGTGTTTCTCCTGCGCAAGACGCTCTGCCGCAACTGCCACTACTACGGGGAAGACTGCTGCACGGGATGGGGGAAGCTCGCTCCCCTGTGGTGTGAGAAGGGAGACGAGGGTAATTTCAGCCAGGGCATGCCCCTGGCGGCCGCTTTCTGGGCGACCTACCCCGTTCTGGGGGCAGGCGGTATATTGAGGGCTTTCCGCCGCGACCGCGATACGGCGAGGCTGAGGCACCTCGTTTTGTTCACGCTGTCCTTCCTCGGCTTCAACTTATGGCATATCTTTCGCGCCTGCCCCTATTGCCACCACCGCGAGGAGTGTCCCAAGGGCATGATGGCGCTGGCGATCAAGGGTAAGGAGGTATGACCCATGCGGGCTAAAGAGAGCGAGGCCGAGATCAACGGCATAAATATATTCTACCGCGAATACGGCGCGGGCGAGCCCCTGCTGCTTATCATGGGCTTGAGCGCAAACGCCGACTGGTGGGGGGAAAGTTTCATCAAGCGCTTTGCCGAACGCTACCACGTGGTGGCATACGACAACCGCGGTGCCGGCAGGTCCGGCAAGCCCGAGGGCCCCTATCCCATCCCTCTCATGGCCTCAGACGCGGTAGGACTAATGGACCACCTGGGATGGGATTCCGCCCATGTCGTGGGCGCCTCCATGGGCGGGATGATCGCCCAGGAGATCGCCCTGGAATACCCGGACCGCGTGCGGCGCCTGGTGCTGCTGTGCACCACCTGCGGCGGCAGCGAACAGATACATGCCACCAAGGAGGTCTACGAACTGCTGTATACGCCCCGGGAAGGCATCTCCGCCGAGGACATGGCCCGCCTGTCCCTGCCCCTGCTCTTCCCGCAGCGCTATATAGAGGAGAACCCACAGCTGATGGAGGAAGTGCTCAAGAACTACCTCATCGCCCCCATCGAGCCTAAATGTTTCGTCTGGCAGATAACGGGCGTGTCCATGTGGTCCTGTCACTCACGCCTCGCCGACCTGCGCCACCCCACGCTGATCGTCGCCGGGAGCGAGGACGTGCTCATACCACCCGAGAACTCGCGCATCCTCGCGAAAGCCATACCCAACAGCCGGCTGGTGGAAATAGAGGGCGCCGGGCATGGCTTCCAGGCCATGTACCCCGACAGGCTGGCGGACGAGGTCCTCGCTTTCCTGCAGGAGTGAGCGAACACGATCTAGCCGCCGCCAAGCCTTAAGGAGGAAGTCTCCTCCCAATGCAGCAGTGCTTCCAGGCGCGCGCAAGTATTATAATAAACCTCTACTTTATATTTATATTTTTGCCGGTTTCACCCGCTGTGGTGTATTCTCTACATTCCTGCATCGCTTGAAGGGAAACCATCGTCGGGGCTTATTCATTATCGCAATCCGGGGTAGATACCCATATAGGCCTGGAGTAAAGCGTACTCACACCTCGCATATGCCGGTATCCCGCTCAATATCGTGAAGAGTATATACCTCAAGTTTATATTAATTCTTTTCAACCTCAACCGCCTTTCGCGGGCGGAATACCTGTATCCACGTTTAAACGTGCTTTCAGGACAACAACGCCTGTTATCCATCCCCACACAGTGAAGGGGGCCGGTCCGAGCCGGCCCCCTTCGCTACAGTTCCCCTTGGGCGCTAATCCTCCTCCAGCAACCCCTCCTTCAATATCCTGTTTCTGGTCTTGCGTTTACTGGCGACTTTCTTTAACACCCGGTACCCGACATACGCCCCGACTATGATCGGGGCGACCTTTACAACCTTTCCCACCATCTCCTTCATCTGTTCCTGGCGTTCCTCCGCCTCCTGCCTGGCGATAGCCTGCATCTCGTCAACGGTCTTCTTCATCTCCTCGCTGGTATCCTTTAGCTGCTGCACGACGTCGCCACCGATCTTGGGCATCTCTTTCGCGGCCTTTCGTGCGATGCCCGCTCCGATAGCAGCCACCGCGGCGCCGAGAAGCAGGGACCCCGCTACCACGATCAGGGCGGAGAGCCACAAGCGATCGAGGGCGATGTTGATCAGCAGAATGATGACGGCGATGATGTACACCGACGCCACCGCGATGACGGCGAGCCCGAAGGCGGAGATGCCCGCACCTATCCCCATGCGCGTGCCGGCCTCCTTGGCCTTCTTGCGCATCTCGATCCCTTCCGGGCCCTTCAACTTCTCGAGCTGTTGCTTCATGCGGGCGCCAAGTTCCGAGAGATGCTGCATACGCTGCTTTATCTCTTCAAGCCTACTCACCCAACCATCCTCCTTTCCCTTGCAGGACTGGTACTTATATAGCCTAGATACGGATATGCCCCCTCTCCGCATGCCCGAACGCCGGCATTGCCGCCGCTTTTTTCCTCATCTTTTGTTCTTTATATATTACATGCAAATCTTCTAGAAGATAATCCCGTTGACCTCTTTTACCGGCCGTATCCCCTAGCCAGAGATAGCAAGGGGCTTGTTTTCCGGTACCGACCTGTGGGTATATTGAGCTTATGCCGCAAGCAAACTGGGTAATCGTTCTGCACTTTGTCTTGCTGTGGGCCAGCGTGATAACTGGCCTCGCAGCAGGATGGAACATGCCCATACCCATCGTCGTATCCATACCTCTCGGGTTGATGATCTGGGCACTGGGCTTCTTCTACAACTTGAGCGCGA
>JAFGDU010000175.1 GCA_016931915.1 Actinomycetota bacterium
ACCCCGGCACACGACCCGAACGACTTCGAGATGGGCCAGCGCCACGACCTGGAGCAAATAAACGTCCTCACGCCCGAGGCGGTGGTCAACGAGAACGGGGGGCCCTACGAGGGGCTCGACCGTTACGAGGCGCGCAGCGCGGTGGTGCGCGACCTGGAGAAGATGAAATATATCCAGAAAGTTGAAACCCACCAGCATGCGGTCGGCCACTGCTACCGCTGCCATACGGTAATAGAACCTTACCTCTCCAAGCAGTGGTTCGTGAGCATGGAGGAGCTCGCGCGGCCGGCCATAACCGCGGTCGAGGAGGGCGATACGCGCTTCATTCCCGCACGCTGGGAGAAGATCTATTTCGAATGGATGTACAACATCCGCGACTGGTGCATCTCGCGCCAGCTCTGGTTCGGGCACCGCATCCCCGCCTGGTACTGCGAGGAATGCGGCAAGGTCATCGTCTCCCGCGAGGACCCCACGGCGTGTCCGTGCGGCGGCAGGCTCGAGCAGGACCCGGACGTACTGGACACCTGGTTCTCGTCCGGCCTCTGGCCTTTTTCCACCCTGGGCTGGCCGGGCGACGTGCCGGAACTCGACTACTTCTATCCCACCTCGGTGCTGGTGACCGCCTTCGATATCATCTTCTTCTGGGTAGCGCGCATGATGTTCCTCGGCATCCATTTCATGGGCGATATACCGTTTCGCGAGGTCTTCGTGACCGCACTCATCCGGGACGAGTCGGGCAAGAAGATGAGCAAATCCTCCGGGAACGTCATCGACCCCCTGGAGGTAATCGACGAGTACGGGGCCGATGCACTGCGCTTCACCCTCGGCCATATCGCCGTGCCGGGCCGGGACGTGTTCCTCTCCGAGGAGCGCATCGAGGGCAGCCGCCACTTCTGCAACAAGATATGGAATGCCTCCCGCTTCACCCTCATGAACCTGGAGGGATTCGACCCCGGGAAGGTGGATGAGGGAGCCCTCTCCTTTACCCTTGCCGACAGGTGGATCCTCTCGTCTTTGAGCGGCCTTATAAACACCGTGGACGAGCACTGCGAGGCCTACAACTTCAGCGAGGCCTGCCGCGCGTTGTACGAGTTCTTCTGGAGCAGCTTCTGCGACTGGTACGTGGAGCTCGCCAAGCTGCGGCTTTATGGAGACGACGACAACAACAGACTTACGGCCCGGTACGTGCTGTGGACGGTTCTGGAACGGGCCCTGCGCCTGCTGCACCCGTTCATGCCCTTCATCACCGAGGAGATATGGCAGCGCCTGCCGCACGAGGGGGAATCGCTGACCGTGGCCCCCTGGCCGCGGGCGCGCCCGGAGTTGCTGGACGGGCGGGCCGAGGAGGAGATGGGCGTCCTGCAGGAGGTCATCACCTGCATGCGCCGCCTGCGTTCGGAGATGGGAGTCCGCCCGAACGTGCGTATGGAGGGACTGGTGGTGCCCCTCGAGGATGGGCGTGGCGATCTCCTGCGGGAGCACGAGGACTACATCGTTTCCCAGGCCCGCCTGGAGTCATTACGGATCGTGCAGAGTGTTGAGGACCCGACCGCTTACGCGCGAGGCCTGGCGGCGGGGGTAGAGGTCTTCATACCGCTGACGGTGGAAGATTTCTCCGAGGAGATGGACAGGATCAAACGCGAGATCGCCAAGCTGGAGGAGGAGTCCCGGCGCTTTCAGGCCAAGCTCTCCAACGACCAGTTCCTGTCCAAGGCGCCCTCGGAAGTGGTGCAGAAGGAGAGGCGCAAGCTCGCAGACAACCGCCTGAAGATCGAGAAGCTGCAGGAACAATTGAAGCTTCTCGGGGGATAAGGACGGATTGTGAACTTCGAGGAAGCGGAAGCATACCTGGATAAAGCGGCACGGCACGGCATAAAGCCGAGCCTTGATCGCATCCGCGTCCTTTGCTCGAAACTCGGCGAGCCGCAGTTGAAGTTCCCCTCCATCCATATCACCGGGACCAACGGCAAGACCTCGGTGGCGCGCATGATCTCATCCATCCTGGAGGTAGGAGGCAGGAAGGTAGCGCGCTACACCTCGCCGCACATGCAGAGCATCACCGAACGCACGTGTATCAACGGCAGGCCGATATCGCAACGGGAGTTCGCCGCTCTCCTGCAGAAGATCGTCCCGCAGGTGGAGGAGACGGACAGGGAAACGGGCGATCCGCTGAGTTATTTCGAGATCACGACCGCCATGGCCTTCGTGCACTTCGCCGCACGCAAAGTCGATATCGCGGTCGTAGAAGTAGGCCTGGGGGGGAGGTGGGACGCTACCACGCTGGTCGACTCGCACCTGCAGGTGATCACGAGCGTGGGCATGGACCATATAGCCGAGCTGGGGGACACGATAGAGAAGATCGCATGGGAGAAGGCGGGCATAATAAAGGAAGACAGCTATGTCATCTCGGCCGTGGCCGACCCCGGAGCCCTCGAAGTCATCGGCGACGCATGCGATGAGAAGAAGAGCAACCTGAAACTATTTGGAAGAGATTACCAGTTACTTTACAATCTCACCTACGGTATCGAGACGGGCAGGGTGGGGCAGGCGGTGGGCATACAGGGACTGCTGCGGGAGTACCCGGAGATCTTCGTGCCCCTCCTGGGAGAGCATCAGGCTATCAACGCGGCCTGCGCCGTGGCCGCATGCGAGGCCTATGCCGGTTCGCTCAGCGCTCTGTCTTCTACCGAGGTAGAGATGGGCATGCGCCGCGTAACCTCGCCGGGAAGGCTGGAGGTGGTCTCCCTGAACCCCCTGGTCCTGCTGGACGGTGCGCACAACCCGGATGGGGCA
This sequence comes from Actinomycetota bacterium, assembly GCA_016931915.1. Classification (GTDB taxonomy): domain Bacteria; phylum Actinomycetota; class Geothermincolia; order Geothermincolales; family RBG-13-55-18; genus SURF-21. The sequence continues at coordinate 2,794 of JAFGDU010000175.1, forward strand.
AGCCGCCTGGCCCACGTCATCCGCAACGACCTGGATTACGACAAGTGCGTACTTGTCGTCGGGATACTCGAGGACAAGGACGTGGGGCAGATGCTCGACCTGCTGCTGCCCATCGCCTCCACGGTGATCGTGACCCAGAGCCGGGACGAGCGGGCAATGCCGGCGAGGCGTATGGCTGCCATGGCGGAGGAAAGAGGATACGATTGCCTGGTGATGGAATCGATCTCCGAAGCGGTGAAGTTCGCACGCACCCTTGCTACCGTAACGGATATGGTCTGCGTGACCGGATCCCTGTATACGGTGGGCGAAGCGCGCACCGCCCTCGGCCTGAAACCGGAATAATAACATGCGTATGGTAGATTGCATCGCGTAAGCTAGGTTTTTCGCATAGCGGAAAACCGTGTTGCGAGGAGGCGAAGCCGACGTGGCAAGCTCGAAAAAGCCCTACGCCGCGATAGACAGGTGCGGGCGGCAGGGGGGCACAACGGTGCCAGTCGCCAGTCGCGGCGAAGCCGGGCCTGGCCCGGCACGTATACGTTCGGAAATGATCTATGGTTGCTGGATTTGAGACTCATGGAGGTTTAAATGGCAAACGAGAGGACGTTGGTGCTGGTCAAGCCCGACGGCGTGAGGAGAGGACTGGTCGGAGAGGTTATCGGGAGGCTGGAGCGCCTCGGTTTGAAGATAATCGCCCTGCGCCTGCTCAGAGTGGACGATGATCTGGCGGCGCGGCACTATGCCGAGCATGTCGACAAAGCCTTCTATCCGGAACTGGTCGCTTTCATCACCTCCGGAGAGGTGGTGGCCATGGTTCTGGAGGGTGAATCGGCCATCTCCGCGGTACGCAAGCTGATGGGGCCCACCGATCCGGCGGATGCACCGCCCGGAACCATCAGGGGTGACTACGGGCTGGAGATAACCGAGAATATCGTGCACGGCTCCGACGGCAGCGAGAGCGCTGCCCGCGAGATCGATCTGTTCTTCCCTGAGATCTGAACATCGGATGCTGCGAGCAAGTGTTTACCGGCGTTAAGCGCTGAATGGCAGGGAACAAGCCCATGGCGGCGTCCGTCTATCGTTTATGGCCGGAAACGTGAGGTGTATGGTTTTCGCATCGGAGCAAGGTGGCCCAGTGGGGGGTGGCGAATAATAAGCTAGTTTGAGCAGCATTTATAGCATGTATGATAAAATGATTTGGAGCAAAAAGACGGCCTTCGGGCCGTCTAAAATATGATGGAGAGGTGACGATATGTTCTCTTCTTGGGAGATGCTCGGAAGAGACATGGCCATAGATCTGGGGACCGCAAACACCCTCGTTTACGTGAGGGGCAAGGGCATCGTCCTCAACGAACCGTCGGTGGTGGCCATAAACACCTCCAACGGCGCCATCCTCGCCGTGGGCGCGGAGGCCAAGAGGATGATCGGCCGCACACCAGGTCATATCGTGGCGGTAAGACCGCTGAAGGATGGTGTCATCGCGGACTTCGACGTCACGGAAAAGATGCTCCGCTATTTCATACAGAAGGTGCATAAGAGGAGGTTATTCGCCCGCCCTCGCGTGGTGGTCTGCGTGCCTTCCGGAACCACGGGGGTTGAACAGCGGGCGGTGGAGGAGGCCTGCATCCAGGCAGGAGCCCGGGCCGCTTATATTATCGAGGAGCCCATGGCGGCGGCCATCGGGGCCGGACTCCCCATCCACGAACCTACCGGTAACATGGTCGTGGATATCGGGGGCGGGACTACGGAAGTAGCGGTGATATCACTGGGAGGCATAGTAACCAGCGAATCCATACGCATCGGTGGCGATGAGATGGACGAGTCGGTCATCAACTATATAAAAAGGGAGTACAACCTGATGATAGGGGAGAGGACGTCCGAGGAGCTCAAGATCAACATCGGCTCTGCCTTCCCCATGGACGACGAGATAAACGCCGAGATCAGGGGAAGAGACCTGGTAACGGGTCTACCCAAGACCATCATGGTCCTGGCGGAGGAGATAAGAGAAGCTATAGAAGAACCGATCTCATCCATCGTGGACGCGGTGAAGACCACACTCGATAAAACCCCCCCGGAACTGGCTTCGGACATCATGGACCGGGGGATAATGCTAACGGGAGGAGGGGCCCTGCTTACCGGACTGGACGAGCGGCTGCGCCACGAAACGGCAATGCCGGTCGAGGTGACCGGTTCGCCGCTATCCGATGTAGCCATCGGGTCGGGAAAGTGCCTCGAGGAGTTCGAGATCATGAAGAAGGTGTTGATCTCCTCGTCGCGGCATTGATCCGGGGCTGATCCATCATGATCGAAAGACAGAACCGCCGGCAGCGGATATTGATAATCACCCTGGTAGTCATCTGCGTTCTCCTGGTAACGGTATATTCGAGGGAGAGCAAAGATGGGCTGTTCCACCGCCTGCAACGCTTTTCCCTCGACGTGGTATCCCCCCTTCAGAAGGGCATGAGCACGGTATTGAGCCCGGTTAAAGACGGCATCGGGTACCTCGTGGACCTGGGCAAGGCACGGGGAGAACGGGACCGCTTGAGAGAGGAAGTCGAGGAACTGCAGGATCAGATGGACGAGACAAAGGAGCTGGAACTGGAGAACGAGCAACTGAGGCAGATGATCGCCTACCAGGAAAGCCGCCCGGACCTCCAGCTGCGCGCGTTTGACGTCATCGGGGCCAACCCCGATGTGTGGGAGCAGACCATCCAGATAGGAGCCGGCTACTCCGACGGCCTGCAGGAATACATGGCGGTATTGAGCGAGGACGGCAGCCTGGTGGGGCGGATAATCCTCTGCACCTCCGAGGCTTCCCTGGTGCAGCTGATCACCGATGAAAAGAGTTCGGTGGGAGCGATGCTGCAGGAAAACGCAGAGATGGGCGTGGTCAAAGGCGAGGGCGGTGGAGGCGTCCGCCTGGAACTGCTGAACCAGGACGCCGAGGTCAGCACGGGAGACGAGGTCTTCACCTCCGGGCTGGGGGGAACCTGCCCGTCGGGCATCCCCATCGGTACCGTGACGGAGATAAGCGAGCGCCGGGCCGACCTTTCCGTGGGTATCGTGATCGAACCGCGCGCACGTCTGACCCGTCTGAACCGTGTGATGGTGGTTGTCTCGCCACAGCCAACGAATATGCCCACCGTGGCGGAGGCAGGAGGTTGATGCAGGCATGCACCGCAGGCTAGTCTTCTTCGTGATCCTGGTTATAGCGCTGCTTATCCAGCTCACTGTGGCTCCGGAGATAAGCATCGGTACGGTAAGGCCCGACATCCTTCTGGTGGCGACTGTATGCTGGGCGCTCTTCGAGGGTCCCGGGCAGGGAGCGCTCTTCGGGTTCAGCGGCGGGCTCCTGGAGGATATATTTTCCACGGCCGTACTGGGCGTTTCCGCCTTCGCCAAGACCATAATCGGCTATTTCTGCGGGGAACTGCGCCAGAGGGTGATTTCCAAGTCCGTCATCTGGCCTATAATTATCGTCTTCTTCGCTTCCATACTGCAGGAGCTGATAAGGTTTGCTTCCTGGACCATGGTGGGCCTGGAGCAGCGTCCCCCGTTCAGCATCGGCATCATCGCCGGTCTCGCCCTCTACAACGCGCTGATAACCCTCGCCGTTTATCCGATTATCGGGCGCTTCGCAGGCGGTGAGGAGAGAGCTTTGATGTTCCAATGATTAGGGATAGGTGGTAAAAGGATGGCTATTAATCCGCAGCAGAAGGGGGCCATGGTCCACCGCTTTACCCTGTTCGTGATGTTCCTGGGCGCGCTCATGGCCGTGCTCGTGGTTCGTCTGTGGTTTCTGCAGGTTGTGCAGGGTGACCATTACAGCGTGCTGGCCGAGGGCAACCGCATACGCGAGGTGTCGCTGGAGGCCAACCGCGGCAATATCCTGGACCGCAACGGCGAGGAGATGGTCATCAACCGCCAGGCCTTATCCATCTTCGTCATCCCCACCGAGTTCGATAAACTGGAGGACCCTGAGGGCGAGGTAGCGCACCTGGCCGAGATGCTGGAAATGGATCCCGAGGAGATCATGGGCATGGTGCAGGGCGAGGAGGTCCAGCAGCATAAGCCGGTGCTCATCAAGAAGGACGTAGACCCCGCGGTCTATTTCTATATCGCCGAAAGGCAGGTGGATTTCCCCTGGGTGCAGGCGGACGAGATGCCTGTGCGGGAATACCCGGAGGGGGACGAGAAACTGGCGGCACACGTTCTGGGATACCTGGGCGAGATCACCGAGGAACAGCTGGAGGATCTGGAGGAGAAGGGCTACAAGGCCGGCGACATTGTGGGTACCTCCGGCGTAGAGGCCTTCTTCGAGGATACCCTGCGCGGGGTGGACGGCAAGGAGATATGGGAGGTTGACGCTGCAGGGATGCCTCTGCGCATGCTGGGGGAGGAGGAACGCAACCCAGGCAAGACGGTGGTACTCACCCTGGACAAGAACCTGCAAAGGGCCGTGGAAGATGCATTGAGCCAGGGAATGGAGCGCGCCCGCACCTATTACGACAAGGAGCGGGGAAAGAACTATGCCGCCACCGCAGGGGCCGCACTGGTGCTCGATCCGCGCAGCGGCGAGATCCTGGCCATGGCCAGCGAGCCTACCTTCAACCTGGAGAGGTTCGTGGGAGGCATCGACGAGAGGGAATGGGAGGAGTTAAACGACCCCGCCAAAAATGCGCCCCTGAACAACCGGGCCATCGTGGGCCAGTATCCTCCCGGCTCCACCTTCAAAGTCATCACCGCCATGGCCTCACTGCAGGACCTGGGCGTGACCGCCTATACGCCCTTCTACTGCAGCCACGTCTTCAACCGCGGCGAGTTCAAGGACTTCCCCAAGACCTGTTGGGGCACCCACGGCACGATCGATTTCTTGAACGCCATCGTACAGTCCTGTGACGTTGTCTTCTATGACCTTGGCTATTCGTTCTACGAAAACCGCGAACAAGAGGGCTGGGTCACACGCCTGCAGGACTATTCCGTGCTGGCGGGGCTGGGTTCGCAGACCGGCGTGGACCTGCCCAACGAGTTCGAGGGGAGGGTCCCGACCCCGCAGTGGAAGTGGGAGTTCAACCAGGGCAACCCCGACTATCAGCGCTGGTATCCCGGCGATACGGTGAACATGGCGGTGGGGCAGGGGGATATCCTGGTGACCCCCCTGCAGCTGGCCAACGTCTACGCGGCTATAGCCAACGGGGGGCCGTTCTACAGGCCGCACGTGGGCAAGGAGATACTCACCTGGCAGGGAGAGACGGTGGAGAACATCGAGCCGGTAAAGATAGGCGATGTTACCGACAAGAATAACAACCTGGGTATATACGTCGATCCCGGAAACCTGGGTATCGTGCGTTCCGCGCTCAGCGGTGTTACGTGGGGCAGCGGCACGGCGGCCGGCGCCTTCAAGGGTTTCCCCCTGCAGGCCATACCGGTTGCTGGAAAGACCGGCACCGCGGAGGTGCAGGGCAAGCAGCCCTGTGCCTGGTTTGCCTGCTATGCACCCGCGGACAATCCCCAGTACGTGGTAGTGGTGATGATCGAGGAAGGCGGGTTCGGTGGCGCCATGGCGGCGCCGGTAGCCCGGCGCATCCTCGAGTATCTCTACAATATCGAGCCCGGACAGGTCACGATCGACGCCACGGGCGAATAGACGGGAGAGAAGATGCCGGAACGATTGGGAAGGGTGCTGGCGCCCAAGGTCACGGAGCGAAGGCAGACCGACGAGGTGGCCCGACGCCTGAGCGGGCTGCCCATCCGCCACGTGGACTGGACCCTGCTTGTGATCGCCCTTTTCCTCATAGGTTTCGGGATGCTCATACAGTACAGCGCCACCCGAGGTGACACCGCCGGCAACCCCACGTATTACGTGATGCGCACGGCGATCAACCTGCTCATAGGGCTTATCTTCATGGGGTTGATGCTCAGCTTCGACTACCGCCGGCTGAAGGTGGCTACCCCCTTCGTTTACGGGGCTTTCCTGGCCTTCCTGGCACTGGTCTTTTTCTTCGAGAAGGTGACGGGGTCGGCGCGCTGGATCTCACTCGGACCCTTGAACTTTCAGCCGTCCGAGTACTGCAAGCTCGTGCTCATCCTGGCCCTTGCCAACTTCTTCTCGGACAACAAGGCCGAGCCGGACTCTTTCCGCAGCTTTATCATCCCCGTGGCATGGGCCGCCCCATTGATGCTCCTGGTCTTCCTGCAGCCGGACCTGGGCACCACCCTGGTGCTGGCAGCCATCCTGCTGGGCATGCTCTTCCTGGTGGGATGCCGCATGCGCTACTGGCTGAGTTTCGTGGCCGCGGGTGCCATGGCTTTCTCCTTCGGTTTCATCTTCCACATCTTCAAGCCTTACCAGGTCGAACGGTTCATGGCTTTCCTCAAGCAGGGAGCCGATATCCAGCAGGCCGGCTATCATCTGCTGCAGTCCAAGATCTCCATCGGCTCCGGACAACTTGTAGGAAAGGGTCTTATGCAGGGGACCCAGACCAACCTCGATTTCCTCCCCGCCCACCACACCGACTTCATCTTCGCCGTCATAGGGGAGGAGCTGGGCCTGATCGGAGCCCTGATACTTATAGGCGCTTTCTGCCTGCTGCTGTGGAGAGGTGTGCGCATCGCCAACAACGCCCGGGATTTCTACGGCACCATGATCGCCTTCGGTATAGTGATCATGTTCGCCTTCCAGATAGTGGTAAGTATCGGTATGACTATCGGCATCCTGCCCATAACCGGTATTCCGCTGCCCTTTATCAGTTATGGCGGCTCGAGCCTGATCGTGAACCTGATGGCTATCGGTCTATTGACCAACATCCATATGCGGCGCTTTTCCCAGATATAGGAAGATTATAACATAATATAACATATTGTATATCTTTGGAGACGGGATCCAGGCGGTGATGTTAGAATATTGTCGGCGGCGGGAGGAGAGGCCGACCGAAGGGAAAGGGCGTAAGCGCTCGAAAAGGGGGTTGGCTTGGAGCCCGAAGAAGACCAATATCGCTCAGGCTTCGTGGGTATAGTCGGACGCCCCAACGTAGGTAAATCCACCCTCCTCAATAACCTCATGCACCGCAAGCTGGCTATCATCTCGGAAAAACCCCAGACCACCAGGAACAAGATCCGCTGTATTCTGACGCGTGACGACGCCCAGATAATCTTCGTGGATACGCCGGGATTTCATAAACCCAAGAACGCCCTGGGAGAACGCCTGAACAAGGCGGTACGCGAGACTTTCTCCGAGGTCGATGCCATCGTGTTTATCCTCGACGGTACCAAGAATATCGGCAGAGGTGACCTGTTCATCGCCAACGAACTGGCGGAGATGGAGACGCCGGTGGTGGCGGTCCTCAATAAGATAGACCGCTTGACCCCCGATCAGGTGGAGGCGCAGATGGCGGTGGCCGAAAAACTGGGTAGGTTCACCGGTATCATCCCGCTGTCGGCAAAGTCGGGCGAGAACGTCCATGCCCTTATCGAACACATCGTAGGATTGCTGCCCGAGGGGCCGAAGTACTATCCGGAGGATGTCTTCACGGACCAGCCTGCCTCCTTTATCGTCGCGGAACTCGTGAGGGAAAAGGTGCTGCAGTTGGCGCGCGAGGAGGTCCCCCACAGCGTGGCGGTGATCGTGGAGGAGATAGAAAAGCGGGAGGACAAGGACCTGGTGGATATCGATGCCACCATCTACGTAGAGCGCGAATCACAGAAGGGGATCATCATCGGAAAGGGCGGGAAGATGCTCAAGGAGATAGGTACCAGGGCGCGTGCGGAGATCGAGCCCCTCCTCGGCGAGAAGGTTTTTCTCAAGCTGCATGTGGCCGTCGAGAAAAATTGGGCGAAAAGGCCCCAGATGGTGAAGAGAATGGGATACTAACTGGTAAGTCTGAAGTCTGAGGTCTGAAGTCTGAAGAGGTCTGAAGTCACTGGTAAGTCTGAGGTCTGAGGCCTGAAGTTGTCTGAAGCCCCTCCTGGAAGTCTGAAGCCCGGAATAAGATAATCCCGACGGGCAGAACTCATTGCGAGAACCACTGCTCGCAACATGCCCCTTAGGGAGAAGATGTGGTGACCCCTGCCTAGGCTCAGAAACATGGTGGACACCCCCTATACTTGCTTTGGGATAAAAACAGAGCAAGGAGGTGTCCATGAAAGGCAG
>JAFGDU010000176.1 GCA_016931915.1 Actinomycetota bacterium
GCAACGAGGCGGCTGCCCACGGCGAGGAGGTCACCACCTTCTGCCTGGTACCCAGCCTCGCATCCGGTCTGGACATCCCAGTCATCGCGGCCGGCGGTGTCGGCGACGGCAGGGGCCTGGCGGCGGCCCTGGCCCTGGGTGCCGATGGGGTGGCCATGGGCACCCGCTTGATGACCACTGTCGAAAGCCCGCTACACCAGAACTTCAAGCAACTCTCCCTGGAAAAAGACGTATACGACACGCTCTTCTCCAAGAACTTCGACGGCCTGTGGTGCAGGGTACTGGATACCCCCGCGGCGCGCAAAGCAATAAAGCACGGCCTCACCCCCATGGACCTGTTGAAGGCCATCCCCAATTCGCGTGGCATCGCCAAGATGCTTAAACTCCCCTATTACAAGCTGTTCGTGGGAGTGCTCGCTTCGGGATGGGAGAACGCCCGCCAGCTCGCCTTCATGGCCAACGCCTTCAAACAACTTCGCATCGCCACCGAAAACGGCGACGTCGAACGGGGCGTCCTCCCGGTTGGCCAGGTTACCGGGCTCATGCACGATATACCGACCGTGCAGGAGGTCATCGAGAGGACGATCAAGGAAGCCGAGGAGGTCATGAAGGATCTCGCCAAGATGGCCTGAGCGCTTTCGCTACCACCTTGCCGGGGGTCAGCCCTCCATTTTCAACGTCGGGGGTCAGGCCTCCACGCCGGGGGTCAGGCCTCCATTTCCAACGTGATCGACTACAAGGGTTGGCAAAGAGAGCATTATTCGATTTGGCAAGTAGGCATGAGAAGCGGGGTAATGGAGGGCTGACCCCTTGTATATAAGTTAGCTATGTTATATAATTTTATCATGCACGAGTCATTATCCGCGACGATCGGATCGGCGGCGAAGCCGTCAGGGGATGGAGGAACGCTGTCCATCGACCTCGCGGCTACCCGCCTTATCGCCTCCGATATGGATGTGCAGCCGCTACTTGTCGAGATCGCCGCCCTGGAGAACGGCGTGGTCCCCACCCGCTACGTGCGCAATATAGGTACTATAGGCATAGAGGGACAACTCAAACTCCTGCGTTCCTGCGTAGGGGTTTGCGGCTTGGGGGGTCTGGGGGGACATATAGCGGTTTCCCTCGCACGCTTCGGTATCGGCAGGCTGATCCTGGTGGACGGGGACGTTTTCGAGGAGGATAACCTCAACCGTCAGGAGCTTTGCCAGGAGACCGACCTGGGCAGGCCCAAGGCCGAGGTGGCCGCCGAGAGGATCTCCGCCATCAACTCCGCACTCGACGTGATCGCCTGCCAGCGCTTCGTGGACGCCGGAAACATCGTCGAGGTCTTCTCAGGAGCGAACATGGTCATGGACGCTCTGGACACGGTATCCTCGCGGCTTACCCTGGAGAACGGCTGTGCGCAGTTGAGCATCCCCATGGTCCACGGTGCCATCGCCGGCGATTCGGGACAGGTGATGGCCATCTTTCCCGGCGATCCGGGCCTGCGTGCCATCTACACCTCCGGAGACGACCGGGGGGCGGAGATGATCGTTGGTAATCCTCCCACCACGCCAGCCCTCGTTGCCGCACTCCAGGTGAACGAGGCGGTCAAGATACTCTGCGGCGGCGAGCCACTGCGCCATGGCTTCCTCCTGGTGGACATCACCACCAACCTCTATCAGTTCATCCCCCTGAAGTAAGACCAGCGCAGCAGAGAAAGGGGTGCCGAGGGGCTCCGGTTCCAGGTTCATGCGTTTAACCGTCGCGCACGCTTCCTACGCGGCGCTCGACCGCCAAGTATCCACAAGACCGATCCATCGAGAAAGGACACCATATGTCCAGGCTATCCAGACGCTCATCACGTTTCTATCTGCTGGTCTCCATCGCGGCGGCGATCCTGGCTGCTATAACCATCTTCGCCTACCTGCGCGGCCTCCAGACCCGCGTAGCCGAGAGCGGCAATCTGGTCCAGCTCGTGGTGGCAGCCAGGGACCTGGAGGCTGGCGAGGTGCTCGATCCCTCCTGTATCGCCATGGTCGATTTCCCCGACCGCTACCTGCTGCCGGGAACCTGCACCGATCCAGCAACGCTGAGTGGCGCCTCCGTGCGCCACGCGCTGCGTGCGGGAGAACCGCTGCTCGAGAGCGCGCTGCTGCTGACCGGAAGCGGCAGCATGACTTGCGAATCCCTGGACAGGGGGTTCCGCGCTTATCCCCTTCCTACATCCTGCATCTCCTTTCCCGCCATCGAGCTGCCCGCGGGAAGCCGCGTCGATGTCCTGGCCACCTCAGATGGTGGAGCGGATCTGGTGCTCGAGAACGTGGAGATCCTGTCCGTATACGGCACGCCGCTCAATACGGCCTCGGGGGATTACCAGACCGTTGCCCCGGATGACTCAACCGGCTGTATCCTGCTGCAATTGACCCGCGAAGAGGCCTGCATGCTCGCGGCTGCGCAGCAGAAGGGCGAGGTCGAGGTATTACTGCGCCCCCAGGAAGGGGAGTAGGTCTGACATACAGTACGGATACGGCCTACTCACGTGATCCCACAGCTGGTCCTTGTGCGCACGCCCCATGCGTATTCGAGGTTCAACCTCGGGCGCCTGCACGCCGATAAATCAAGCGCATAACCTGTAATCGGGAGATACGACCATGGGCGAAAAAGGGCACTTGCTTTTAGCCGACGACAACAAGCTGGTGGTCAAGGTCACCAGCTCCATACTGGAACAGGCAGGCTACGAGGTAGATGTAGCCAGGGACGGCATTGAGGCCGCGATCAAGGCCTTCTCGCTGCTCCCGGACCTGATGATCCTCGACGTCGAGATGCCAAAGATAAAGGGCTACCAGGTCTGCCGCCTCCTCAAAGAAGATCAGATGACCTCGTGGATGCCCGTGATCATGCTTACGGGGAGGGAGCACCTGAGTGACATGTTCTGGGGCCTCAAAACGGGGGCCGACGCCTACATCACCAAGGGCTTCAAGCCCGAACACCTGCTGGATAAGGTCGACGAACTGCTGTCCCATTCCGGGGACTACGAGGGAGAAAAGAAACTCGCCCGTAAAAGAAAAAAGGACGTCACCGAGGAATACGTCATAGACAAGATCACCGACCTCCTCGACCGCAAACTTTACGAGACGACCATTCTCAACGACATAGCCTCACTTTCGGGTTCACTGCAGGATTTCCCCGAGACCGTGAACTCGGTATTCGAGATCCTCGAGAAGTTGTTCAATTTCAATAAGGGCGCCCTGCTCATCCTGGCGGAGCAGGAGCTTTATCTCTACGCTAACCGGCCCTGCTCGCCGGAGGCACTGGAGGAGATGGCCGAGGAAACCCTGCGTACGGCGACGGGATACGCATGGCATGTAAGCGATCCCTCGGTCATCGAGAGAGTGGTCCTCAACGAAGACAGAGTCGGTGAAGTCCCCCCGGATAAGCAGCCCAAGTCCACGTACGTTCACATACCCCTGACGGCTCACAAGACGGTGATCGGGGTCCTGGTCGTTAGCGGACCTTCTACTCCTGCTTTCCGGCGTGACGCTCCCGCTATTCTCAATTTGATCAGCAATGAGCTGACCATGATACTGGACAATGCCCGCCTCTACGAGGGCGCAAAGCGTATGGCCATCACCGATGGTCTCACCAAGATATACAACCACCGCTTCTTCCAGGAACTCTTCGAAAAGGAATTCAAACGCGCCGCCCGCTACAACTCTACTTTCTCTTTGATCATGCTGGACATCGATCTCTTCAAGCGTATCAACGATACCTATGGTCACCTCTTTGGAGACGAGATACTCAAGAATATGGCCTCACTGGTCAAGGGCTGCCTGAGGACCATGGACATCCTTGCGCGCTATGGCGGCGAGGAATTCGCGATCCTCCTGCCGGAGACCGACCTCGAGGATGCCGTACTCACCGCGGAGCGTATCCGCATGGCGGTTGAGAATCACGAGTTCTTCCCCCTGTCCAAGGGGGAAGCCGTAAAAGTAACGATCAGCCAGGGAGTGACGGTGTTCCCATCATCCGGTATCGAGAAACGCTCCGATATCGTCGCCAAGGCGGACGCCGCGCTCTACGAGGCAAAGGAAGCAGGGCGCAACTGCGTACGCTATCGTGAGTAGGGCGTAGCCCGCAGACTTCAGACCTCAGACTTCAGACTATTTTATGCTTCAGACTTAAGCCAGCTCGTAGCTGGGAAAAGAAGTGGGGTCGGGGTCGGGCAATGCCCGACCCCGCATGAGCATCAAAGACGTTCCGTCACGCGTTGCGCAACATCCTCCAGAGATTCAGGGCGCTGTCCGCGGCCATCTCGGTACCGACCCCACGCCCACCTGCGTCCGCTCCCACGAGGTAGAGGCCTTGCACCGGAGTGGTGCTCGAGGGACGGTTCCTGCCCACCTGGTGGCGGTTCTGCGCGATACCGATCACCTCGCCCGTCCATCGTCCGGATATCTCGGCTATATAGCGGGTATCGGTGCGGATCTTCCACACGACGTGTTCCTCGATATTGGGATAAAGGTCCTGCATGGTGTTTTCTATACGGTCGAGCATCTCGTTGCAGATCGCCTTGGCCTGCTCCGGCTCCTCCAGACCCGGAGGTGCCAGGGAACCCGCGAGTACCAGCTGACATCCCGGTGGCACCAGTGAAGGATCAGCCGCGGAGGGAACGGGCACGAAGATAGCGGCCTGCCTCTCGACCAGTTTCTCGTCCCTGAAATCCGGGAAGTAACATGACAGGGGGGATGAGACCACTTCCGCGTCGAGCGCGTATTTCACGCTCACCGCTCCGAAAGAGAGCCGCAGGTTGTCAGCCATGGCCACGTAATCGTCGGGGAAATTATGACGCCCCGCGAGGGCGATAGTCTCCTTTACGCCGTTGTTGCTGATGACCATATCGGCCGGGATGAAGCCACCCGCCTCCACCCCCCGCACCTTACCGCCCTCGATCACTATGTGCTCCACCGGGGTGGAATATCGCAGTTCTCCCCCCATGGACTCCAGTGCGTCCAGATAGGCCACGGGTACGGCGCGCATCCCGCCAATAGGATAGCAGAGGTTCTTCTCCTTGGCCTGACCTGAGAAACAGAGGATGAACTCTCCGGTGGAGGCAGCCCGGCGGGAAATGCACATATACATTCCGGTGAACCCGTCCAGCACCCGGTTCAGCTGTTCGTCATCGACGAAGCGGGCGATGTAATCCGAGAACGAAACCTCGTCCAGCACCTCGAGTTCCTCCGGCGTACGCTCCCTGGAGAGGTCCTTGAACAGAGCGTGTGCGCCCTCGCGGTTCTCGGGCAGGACCCCTATCTCCTCGAATAGCTTCTGCAGCGACTCCTCCTCGTCCATGTTCTGAGACAGCTGGGCCGTACGGCCGCCCGTCGTATACTCCATCGCGGTATCCATGGACTGAAATTTGATCTCCGCCCCCACGATGTCGGCGATCTCTCCCATGGGTCCCTTCTCGCCACGTGCCAGCCAGTGTACGCCGGTATCGTAGATGAAGCCTTCACGGTCGAAACTCGCCGCTTTTCCGCCGGGGAAGCTGTTTCTCTCCAGCACGGTGACATCCATTCCTTCCTTGGCAAGAAGCGCCGATACGCTCGCGCCACCGATCCCCGTCCCTATGACCACCACCTTGTTGTCCTTCTTACCTCCCGCCATCTCATACCTCCTTACCGCCGGTCAGGACAGTTCCCCCTCCATGCATGCATAGATTACTCTCTACGCCGGGCTTTCAACAAGTGACTTGATCGCGCAAAAAAGTAGAAACCCAAGATACCTTTGGGACCGCCGAACAAGGGGCTCGACGTTTTCTACTCGGCATCCTGGGTTTCTACCTACGTTCCGGATGCGCAAAATAAAAGGCGCTTCGCTTCAGGTTTTCCCCCGATTTCAGCCGGAACGATTCAATAATATCATTCTCTTTTTGAGTGTCAATAGGGTTGGGGGTAATATCTACGAAAATAGTGCCTATATTCCAATTATTACCATATTATTCGACGGACGCAGTCAGCAGATCGCGGCCTCGAGGCTGAAAAGGCGAGGATGGGAGTGGTCGAGAACGGTCTGTGCTCGTGGGCCGCAGGCGTCCCCGACAGCAGATATGCTCCTTTCGGAGGAGAACTCGACGTCCTTCCGCTTCTGCTATGATGTAAAGATAGGAGGTTCTTCTGGTGGAATCGAGTATGCGGTCCACACTTCTCGGAGAAGAACCAGATAGAAAAGATGGTTGAGCGAGGAGGTACTGATGGGCGAGTGGAACATTGAAGGATGCCTTATCCCGTTGGTGACGCCTTTTGACGACAAGGGCGGACTGGATGAGCCCGCCTTGAGGAACCTCGTCAACTATCTCGTCGAGGAACAGGCGGCGGACGCTCTCGTTCCCTGCGGAACAACCGGGGAATCTCCGACGCTAAGCCACGAGGAACACATGATGGTCGTAGAGATCGTCAAGGACGAGGCGGCCGGGCGCGTGCCGGTGATCGCCGGCACCGGCAGCAACAGCACCGAGGAGGCCATCGAGATGACCGTTGCCGCCGAGAAGATAGGCGTGGATGGCAGCCTGCAGGTCTGTCCCTACTACAACCGCCCCAGCCAGCAGGGGATCTACGAGCATTACAAGGCGATAGCGGCGAGCACCTTTCTTCCCCTCATCCTTTACAATATCCCCTTCAGGACCGGCAGGAACATAGAGGTAGAGACCATGCTCCGCCTCTCCGAGATCGAGAACATCGTGGGCGTAAAGGAAGCCTCTGGAGAGATCCTGCAGGTTTGCGCCATCATCGAGGGTATGCGTGATGAAGGCCGGGGTTTCTATGTTTATTCCGGTGAGGACCCCGTTACCTTCCTGGTGCTCTGCCTGGGTGGGCAGGGCTGTATAGCGGCGGTTGGCCACGTGTTGGGTGCCGAATTCAGCCGCATGTGCAGGCTGGTATGGGAGGGCAGGTTGGAGGAGGCGCGGGAGATCCACTTTCAGGTGCTTCCACTGGTGCGAGCTCTCTTCTGCGAACCGAATCCTACGGCGATAAAGCAGGCCCTCAACTGGATGGGCGTCCCCGTCGGTGGGACGCGCCTGCCCCTGGCGGGCATGACCACAAAGGGTAAGGATACGCTGCGCGAGGCAATGGTTCGGCTGGGAAAGGCGCGGCCCGAGGACTGTGTCTGACCATGGATATTGGAGGTGAGTGATATGTGCCGCGAAGGGATAGACCTGGTCACCTTGAAGGTAGCCCTTAAGCATAGCGCGGACCGGTTGGAGCAGGAGATATTCCATCTGCGTCAATGGTCCGCCCTGGCATCCAATGTCAACCTGGAGGATGTCTCCGTGCATCTCCAGGAGGCCTTGGAACGCGTGACCGGCGGGGAGGAGCTGGTCGCCGGTTGCGTGCGCACCCTGGCGGAACTCCAGGTGCAGGGGCCGCAATCAACGGGTACGGGAGTGACCATAACCCCCGTTTAAACCGTCGCATACCATGCGCGGGGGATGGGGTTCACCCTCCCGCAGCGGGTGGATAGAGGGAGACCTCGTCACCGGGTCCGAGCTTGGTCCTCTTACCCTTGAGATAGCTTACATTCTGCCCATTGACCAAGACGATGCAGCTCTTCAGGTACCTTGAAACTCCGTCACCATATCTCTTTTCGACCTCTTTCAACACGGCGCCAACCGTGCGCTCGGAACTCTCGTAAGACTGCTCGCCCGTCGCTTTCCGCAACATGGTGAAGAACTTTACCGTGGCCATATCCGTTTCCTTCCTGGACTTCTCCGTCCGCCAGACCGCATGCGCCCGGTATTCCGGGTCGTCCTGTCGCCAATATTATGCACTTCCGCGCCTTCGCGCGCCGCAGGTCCTCAGTACGGGCTCTTCTATTCCTCTCCGCGTGACCTTCCCTGTTGAAAATCAATCGGGGCCAGGTTTAAACCTGGCCCCGTAAAGGCGTGCTCAGAGGTTCGAGCCATCAAGAGTGCAACGCCTCGGCTACATCCTTGAGCCCCAGTTCCTCCAGGCGCCTGCGGCTCGGGCGACCCTGCGAGTCGATGTCCCTCAGCTGGTAGAACTCCTGCAGCATCTTGTCGAAGGCGACGGTCTTTTTCTGTCTCTCCGCCTGGTCTCCGCGCTCCAGTTTCTTGCGCCTGCGGGAGAAGTTGGGCAGATAATTCATGCTGGTGAGCATCTTGTCGATGTTGGGATATAGGAACTTCGCCAGGATGTTACCGGTGGTCTTGATGAAGCCCTCGCTCTTGATCATCTGCAGCGGCAGCAGGGACAGGAACTGCGGATAAGCCGCCAGGTGCAGGCTGGAGGTGATGCCCTCGACATGGGGTTCAAGGATGCGCTTAGGCAGCTGGTCTTCCTCGCGGGTGGCGCCCATGAGGTTGCCCAGGGCCCGCTTTATATACCAGATACGGTCGCCAACCTTGAGCATCTCGTCGAAGGTGTAGTCGAAGCCGGTCAGCGACTTGAGCATCATGTTCATCTCACCTATATGCCCCCCTGCGGCGTTCCATGCGTACTCGCAGATGACCGCGGAGTTGGCGATGACGCCCTTCTTCTGGGCGGCCACGGTCTGGGCCGCCTTGCCCTTGGTGCTGTAGGGCCAGGTCCGCTTCACTCCCATCTCCCTGATGTCTAGTACGCCAAGCTCGACGTAGAGATTGGCGTCGGCGCAGTGGCAGGCGCCCCGGATGGAGGTGGCGTAGGTCAGGGCCATGGCCCAGAAACAGCGGGGATCGTGCATAGGGCATTCCAAGCCCTTGACATGGATGGCCATCTCCTTCCCGCCGTATTTCTCCGACATGGCACGGGTACCATCGGCCAGGTCGTTGCCGATGCCCTCGCGCATGGCGGTCATCCTGATGAGCTCGAGAAGGGTCTCGGGCTGGTTCCAGCCCAGCTTCATCCCTGCGGTATCAGACTCGGTGATCAGCCCCTTCTCGAAAGCCTCGGTTGCGTAGGCCAGGGTAGAGCCGCAGGAGATGACGTCCATGCCGTAGCGGTTGCAGAGCTCGTTGGCCTTGTGGTTTGCCTCCCGGTCGTCCATGAACTGCAGGGTACCCAGGGCGGCCGCCGCCTCGTACTCGGAGCCCGGCCCTTCCTCGATGGCATAGGGGCCCGACTTCACCTCCACGATCCGCTTGCAGGAGATGGGGCAGGCATAGCAGGAATGGTTCTTTGTGAGGATGCTCTCGGCCACCGCGGTTCCACCCAGTTCCCCGGGGCCTTTATCCCAGTAAGCAACCTGCCAGTTCTTCGTCGGGACGTCGCTGATGGCCATGCCGTACTCCATGTGCACGTTGGACCCGAAGTTTCGCAGGCCGTCGGCCACCAGGCTGAACTTAAGCAGCTCGTTCATCTTCTCGCGGGCTTCCTTGAAGGCGGCCTCATCCGCTATGGGCACCTTGGCATTGCCTCGCACCACCACCGCCTTGAGCTTCTTGGAGCCCATCACCGCCCCCATGCCGCACCTTCCGGCGGTGGAGCCGCGGTCGTTCATCACGCAGGCGAACTTCACCATGTTCTCTCCCGCGGGGCCGATGGATACAACCTGGGCCCTCTTGTCGCCCACCTCTTCCCTGAGCAGTTCCTCTGTCTCGTAGTTGTCCTTGCCCCAGAGATGGGAGGCGTCCCTTATCTCCGCCTTCTCGTCGCTCAGGTAGAGATAGACCGGCTTATCCGATGCGCCGGTGAAGATAATACCGTCATACCCGGTCCTCTTGAGCTGGGGCGCGAAGTGCCCCCCCATAGAGGCCTCACCCCAGATACCGGTCAACGGAGAGCGGGCGCAGAACGCCAGTCGTGACACTCCCGGTAGGTTCGTTCCCGAGAGGGGTCCGTTCATGATCATCAGTGGATTTTCGGGTGATAGGGGCTCATCCTTCCAGCATTCATTGTCGAAGAACCACTTAGCGGCCAGCCCACTTCCTCCCAGGAAATCGCGGTAGTCCTTCTCCGGGATCTCTACCTCTTGCGTGGTGCCGGAGGTGAGATCGACCTTTAACACCTTGCCCCAGTTTCCTCCCATCATGGCCAATGCTCCTCCCTTGGTTTTCGGTCAACCCGGCTCCCCACGAGCTGACCCCTTTATCCTTCTCCGTGATGTGTCCGTGGAATATTGCACGAGTGAAGTCGTTCTCGCCCTAGTAACTGCAACCGACCTCTTGTCGCAAGTCAAAAATAATGGCCAAGGACATTATAGCAGAGCTTTCTAAGTGGTTTTGAACAAAGCCTTTGCATTGAAAGTTACTTTATGGTAGCATATGCAGCTAACAGGTCTCCGCTCAATGGGCATGGTTACGGGACTTGTGGAGGTCAGGGTCTTTCCCTCCCTTAGGAAGCCTGAACGCAAGCTCCGTTACATTATCAGCCCGAGTGTGACCTCATCCGTGCTCCGGCACCCAAACCGGAGCACCTCCCTCCCTGCTGACCCCGGTTTGCCGGAAACCGGGGTCCTATTTTTATCAGGCTCCGGGCCAGGCCCGCAAGAAGCAAAGAGCCCCAAGCATCAGGTACTGACACGCTCTACCGACTCCCCGGGGAAAACGTGCGGCGGAAGAACTCGTGCATGGTCTTCCACGTCTTATCCATCTGTGCCTCGCCATCGCCCAGGAGCATTACGGCGATGCTCTGTCCCATACCGACCAGCGCGTAGGAGATGGACTTGAGATCCTCGAAGGGGTATATTTCACCCGCCTCGACCCCCGTGCGGAGGTCTTCCTCAATCCTTGCCGCCAGTCTTGCGTAGACCTCCCTCGACTGCTCCGTCAGGCGCTGATTGCCCACCGTCTCCCCCAGGAGCATGTAGAGAAGCTCGCTACGCTTGAGATAGAGGTCCAGAAGCTCCTGGCCCTTGGTCTCGAGGCGGATTATGAAATCCGCTTCTTTTTCGTGCTCCAGCTTCCTATCTATCTTCTCCAGCGTGTTGTCTATCAGCCTCTTGATCACCTCCACCAGGAGCTCCTCCTTACTATCGAAGTATATGTAGAAGGTGCCCTTGGCGATGCCGGTGGCCTGAACGATCTCGTCGATGGTGGTGCCGTGATATCCTTTGGCGGCGAAGAGCTCCGTCGCGTTATCGATAATGCGCTCCCTGCGGTCCACCGCCAGCTTTTCCTCCTCCTGCTCCTCGACGGACTCGCCCGCCGCCGAACCCACTATTACCCCGAAGAGGCCGGAGATATCGCGCAGGGATATGCCATAACGGGAACGCAGGTGCTCTATCATACGCAGCCTTTCCAGGTGGTGCTCGCTGAAGATCTCGCCCTCCTCGGGTTGAGGAAGGATGCCTTCCTTGAGATAGCGGTTTACCTGGTTACGGGTGAGGGTAGAACCCGTATCCGCCTCAAAGGCTTTGATCAATCCGCCAAAGTCCCAGCCCTGCTCTTTCTTTGCCATCCAGAGACCGCCTTCAATACGACGTAAAATACCGTACCCCCTGATCCGAGACGCGATGCATCGGATAACGACTGGGTAGTCAGTCACATAATAATGTTCCACGTCTGCCCATGTCAACGCCCGCGGACACGAGTGAGGTAATCCCTTACGGGATATTCCATATATCGGCGCAGTTGGTTCGGGAGAACGTGCATCGCTGATAGTTGTTTATACCATCGAAAAGGTGGGAATATATGACGTGAGGGGGTGGTCCGCCATGATGGCAAGCGCCCTGGTGGTGGACGATGACCGTTTGCTTCTGCGCCTGATAGAGCTCAACCTCGGAAAAGCGGGGATGAAGGTCCTCCTCGCTGACAGCGGGAGGGAAGCTCTGCGCCTGGCCATGGCGGAAATGCCCGATATAATCCTGCTGGACCTGATGATGCCGATGATGGACGGTTACGAAGTCATGCGCCGCCTCAAGGCAGAGCAAGAGACCAGGAACATACCGGTGGTGATGCTCACCGCAAAGTCAAGCATAAACGACCGCAGGAAATGCGAGGAGATGGGAGCCGTGGGCTACATCACCAAGCCTTTCAACCTCGAGGAATTGCGTGGCACCGTCAACCGTATCGTCCAGACGGCTCCCGATACTCTATCCCTTCCCGAATAAGCACACCGGTCCTATATGCCCGTCGCCCTTCAGGTGCAAAGCCATGCATCCATGGCACCCACACCCCTCGCTCATGATTCAGAAGCCCGGGCTGATGCCGCAGCGAATGTGTTTTCCAACCTGGACGCGCTTAGCCTGTGGGAGTCAGGAACTTCTGGAACAGCGCCATCTGGGGGGCGTTCTTCACCGCGCCGCGCACCTTGAACCTTCCGCTTTTCACGGCGTTTATCACCTTTTTACCGTCGTCGGTCTTGAGCCACTGCAGCATCTGCTTCCCCTTGCCCGCGCCGGAGAGGCTGAGCAGAAGCGCAAGCTCCGTCCCGATATAGATGTCCGCCCCCTCGGCGCCGTTGGCGACGGTGACGTCACTGCCCCTGAAGGACATGGTGGCAGCCATCTCCCGGTTGTCCAGGTCCTGTATGGCGACGGAGACGTTCATCCTGTCGGCAAGGGCCTTTTTCGATGGATCCTGGAGCAACACCTTGACCATCTCGCTCATCATGAAGGCCAGGGGTCCGGGTTCAGCGTCCTTGAGGGTCACCGTACCATTCCCCGGGGTCTGCTTCGGCTTCTGAGAGGCCCGGGCAGCCATCGCCCCACCGACGACGATCGCCAACAGCAAGCACTTCCTGCGGCGCTTGCGCGCCTTCTCTTTCTTCATCTCTTTTTCCATCTGCCTGGCCTCTTTCTCGGCCAGCTTCTTCGCCTTTCTCTTGCCCACTTCTTCCTCCTTACCTGGGATCGGTGCTGCCTACACTTGCACTCATAATGCAACCGGCAGGCCCACAACATCTCTTGGCCGATACGTGCTGAAGCCCAGCCATCATATTCTACCCGATATAGGTCCACGCGAACCGGCCCGCGGTCCGTGGATCGCACGGATTGAACGGGGAACCGGGAGAGACACCGTCTCTCCCGGTTAAACGTCTGGCGGAAGGGGTGGGATTTGAACCCACGGTGCGGTCTCCCGCACAATCGCTTAGCAGGCGATCACCTTAGGCCAGCTCGGTCACCC
>JAFGDU010000177.1 GCA_016931915.1 Actinomycetota bacterium
CCGGAGACCATGGGCGGTGCCGGCGTGCTCTTCACCGTCAAGGACTGTCCCCTTCTGGCCGAGTTCCTGGACCGGCTGGGACGGGACGCTTTCCTGCTGGAGAGGATAAAGACGGCGCAGCGCGAGCGGTTGCAGGAGTTCAGCGAGGAGAGGTTTGCGGCCAGGCTGCGGGAGGTGCTGGGAAGGGTGATATCTGAAAAGGCTGAGGTTCTGTTGTGACGTTGGTCTCAAGGAATGGTGAATGGGGTCAGCTCTTGGACTTTCTCGCCTGCGGCTCGAAACTCAAGACCTTACCCCACAGGGCTATTCTCGCCCTGGCTCGATTCTAGCCGAGGTTGAACTTAAGGAGAGGACGAGATGAGGGTTCACCAGATATGTGCCCGGTTGCAGTTCGGGGACGCCGTCACCGGACAGGTGCTGCGCATCCACGAGACGGTCTCCTCCTGGGGATGGGAAAGCCACATCTATGCCACCGCCCGCGACGAGCACATGGTCCCTTACGACGACGGACTCAAGGCCTACCGCAAGGGAGGCATGCGTGAGAGGGACGATATACTCATCTACCACCTCTCGGTGTTCGACGAGAACCATAAACTCTACCTGGACAGCCGCAACCGCAAGGTGCTCATCTACCACAATATCACCCCACCGGAGTTCCTGGCCCCCTACGATCCCCACCTGGCGGAGGTATGCCGCCGCGGGCGCGAGCTGATCCCGCGCCTGCGCGGCTGCGACCTGGCCCTGGGGGACTCCGAGTACAACCGCATGGAGCTGGTCGAGGCGGGTTTCGCCGCGGAGAAGACGGGCGTACTCCCCATCTTCGTGGACACCGCTTCCCTGGGCGGAGATTATAACAGGGCCCTCTACGAAGAGCTGCGCGACGGAAGGGTCAACCTGCTCTTCGTTGGGCGCATGGTGCCCAACAAGAGGGTCGAGGACCTCATCGACCTCTTCGCCGTGTACAACCGCCGCGTCAACGCCTTCTCGCGCCTGCTCCTGGTGGGCACCACCTGGTCCGTGGCATACAACGCCGAGATGGCACGGCGCATAAGGAAATACGGCATGCAGGGGGCCATATCCATCCCGGGATGGTCGTGGGGCGTATCGGACGAGGACCTGCGCGCGTATTACCGCGCGGCGGACGTGTTCGTCACCTGCAGCATGCACGAGGGCTTCTGCGTGCCGCTGCTGGAGGCCATGCACTTCGAGGTGCCTATCCTGGCCCGCGCCGAGGCCGCGGTGCCCTTCACCCTGGGTGGAGCGGGCATGACCTTCCGGGAGATGGACATACCCCTGCTGGCGGAGGCCACCGGCGAGCTGGCGAGCAACGCCGGGCTGCGGGAAGCGCTGGCCGCGAAGGGGCTGAAACGCCTCGAGGACTTCGATCCCGCCCTTACCGCCGAGACCCTGCGCCAGTACCTCGAGGGTATGGGCTGACAAGGTTTGAGTATCCGGGCGTACACGTGCCAGGCCTGGACATGTTGATGAGGGTTTTCAAGAAAGTAATACGCAGGTAAAACATGTCCAGGCACTGGGACACCGTCGCGCCGCCCTCCGGGCGGCGCTGTCGCTCACGCGATACATACTTTCGAATGCAACTCTTTGTCCAAATGGAAAAGCGCATGGGCATCGAATATATTTATTGAGATTCCGGGGAGCTTTCCCGTTTGCCGGTACGTCATAGAATGACAATGCGATCGGAGCGAGGACGTATGGAGAGACTGGCGGGGTTGTATAACCCCAAGAGCAGAGAGTACGCGCTGGTCCTGGTCTTCTTCCTGCTGGTGGCGATACTCTTCACCTGGCCCCTGGTGCTGCACCTGCACGACGGCATCGTGGGCGGCCACGGAGACCCCCTGCTCAATTCCTGGATCATATCCTGGGACGCGAGGACCATCTTCACCAATCCCGCGGGGCTCTTCCAGGGCAACATCATCTACCCCTCCCGGGACGTCCTGGCCTATTCGGAGCACCAGTTCACCCTGGGGGTCATCGCCGCCCCGGTCTACCTCGTGTTCCACAACCCCATCCTGGCTTACAATTTTCTCATCTTCTTCTGCATCATCTTCTCGGGCTTCGGGTGCTACCTGCTCATCAAGGAGCTTACCGGCAGCCGCTGGGGCGCACTGGCAGGCGGGCTCTTCTTCGCCCTCTGTCCCTACAAGATAAGCCAGTTCAGCCACATCCAGATCTTCTTCTCGCCTTTCCTGCCATTCATGCTGCTCTACCTCTACCGCTTCCTGGAGCGGGGTAGATGGCGGAACCTCGTCCTGTTCGTGGTGTTCTTCGTGGCCCAGTCCCTCTCCAGCTGGCACTACCTGCTGTACAGCGCTATGGCCGCGGGGCTGCTGTGGCTGTGGACCGCGATATTCTCGCGCAGAAAGAAGGACTGGATCAGGCTGGTCGTGACGGCAGCGGCCGTGGGGGTGGCGGCGCTGATCATCCTGCCCTTCACCCTGCCTTATTTCCGCGCCCACGAGCGGCTGCCGGGCTTCGAGCGCACCCGAGAGGAGGTGGAGCTCTACGGGGCGAAAGCGGAGGACTACCTGCGCGTACTGGACGTGAGCGTGCTCTACGGCGATGCCCCGTCCCCCTTCAAGGAGGGCGGGATAGGTTACGAAAACGTGCTCTGGCCGGGGCTGATGATCCTCATCCTGGCCGCGGCGGGGCTGCTGCTGCGCCGGCGCGAGGAGGATGACCACCAGGCCTTCGACCCCGCGTCCTTCCGCAGGGGCGCCCTCTTCTTCCTCATCCTCGGGGTGCTCAGCGCGCTCCTGGCCTTCGGGCCCAAGATCGGGGGATGGGACAACCCCTTCTACATGATCCCGTACAACCTGGGGCTGCTGCAGTTCACGCGGGTGCCCACGCGTTTCTTCCTCCTCGTCGCCATCTCCCTGGGCGTGCTGGGGGGCTACGGCGTCGCCAGACTGGCCATGCGTGCCTCTTCCGGGCGCGACGGCGGCTGGAGGGTGGGACGGCTGGCCGGTATCGGCCTGCTGGTCCTTCTGCTCCTGGAGCTGCTCACCTGGAACCTATACGTCTATCCCATCCCCGTGGGAGGCGAGGTGCCGGACGTCTACGACTGGCTGGCCGAACAGGGCGACGTGGCCGTCATCGAGCTGCCCACCCACGCGCTGGGGCCGGCGGGCACCTACGACAACGACCTCAAGCTGGAGCCCATAGACATCTTCGAATACCTCTACCGCGAAGGCGACATCATGTACTTCAGCACCTATCACTGGAAAAAAGTGGTAAATGGCTACAGCGGATACTCGCCCTTCTTCTACCGCCGCACCATCACCGAGATGCAGGGCTTCCCGTCCCGTCGCAGCGTCGACCTCCTGCGCGGGCTGGGCGTCGAATACGTGTTGTGGGACTGGTACTGGGTGCCCTCTGAGCGCATGGAGGAGTACAACGTACGCCTCTTCTCCACCCCCGGCCTGAGCCACGTAGAGGATTTCGATAACAAATCCGTCTTCAGGGTCGAGGAGGGAGATACGGCCCTGCCCGAGGAGATGGAGGTGGCGGCCGTCGCCCCTGCCGCGGTCCCCGCCGGCGAGGGCTTCGGGATGGGGCTGCTGGTGAGCAACCCCGCGCAGGCTCCCATGGTCTGCGTGGAGGAGGAGTGGCAGCGCTACAGGCTCACATGCAAGGACGGGACGGGAAAGGTGGCGGCAGAAGTGCAGGGCGACTACCGCCCGCCCTTCTTCATCGATGGAGGGGAGGCGGTCACGCTGCCTGTAGAGGTAGAGAAGGGGCTGGCAGCGGGCAGCTACGAGCTGGAACTTGAACTCTCGGGAGGGGTCCTGGGGGACAGGGACTTCGACCTGGCGATAGAGGTGAGGGAGATGCCCGTATCCACCGCGCCGGGGACCCTGGCGGGCGGGGTGTTCCTGGAGACGGGAGGACAGGCGTTGAACGTGCCTTCCCCGGACGGGCTCTATCCCCTGGCGACGGCAAAGTTGAAAAACACAGGGGATACGCTGTGGAGGGCGCTGCCGCAACTGGGAGACCTGAGCCTGCCCCCGGGAGAGGTGCACCTCGGACTGGCCTGGACGGAGGCGGACGGCTCGTTGTGGGAATACCAGGGATGCTCCCTGCCCTGCGACGTATCGCCCGGCCAGGAGGTGGAGGTGCCCATGCTGGTGCGGCCGCCCGCGGCGCCGGGCGAGTACACGCTGCAGCTGCAGATGTACGCGGAGGGCATCGGCTGGTTCGGCGATGCAATACAGGTGCAGGTGAGCGTCGGCGGCTGGACGGACGTGCTGACGGAGCCGTGAGTAACAGACGAGAAGAGATGTGATGACCGAAGGCAACGGGAACGGAGACATGAAGAATACGGGAGCTCCAACCGGCGGCGAAATGGAGGGCGCGCCCCAGCGGTCCGTCGGGGAAGCGGCTCCGCAGGTCCCCGAGGTCCCGGGAGAAACACGAGAAACCCTGCAACCGGTCACCGTGGCACCGGGAGAGGGCACTGCTAATAGGGTGAAGTCCCAGCAGCAAGCCGGGGAAGATCTCTCTGGAATTGAGGGTCCAGCCCCGGAGAAAGCGGAAGGTGTCGCGCCCGGGGGGGAGGAGGCGCTCGCGGCCGCCCCGGCGGGGGAACTGCTGGTGAGCTCGGGCGAGGGCGGGTGGCGGGACTGGGAACGCTGGGCCTGGCTCCTCGCCGTCCTGGCCGTGTTCGCGGCTGCCATCCTGTGGCGCTGGCACTTCGCGTCGCGGGCCAAGGTCTATACCTACGACAGCTACTACTACATGGTCCTGGCCAGGAACCTCCGCCACTTCGACTACAGCGTGGCCGGGCATGCCCATTACAAGTTCATGCCCGCCTACCCTATCACCATAGCCTTTCTCGACCTCTTCTTCCCCCTGGAGTTCGCGGGCAAGTTCTCCAACGTGCTCTTCTCCTCGGCCTGCATATTCCCCATCTACGCCATCGGCGCGCTGGTCTTCGGGCGCAGGGCGGGGCTGGCGGCGGCGGGGCTCTTCGCATTCGAGCCCATCACCACGGCGTGGTCGTCCATCCCCATGTCCGACGGCCTGCTGGCCTTCCTCATCTGCATGGGCGCCTTCTTCTTCATCAAGTGGATGAAAAAGGAGGAGGGAGGCTTCGCATGGCTCTACATGGCGGCGGGGGCGGGCGGACTGGCCCTGCTCACCCGCTGGGAGGGGGCGCTGATCCTGCTGCTGCAGGGGCTGTTCCTGCTCTATTTCTGGTGGAAAAAGAGGCTGCGCCTGCGCAACCTGCTCATCTTCTGCGCCATCGCACTGCTGCCCTTTGCGCTCTACGCGCTGCGCAATCTCATCGTCTTCGGCAACCCGCTGAAGAGCGCCTACCTTGAGGAGCTGCGCAACCACCCCGCGGAGTTCGAGAAGGTGGGGCTGTGGGAGCGCTTCGGGCGTTATTTCATGTTCTCAGACGTCCCTCCGCTGGGGATCAGCTCGCGCTGGTATCACTATGCCTACCTGGTCTTCGGCTACTCCGGGCTGGCTTTCGCCCTGGCTTTAAAACGCTACCGCCGCTGCGCCCTTTTCATCGCCCTGTGGCTGCTCTTCCTGGGGCCGCTCCACTTCTTCTGGTATTTCTCCTCGGTGCGCTTCATCATCCCCGCGGTGCCCCCGCTCTGCCTGGGCGCCGGCGCCCTCATCGGCCTGCCGTGGATAGAGACGGAGTGGAGCCGCAAAGGCGCGTCTCTGGCCGTGTTCATGCTGGCGATCATGGTGGCCCTCACGGGAGTCCTGGCCGTCACCGCGCGCCCCATGACCAACGATATCTTCTACCACGGCATCATCAACCTGGAGGACGAGGTGGGAGGGCTGGCCGCAAGGGACGCCGTGACCTGGCTCGAGGAGAACGCCGGGGATGAAGGGGTGACCACCAGCCTGGGCCCCATCGTCTCCTTCTACCTGGGAAGGGACGCCTACTTCCTCGGTGTATGGCAGGGCTTCGAGCCCGCCGACATCGAGATAGACAACCTGGTGGCCGAGGCGCGGGAGCTGGGGGTGCGCTACGTGGTGCTGTGGTCATGGGAGCCGGAGGTGGAGGCGCCGCTGCGCTACATCGGCCTCGGTCCCGAGATGCTGGACGAACTGGTGCTGGTGGGGAAGTGGGAGTCACCCCCCACCACGGAATGGAACCGCACCGTATACGCCTGGATCTTCGAGATCCCGCCCGAGTGAGCCTGTGGCACCATGGCCGCATTCCCATGCCGCGCCGAGCGCCTGGAACGAAAGAGATAGACGATGACGGACAGCGAAGGCATCGTGCCCGACTGCATACCCGCGAGCCTGGTCGCGGAAGGCCTGGTTTTCAGCTTCTCCATGGCCAGGAGCAAGCCCCGCAACATCGCGTGGGAGAGGGAGGCGGCGCTGGAGGTCATCGCGACCCTGGCGCAACACGGATATGCCATCCTCGGCGGGGACGTCCTGGAGCGGTCCGGGGACGGACTGGCGTACGCCGGCGAATACTGGGACCTCCCGGATGAGGACGTCGTCCTGTGGGACGAATACGTGGAACATACGCGGGAGCGTTCCGCCGCCTTTATCGAGGAAGTGGCGGGGAGAAGGGGAGACTCGTGCGTTTTCGCGCTGTTCTGGTTGAGCGAGCGCGACTACAAGAGACAGATGAGGGATTTCGGAAGCCTCGAGTACAGGTGAAGCGCCCCCGCTGCGCGTGGAGAACCTGGACCGTGGAATATACGCATCGGTGCTCTACCCATCGCACCGCCGTTCTACCTGCCGGGGCCCGAGGCGGGCCGTCTCAGGCCGGCGGGGTGGCGGGAGCGAGTCCCTGATCGTCCTCCCTCCCTCGGACCGGTATGTCCTCGTCCAGGTAGCCGTCGATAGCGTCATTCACCTCGAAGGCGAGTCTATCGGACGTCTTTCCCAACCTGTACATCAAATAGAAGAGCACGATCATGGCGACGGCGCCGGCTACGAAGATGCCGATCATCAATCCCGGACTCTCCGTATATTTTGTGGCTATACGATATAGTGCGACGCCGAAGAAAATGGTCTGGAAGATGGGGAGGAGGATGTAGCCGCCCTTCCTGCGCGCGCGAAAATTGCGGTAATCCTTCAGATACATGCGCTCGTAATCCCTCGCGGCGTTCTGCTCGGAGAAGGGCGGACGAGCAATCGGCTTGTACCCCGAGACGAGTTCCTTGAAGTCCATAGTCCAGATGGAATAACCCGACCGGGTATTAGGCGAATAAAGGGGAGAACCCAGGAACTCCCACAGCCCCTGGAAGAACTCGTACCTGCTGTCGAGGGAGAGGAGATATAGCAGCTTCTGGACGTGCAGAAGCTGCCAAAAATATAACATAAGGGGCAGGATGACCATGATCAACACTACGAGGCACGACATGAAGATATCGAATGTGCTCATGACACCTGTTCCCGTTTTCACAAACCACGCTGCATCTCACGATCGAACGCAAATATCTTCTTGAACCACGGCATATCGCCGAGCCTGCTATCTCGAGAGGCTTCCCCATATGCGCTCCGCAACAACGCCATACTACCATATCGGAAGCAAGCCTTCGCAGATGAACCGTGGCGGTTTTTCGATACCGAAGCGTACCCGGCGAAAGCGTGCCTGGCATGACAGCGGTATCGTTGCGGTTCCGTGAGTGGAAGGCCGTGCTGAAGGCGGACCGGTCTTTCCATGGAGGGCCTCCTTCAGTACCCCCATGAAGAAGGTTCAATACCGGCGCCGTCGAGGTCGATGATGTTGGTGGGATTCTAAGATGGACGAGGAGGGGAGGTTATGCCTGAACTCATGGGCAGGAACAACAAGAGCTTCTCTTGCGTAATGCGTGTGGCAAGTGGATGTATCCTGGCGGCATTTCTGCTCCTCTCGTTGATGGCGCTGGTTGTCGTGGTGCCGGGTTGCGGGGAGAAGGCGCAGAAACCGGCCGCATTCGACGGGGAGACCACCGCGCAGCTGGAGCAGGCCGTGCGCGAGGCCATGGAGAGGGATGGCATCCCCGGCGTCGTCGCGGGTGCCTGGGTGCCCGGCCGCGGGGAATGGATGGCGGCCGCAGGCCTGGCGGACCGGGATACGGGCGAGGAGATCGAGGCCACCGACCTCATGCGCATCGGCAGCGTAACCAAGTCCTTCACCGGCACCCTGGTGCTGGAGCTGGTGGACGAGGGCCTCGTCGGCCTGGACGACCCCCTTGCGGAGTACTTCCCCTGGGTGGAGAACGCCCAGGACATCACCGTGCGCATGCTCCTGGGCCACACCAGCGGTATCGTGGACGACTACGAGAACCCCGCCTTCCTGGACATAGCGTCCGCCGACCCCCTGTATAGATGGGACCCCGAGGAGCTGGTGCGCGCGTCGCTGGGTACCTACCCGGAAGCCGTGCTCGGCGAGACCTGCGTCTACTCCAACACCAACTACGTGCTGCTGGGGATGATCGTCGAGCAGGTGACGGGCATGGAGCTGGCCGGGGCCATGGAGAAGTACGTCTTCGAGCCCCTGGGCCTGGATAGCACCGTCTTTCCCCCCGGACCGGAGATAGAGGGCGAACACTCCCGTTCCTACGTCGTGGCGGAAGGAGAGCTCTACGATATGACCTCGGGCATCGACCCCTCCATCACCTGGGCGGCGGGGGCCATCGTGTCCGCGCTCGAGGACGTGAAGGTGTGGGCGGAGGCACTGGCCACCGGCGAGCTGCTCGAGGAGGCGACCCACGAGGAGCAGCTGCGGTGGATCGAGATGATGGGGGCCGAGGAAGCCGGGATCGGCTACGAGTACGGCCTGGGTATTCTCAAGCTGGGTGACTTCGTGGGGCACAACGGCGAGTTCAGCGGTTTTCTGGCATCCATGTTCTACCTGCCCTCGCAGCAGGCCACCATAGTCGTGTTGCTCAACTGCAACGCGAACCCCGTCGCCGCCCAGGATCTCTTCATGCGCATCGCCGCTATCCTCTTCCCCCATGAAGTTCCCGATGGCTGGTAGGGTCGGTCAGGAGACGCATATCACGGGACGGGCTGGGGGACGGATACCTCTCGGGAGACGGTCACGGGGATGACGATGGGGTCGCCGATGTAGGTGACGGCGAGGCAGTTCAGGCGCAGGGTAAGGGTGTACGAGCCGGCCTCGGTCGGGGACTGCAGCGCTATGGGGAAGGCGGTAAACTGCCCCGGTGATATATCGCCGGGCAGCATGCCCTGTTGCACCATCTCGTAATCCGGGTCACCCTCCCGCGTCCACACCGCCGTGATGGCCACGCTGCCCTCGATGGAGGATCTTTCCCGCTCCCATTGTGTGGAGCCGTCGTTGGCAGCCTCCATCTCGAGGGAGAACACCTCGCCGGGATGAAGACGCAGCATCGTATCCCCCGACCCATTCGCATCGGGCGGGCCGATTCCCGATATCAGTGGCGCAAATTGCAGGCTTCCCTCGATGGACTGGCCGGAATCAACGGCCTCGACTTCCTCTACCAGGACCTTATCCTTCCACGTCGTTCCCTCCAGCAGGCCGTCGGTGGCGGTAAGAACCAGGTCGTAGTCACCGCCGTCCGAGGGCGCATTAAGCATGAAAGGAGCCACGGCTCCCTCCTCTACCATAATGAAGAAGGGCGCATAGAAATAGGTTTCCTCGCTCTTGACCACCTCGCCGCCTGCCTCCCTCCATTCCACGTCGAGGTGTTGCCGCGACTCGTCCGTGTTGAGGAAGGGCTCGCCGCTCGGGTTGAAGATAACCAGCGAGGCCGAGAATGAGGAGCCCGGGCTGGCGCTCTCGGGCACATAGACGTTTGAGGTGATGCCCGTCACCATTGCCGTTTCCAGCTCGTCCAACTCGTACAGGCTGAGGCCGTCAGCGTAATCCTCCACCAGGGTTGCCCCCGGGGAGTTCTCGAGGAGCTCGCGCACCTCGTCCCGTTTCCCGGGCGGGTAGTAGTCCCAGTGCATGACGATGTGATTCACCCCCGCCCCGCGCAGGAAGGTCAGGGCACGGGGGGCGGGGAAGGCCAGCATCTCAACCAGGGCGCGGCGGTAGAAGAGGGGATAATATCCGCTCATGCCGTTCAGCAGCGGCTTCCAGTGGTAGATGGAGAAATAGGTGGCGTCCTGCTCCCGCAGGGCGGAGAGGAAGGTGTTGTCCAGGCTGCCGTAGTTGAGGGTAATGGGGTCCTCGAAGACCACGCTGTTGGCCACCTCCGGCATGGGGGCCTCCACTACCACCGCACCCTCGATATTTGCCAGGTCGCGGTAGACCTGGGGCACGGCGCTCCCCACCGCCACGCCGGTGTAGGGGAGGCTGACGACCAGGAACTCCAGTATCATCAGGACGGCCACGGCGGAGACGGCCGCCGCCGCCCACACTTTTTTCTTGCGGCGCTCGACCCAGCCGTAGAGCCAGGTGGCGCCGTAACCGGCCGTGACGGCCAGGGAGATCAATACCATGATATGGTAACGCACCGGGAAGCGCACGAAGCCGTAGATGGGCAGCTTGTGCAGGGCCTTGTAGAGGATGTTGCTCACGCCATGGGGCTCGGGCCCCAGGGAGAGTACGAAACAGATGAGGCCGAGGACCACGAAAAAGACGAAATAATCGCGCCTCGGGACGGGATCTGGCGAGGCCGGAGGCGGGCCGGACTGCAGGGACTCCTCCACATAAGAGTCGGGAGAAGCGTCAGGGGTGTCGTTCCCAGCTCCGTCATCCGCCTCAGCTGGAGGCTCTTCCTTGTCCTCCCGGTCAGCCCCGCCCCGTTTCCTGCGGCTGAAGACGAGGACCAGGGCCAGGGCGGCCAGGGGAAAGATGAGGAAACCCGGGAAGAGGGCGTTCCCCTCACCGGGGCTGCCGGTCTTGAGGAAACCCAGCTTATCGTAAAAGTAATTCTGGGGCAGCACGCGGAAGAAGTCCCCCGACTTGGCGGAGGCGATGACTTTTATGGCCGGCTCGCTCTCCTCCTCCGGGATGTTGCGGTGCAGGCGGAAGTAGGGCAGAGCGAAGGGTATCACCACCAGCATGCACAGCACCAGCACCCCCACGGTATAGAGCAGGTACCGTGCGTATTCCTTGCGGCGCGGCGAGATTATGCGCCAGAGAAAGAACAGCCCTATGGGTATGGACGAGAAGGCCAACTGGTACCAGCTCATCAGGGCCTGGGCCGTGAAGGCTATGCCCAACCCCACCAGGAAACGCGGCTTTCCCTCGTCGAAGTAGCGGAAGAGGAAGAGTATGATGAGCGGCTGCAGGAAATAGAGGCTCACGTGCACGTGTACGATGGTGGAGAAGTGATAGGGCACGAAGGCGAAGAACACGCCGGCCAGGAATGCAGCCGGCCGGTTGCGCGTCAGGTACTTCACCAGCAGGTACATGGCATAGGCACAGAGGGCGAAACCGACAAGGGAGACGAAGTTGTAGGCAAAGACGGCGTTGCCGGTGATCCAGGATATGGGGGCGGCCACCAGGGCCAGGGAGAAGAGGCCTTCGGAGTAGGCCAGGCTGTCCGGGGACGGGTAGTTCATGTTGGCCTGGAAGAGGTTGGTCGGGCTGGTGACCAGGGCGTGTCCGTCCCAGGAGAGTATCCACACGTTGAGGAGGTTGTCCACGTGGCTGGAGATCACCGCGTCGTCAGCGTGCACCGCGAAGGGCACGGTGAAGATGAACACCAGGACCAGGAAGAGACACAGCACCAGAAGGTGCTCTTTGTAACCGGTCATCTACAACCCGTTTTCTCTCGCAAACGCCGCACAGGGCCGCTTGAAAATTCGCTGTTAATTCTACCGTAAAGCCACGACACGTCACACCTGGGGTCAGCCGTTCAATCGATACGCAGGGTCAGATGTACGGATGGGGTCAGGCGTTCATTCTTCCTATAGGGAAAAGGGCACGGAATCGGTCCCTCACCGGGCACGACCTGAAGCGGATGCATAACGGTACCCGGCAGACCCGTAGCGTGTCGTGGATGCGGTATAAAAGATCTGGGAGCGATTCTGTCCTCCAGGCCTGTCCGCGCCAAAAAGAAGGGCTGGGGAGAAGTGTGGCCTATGCGGCCATTACCTTGATCTCCAGGGTTCCGTCATCCAGTAAGCTATAATCGAGTTTGCCTGCAACGGACGAGAGCGACTCGAAGACCCCGTACATGACACCAGCCACCAGCAGCGGTGGGCGGGCATTCTCTATGATTGCCTCAAGACGGGAACCGTCGAATTCGTAAGAGACCAGGTTTCCCATTCCCCGCAATGCGAAAAAATGCCGGAGATAAGAATAGCCCCCGCCTATCTCGTCAGCTCCCAGATTGCTCTTGATATAATCCCGCTGAGCCTGCAGGATGAAGGCGATGATCTCTTCGCCCAATTCCTCCTGCAGTTCTCTCAGAACAGCGTCTACTTGGTCTATGCCCATCGATGCCATGCGTCTCCCGGTCGTATTATCCGTTATCACGCCTGCCTCTACATCAAAATCCCAGCTCTTAAGATCTATGGGAGCGCCGCAGGATGCACATGTATCGAAGTGGATGTCTCCAGGTTTAGGGACCACAAGGACCGGCTCGAGGCGGGACGACAGCTCTTCCTCGGGCTTCTCGCCTTGCTTGATGGTGATGATCTGCCCGCCCTCTTTTTCCTCTACTATTACGCTGGCGGGGAGTCTCTCGGTGAAGTTGAATGTCGCCAGGAGGTCTCCGGTCAAGAGGGGGAGGGAATAAATATTGCGGCCAAAAACCTTGACGTACTCTCCTCGCTTGACATCCATTATCTTAAAGTGCCCGTAACCAAAGGCAGCCCCCAAATCGGCGATGGTCATATATATGCGACGGCGACCTATGGTCCGAGCCAGCATTCCCATTAATCCGGAGAAGTAGCCCTCGAGGAAATCCAGGGTGTTTTTTCGTTTACCCTCGGCGACGATGCGGTTCACGGGTTGACCAACGATTTCTCCGATGTTTCTGAAGAGGCTGTCGATGCCCTCTACCTCGTAGAACAGGCTCCTCTGGCCTGGAGTTCTCAGGGCCGATATAGTGCCGTCGCTTTCCCATCGGCTGCCCTCTGAGATCTCCCTGGGCACGCCACAAGCAGCACAGACCTTGATCTTTTTCATGCTTTTTACCTCCGCCCCTTTTTATCTCAGGCCGTTATTTCAGTCTCACCACGCACCTGGAAACCGGTTTGTGGGACCGTTCAAAGTCTATTTCGGCATTACACACTTATTAACTTGAGAGGCGAGGTTTTCTCACTCCAAAAACCCTGGTTGTTACACACCTCATACATGGGGTCAGCCGTTCAATCGACATATAGGGTCAGGCGTTCACGTGGTGCCAGCCGTTCAACACGTAGATATCTGACGGGTATCGGACCGGGACATTCGGAGATGTACGGGCGCTGACACGCAGGATAATAAGGTCAGATGCCCATAGGGGATGCGGGGTTCATTCTTAATGCGGTCAGGGGATTATGGGTTACTCGCCGTCTCGCTCCAGGTTCGGACAATGCAGCTATCCATCTTGCTGGCACATCCAGCTGGAGGTCTGGCCGGGTTTGCACGGGGGTGTTTAATGGCTGCGACAGGTATATTCCGGTCGCGAGGTCTTATCCGTGGGGGCGCACAGCCTATGCGGCCGTCACCTTGACCCCAAGGGTTCCATCACCCATCGTTCTATACTCGACCTTGCCTTCGAGTGCGGAAAGCAGCTCGAAGATACCGTGCATGATACCCGCCACCAGAAGCGGGGGTCGTGCATTCTCTATCAAGGCCTCCATGCCGGCATCGTCGATGTCGTATTTCACCAGGTTGCCCAGTCCCCGCAGGGCAAGGAAATAACGCAGGTACTGATAGCCCTTTCCCATCTCCTCGGCCTCCAGGTTGTTCTTGATGTAATCCCGCTGGGCCTGCAGGATGACGGCGGCGATATCCTCGCCCAGTTCCACCTCCAGCTCCCGCAGCGCCGCGTCGATTTGATCCAAGGTCAGAAAGGCCATGCGTCTCCCCGTCTTGGTATCGGTGATTATGCCTTCCTCGAAGTCAAAATCGCAGCTTATCAGGCCGGTGGGAGCACCGCAGGATGCGCAGGTATCGAAATGGATGTTCCCGGGTTTCGGGGCAATCATCACCGGTTCGAGGCGCGCCGACAGTTCCTCGTCGGGCTCCTCGCCTTGCCTGACGGTAATGATCTGTCCACCGTCTTTCTCCTCTACATGAACACTCGCGGGAAGTCCCTCGATTACGTTGAAGGCCGCCATGAGGTCACCCGTCAGCAGGGGAGCACAATACATGTTACGGCCGTAGACCTTTACGTACGCACCCCTTTTTATCTCCCTCAGTTCGAAGTGGCCGTAACCGAAGATGGCCGCAAGGCTGGCGATAGTCATGTACACGCGGCGCCGCCCGATACTCCTGGCCAGCATACCCCTCACCCCGGAGAAATAGTCCTCGAGGAAATCCAGGCTCTCCTTGCGCTTGCCCTCGGCGACGATGCGGTTCACGGACTGACCCACCAGTGCCTCGATGTTCCTGAGCAGGCCGTTGAGGCCATCGGTTTCGTAGAGCAGGCTCCTCTGGCCCGGGGTCGAAAGAGACGAAATGGTGCCGTCGTTTCCCCAATGGCTGTCCACCGAGAGCTCCCTGGGCACGCCGCAGGAAGCACAGACCTTGATCTTTTTCATGCTTTGACCTCCACCCCAATCATCCGTTATCAAGGACGGTTCCTGCTGGATCATCGTCCATCCGGAATACGTTTACGGTACCGCCCAACCTTTATTTCGGAGAACGCAATTACTAACTTGAGGACCAGGGCCTTTCAGGAGCGAAGATCATGGCTAAATAAGATCTCAGGAGTGGTAAAAAGCGGCTTCTCGGCTATCCTTGCCCACTCCTCGGCCTCCACACACCTGCCGCCGGGGAGGGCTCGTCCCTTGGCCTTGTTGTAGAATATCTCTATTGTTGTCAGGAGGGTACGGCCGCACGTGCGTGGCGGAATATCACGTGATCCGCCTCGCGGCAAGAACGGAAGGATTTGCAGCATGTCTGAAAGAACCGGTCTGGATGCATTCTTCGCTCCCGGCAGTGTAGCCGTGGTGGGCGCCACTGCCAACGAACTCAAGGGAGGATACAACATCATCAAGAACATGCTCGAGTCCTTCGCGGAGCCGGTCTACCCCGTCAACCCCGGCAGGGACGAGATCCTCGGCGTTAAGTGCTATCCCTCCGTGCGGGACCTGGAGGGGAAGGTCGAGGCCGCCATCGTTTTCGTGCCCGCCGCCAACGTCCCCGGGGTACTTGAGGACTGTGCGGCGGCGGGGGTCAAGGCGGCGGTACTCGAATCCGGGGGTTTCGCCGAGGTGGGCGAGGAGGGGAAGCGCATCGACGCCGCCTGCCGGGAGATAGCGGCCCGCACCGGCCTGCGGCTGTGGGGCCCGAACTGCACTGGCCTGGTGAACACCGACCCCTTCATCTTCACGCCCTTCATGCGCGCTCCCGATGCCCACGAACGGCTCAAGCCGGGCACCCTGGGCATCATCGCCCAGAGCGGTATGCTCGCGGCCGGCTTCATGCTGCAGTATGTCATCTCCGGATACTTCACCGTCTCCAAGGCCTGCGCCATCGGCAACAAGATCGACGTCAACGAGGTGGAGGTCCTGGAATACATGGCCTCCGACCCCAAGACAAAGGCCGTGGTTGCATACCTGGAATCCATAGTGGACGGACCGGCCTTTCTCGAGGTGACCAGGAACATGGCGGGCAGGAAGCCGCTGGTGGTCCTCAAGGGAGGGAGATACGAGGAATCCGCGAAAGCGGCCCTCTCCCACACCGCGAGCCTGGCCGGCTCCGACGATGTGGTAAACGGCGCCCTGCACCAGGCGGGAGTGATAAGGGTACACGATTTCCAGGAGATGATGAACCTGGGCAAGGCCTTCTCCCTCCACCCCGAGCCCTTCCGGCTAAGCTCGCCCACGGGGGACGGGGTCGCCGTGGTCACCGTGACCGGCGGGGGAGGGGTCGTCCTCACCGACCTCCTGCGCTCTTCCGGCCTGCAGGTCCCAGCGCTGGAGCGCAAGACACTTGATATCCTGCAGAAAGATGTGTTTCCCGCGTGGATGGCCCCGTCGAACCCCGTGGATATCTGGCCCGCCATCGAGCAGCGCGGTTTTAACGCCTTCGGTGATTCCATCAAGACAGTGCTGTCGGATGACCGCGTGGACGGCATCATCCTGCTCCCCTTCGCGTCACGCATGCTGGAGTACTTTCCCTTCGAGGATATAGGCGAGGCGGTGCACGAGAGCGGTAAAGCGGTGGTCTCGTGGATGTTCGGCGATAGCCGCTACTTCGACACCCTGGAGGAACACATGCGGGATCTGGGTATCCCCGTCTATCAGGATCTGCATTCGTGCGTACTGGCGCTCAAGTCATATCTCGGCTTCGCACACCAGGCCCGCAACAAGTCTTAAGTCTGAAGTCTGATGTCTGAAGACTAGTTCAGCGGATATCCTTCGGTGTTATGGCCTCCGGCGATGCTCCCGTTGTAGAGGAAGTACACCGGGCGCTCCGCCATGATGGGAACATCCGAGGTCACCTTGATGGACACGTCGCCGTGGGCGTTGTCGTGCACCCCGATGCCCAGGGCATCCCCGTGCACGGCCACGGTGGCGCGGGAGCGCGCTCCGATGGTCAGCTCCTTGTGGACGTTGGCGCCGTCCCCGCACATGTAATCCAGCTGTACCTTGGCGGGGACGTCACCGGGGTTCTGCAGGCAGAGCCAGGTGTTGAAGGCGGGGCGCGTGCACCCCTCGGCGAAGATCCACTGCTCGCGAGGCTGGCTCGAGCCGACCACGTTGTGGCCGCCGTCCCAGACCCCGTTGTAGCTGAAGTAGATGGGCCGCTCGGCGACGATGGGCTCGTCCGAGGACACCTTTATGGATACGTCTCCATGGGCGTTGTCGTGCACCCCGATGCCCAGGGCATCCCCGTGCACGGCCACGGTGGCGCGGGAGCGCGCTTTCACGGTTATCTCCTTGTGCACGTTCTCGCCGTCACCGCAGAAGTAATCCAGGCCCACGTCGGCGGGGACGTCACCGGGGTTCTGCAGGCAGAGCCAGGTATTGAAACCATTACGGGTACACCCTTCCGCGAAATACCATTCCTGCGAGGGCGCGCCCGCGCCCATAACGTTGGAGCCACCGTCCCAGCTGCCGTTGTAATTGAAGTACATGGGACGCTCGGCCACGATGGGCTCGTCCGAGGATACCTTGATGGACACGTCGCCGTGGTAGCTGTCGTGCACCCCGATGCCCTCCGAGTCCCCGTGCACGGCCACGGTATAGCGGGACTTCGCCTTCACCGTCGTCGTCTTCTGGACATTGTTGCCGTCACCGCAGAAGTAATCCAGGGTGACGTGGGCGTCCTTGTCGCCCGGGTTCTGCAGGGTGAGCCAGGTGTGGAAACCGGGCCTGGTGCACCCTTCCGCGAAATACCATTGGGTGAGCGGGGTGTCGACACCCATGACGTTGTGGCCGCCGGACCAGGTGCCGCTGCCGCCGTTATAGTTGAAGTACAGCGCCCGTTCCGCTATGAGCCCCTCCTGGTTGGAGATGATGGATGCACTCACGTCCTGGCCTTCGACGGTACTGTTGACCGGGACGGAGATCCTGGACATGGGGGGTATGGTGATAACCTTGACCACCGAGAGGCCGCTGGGAAGTATGTACCTTATCTGCACCATCACCTCGTGATCGAGGGGGTTCATCATCAGGATCCACTCGTTGAAGCCGGTTCCCGTGTAGCCCTCGGCCATGTAGCTGCGGCTTTTCACCTGGTCGGGCGGCCACATGTCCGGCACTTCCTCGTGGCAGTAGGATGCGCTATGCCGGGCATCCTTGCGGAACATGGGCCAGGCGGCCAGGGAGGCGTTATACGGCCCGGCCTGGAAGCAGAAGAGCTTGCCGGTCTGGCCGTCCGCCCCGGTGGCGATGACCAGCTCGGTCATCTTGTCGTTGTCTATATCGCCCACGGCCACACAATTGAACATGTTGCCCCCGGTGTCGGCGTCGAGGACGTGGTTGCCGTTAGGATCGTAGGCCATGATGGAGAGGCCCTCGGAGATGATCACGTCCATGTCGCCGTCGGAATCTATATCCGCAATGGCCGGTGAGCCCATTTTCTGCACCGGCCAGAAGCATCTCGTCCACTTCACGGCACCGTTGTGCTCCCAGACATAGATGTTGTTGTCCATGGAGCCCAAGGCCACCTCGTAATAGCCGTCGTTGTCGATGTCGGCTACGGCGGGAGAGCCGAAGTTGTTGTTTCCCGTGCTCACCGGCCAGCCGGGCAGGTTCTCCCCCCGGTAGTTGAAGGCATAGACGTGCCTGCCGTCGGCGTAGGAGAGGTAATTGCCGGCCCCGGGGGTGGTGTTCTGCCAGAAGAGGCCGGTCCCCACCACGACGTCGGGAAAGCCGTCGCGGTCCAGGTCGGCTATGGCGGGGGAGGACCAGATGACCTGGGGCAGGCACTTGGGCCAACCGCTCTTGATGGAGCCGTCGCCCTCAAAACAGTAGAGGAGGCCGCCGCGGGGCCAGGGCCAGTTGGGGCCGCTCCAGCAGTCGGCGCCGATGATCACCTCGTCCTTGCCGTCCAGGTCGACGTCGGCGCAGGCCGGGGAGGACCACACCGAGTCTGCGTTGTAATACTGCCAGGCCAGGGGGCCCTGGTAGTGCCATGCGGTTATATAGTGACCCCAGGACCCGACCACGATCTCCAGGTCGCCGTCTCCGTCCAGGTCCCCGCACGATGGAGCGGCGAACACCTCCCTGTACCCGAAGGCGGTGCCCGCGAACTTGGGCCATCCCCATGCGGAGAGCGGCTGACCCTGGGAGTTGAGGCCGTAGACGTAACCGTTATCGCTGCCGAAGAACACCTCCAGCTTGCCGTCTCCGTCGCAGTCGACGGCCATGGGGGTGGATTGGATGACCGCACCGGTGTAATAGGTCCAGCGCAGGCCGCCTCCGGCGTCCACGCAGTAGAAGTGCCCGTTGGTGTTGCCGATGAGGATCTCCTGCCTTCCGTCGCCATCAAGGTCGGCGAGGGTTGGAGAGGAGTGCTTGAACATACTCCCCATGTCCAGTACCCATTCCTGATGCCAGCCGTCGGGGTAGGTATAGGCTGCGGCTTCACGCGGCCCCATGACGATGCAGGTGGTCAGCGTCATCGCCAGAGCAAGCAAAAGAACGAGTGCAATACACGGGAATCTGCGCAGAGCCATCCTTGGCCTCCTCTTTTTGCTATTATTGTGCATGGCGCTTAGATAAACGTCTCCAGCGGCATGTGTTTTCACATTCTTTCTAGTTCTTTTCGACGGCTGGGGCGGCTCACTTGAGAACACGGCGGCGAGTCGGTTGATGGGGGTCAATATGGCCAGGTGGTTGCCTAAAATGGTTTAGGCCCTACAATATGGGGGATAGTGGAATGATCCGGAAGGCGCGGACCGAACCGGGCGAGGGTTGGAAGAGAGGGACATGGTAACCGGCAAAAAACCGCAGGCAAGCGTGATCATCGCGAACTACCGAGGGGAGGAGCTGCTCCCCTCCTGCCTCGACTCCGTAATGGGCCAGGTAGTGGACTTCCCCTTCGAGGTCATCGTCGTGGACGACAACTCCGACGACGGCAGCGTCGACCTCGTCTCCAGCCGCTATCCGATGGTAGAGATCGTGACCAACCGCAGAAACAGGGGGCCTGCGGCGGTCAAGAACATCGGGGCCGCGGCAGCTCGGAGCGATAACATCGCCTTCCTTGACAATGACGTGGAACTCCACCCCCAATGGCTTTCCTGCATGTTCGAGAGGATCACCGCATCCGGTGACAGCCTGGGCGCATGCGCGTCCCATATCCTGCTCAACGGTTACGATTCCGTGCTCAACAGCACGGGAGGAATGGTGAACCTGCTGGGATATGCGTGGGACCGGGGTATCTTCAAGGAAGACTCGGACACCTATTCTTACAGCATGCGGGTGATGTACGCGTGTTCGGCCGCCATGATGACCCGCAAGCAGGTATTCGACGAGGTGGGGGGCTTCGACGAGCGCTTCCGCTATCTCTTCGAGGACGCGGACCTCGGCTGGCGCATGAACATCTACGGCTACGAGGTGGCCTACGAACCCCGCGCGCTGGTCAAACATCTCCTGTCCTCTACCATGGGAGACAGGCGGCTGCGCAATCTCTACCTGTACGAGCGCAACCGCTTGCGTGCCCTGGCCAAGAACATGGAGAAGGACACCTTGAAACTGGTACGCAGGGAGCTTTCCTTCTGGCTGTGGCAACGCATGCGTGCCGAGCTGGACAACGGGCTCACAGCACGACAGAAGTTGGTCCTGCCGCTGCGCATGGCGCAGGCCCTGGCCTGGAACCTCGTGTTGATACCTGACACCGCGAAATGCAGGCACGAGGTGGCAAAGCACCGCTTGATCCCAGACCGCCGCCTGCTGAGCGAAGGAGTATTGAGCCCCCAGATAGGGGAGCCGCCCATCGGGGAGGACCCGAGGACCATAGAGGACGAAACTGACCACGAATCACGGAGCCAGCCCCTTCCGAGGAAGATCTCGATGGCGCGCGAGAGGGAGGGTGTCCTGGGGCATGGCTGGTTCGAGAAAGAGGTAGACGCCAGGGGGGTTGCTTT
Source organism: Actinomycetota bacterium (assembly GCA_016931915.1). Classification (GTDB taxonomy): domain Bacteria; phylum Actinomycetota; class Geothermincolia; order Geothermincolales; family RBG-13-55-18; genus SURF-21. The sequence continues at coordinate 20,622 of JAFGDU010000177.1, forward strand.
CCGCTGGACCGGCGATCGGGCTTCGGTATTTCTCAAGGCGGGCAAGAAAAGACGCCACCTGTACCTGCGCACGGTTATGGCACATCCGCTGGAGCTGACCCAGGTGTCCATGCACGTAAACGGGCGGCTCATCTCCACCTTCGAAGTGCCCAACCAATACCACGTACACGAGATACCGCTTCCCGGCGGCTTTGAACCCGGCGAGTGGGAGATCGAGATGAAGGTGAAAAACCCCTTCCGGCCCCGCGAGACCCTGCACGTGGAGGACCAGAGAACTCTGGGTATCGCCGTGGCCTCCATCGAGATCCACTAGGCGCATCCTGGACTGGTGCGTTCGTTGTAAGATAACCTAACTCCGTATTGGTTTACGTGGGAGGAGTTTTGGTCCATGCGCATCATGCTCGTTACCTACCGTTATGGTAGGAATATCGCCGGCGGGGGCGAGAGATACCTCCGAGAGCTCATGATCCGCCTGGCGCGCAAGGGCCACCAGGTGGACGTATACACCACGCGCTCCCAGCGCATGATCCAGACCCCCTTCGGATACCTGGTGTGGGACAACTTCATGCCGCCCGGCAGGCAGGAGGACGAGGGCGTGGGGATCCACCGTTACGAGGTACGCAATCCCCGGCCTCGGCGGGCGAGATCGGTGATGGCCGACATCAGGGAGATGCACGAGCGGGAGAGGGAAAGCCCGATCTTTGCGGCTCTTCTGGCCCAGGCACTGGAGGGGCGCGATGAGCACTGTTTTCTCAGTGGCTGGCACGAGCGCGAGTTGTGGGAGGACGGTCCGGCCCGCTGGACGCGTAAATCGGCGCGCCTGGTGGCGGGAGGTGAGGCCATGACCTCCCTCGAGCTGGATGCCTATTCATATCTCGACGGGCACCTGCTGGTCGAGATACCGGGCAAGGGCTCGTGGGAATTCGAGTTGGAGAAAGGAAGGCCCAGGAAACTGCGGATGGATTTCGCCCCCAGCGGGAGCGCTGCAGTCAACCTGGTGGTGCCGCGGGCGGTGCGCCCCATGGAGGACATGCGGGAAGTCGGGATCGCGGTGAGGCGGGTCGTGGTTACCGAAGACGGCAGAGAGAGGTCGCTGGAACTTGACCGGGGATGGAAGGAGTTCCTGGACACCGCCCCGGAGGTAGTTGTGGGGGAGGTGCTCTGGGGTATGTCCGAGAGCCGGCCGCGACGGTACGCGCGGCGCCACCACTATGTCATGGGCCCCCGTTCACCACATCTGGAGAAGCAGGCGTTGACGGCGGCCCGAGACTACGACCTGGTCTTCGGGTCCATGGCGCCCATGAGCACCCTGGACCTGGCCTGGAGGGCGGCCCGCCACGCAGGCAAGCCATTCGTAGCCTTCCCCCTGTTCCACACCCGCGACCCCAACCACTACTGGGCTCATTTCAAGGATGCGCTGGAAGGAGCCGGGGGAGTCGAGGCAAACTCCCGCGTCATCGAGGAGCTCATGTGCGGGTGGGGGTTCAACGCCTTCGCGGTCGGTCCGGGCTACGGCCTCGAGGAGTTCTCGGCGCCGGATATCGATGGAGAGGCCTTCCGCCGCGAGTTCGGCTTCACCGGCCGGCCCGTTCTGCTCTGGGTGGGGAGGAAGAACGTCTACAAGGGATACCGTGAGGCCATGGCGGTGCTACAGTCGGTGCGGGGGAAAGGCTGTCCGGCGGTTCTGGCCATGATAGGTCCCGACGAGGACAACCTGCCGGTGGGAGGAGAGGGCATCTACTACCTGGGCGCCCTGCCGAGGAAAAAGCTCCTGGATGCCTTCGACGCCTGCGACGTCTTCCTCTTCCCCTCCCTGCATGAGAGCTTCTGCCTGGTGTTCGGCGAAGCGTGGCTGCGGGGCAGGCCGGTTCTCGGGAACGCCTACTGTGCCGCGGCGAGGGGCCTGATAGAACACGGTATGGACGGTTATCTCTGTACGGACATCGAGGATTACGGGAGCAGGGTGCTGGAACTGATAAATGACCCCGCTCTGGCCAGGAGGATGGGGGAGCGGGGAAAGGAGAAGGTGCTGCGCACGCGGGGATGGGATCCCCTCGTCGATGAACTGGAGAGTAAACTGGAGCAGATCACCACCGCCAGTAAGCCTGAAGTTCCAAATAGTCTGAGGTCTGAGGCCTGAGGTCTGAAGAGGCCTGAAGCGAAAAGCTGTATGCTTTTCCCTCAATAGGTTGGAACGCTTGTGCCGGAACATCAAACCCGTATAATCGTCAAAGGGATAAACGTATTCAAACGGCGAAAATATTGTGAAGCAGTAGATCGGCGCTACCCGCCGGCGTTGTAACGAGTGAAAATAAGCGCAGTAGGTCCGGTTATAAACGTAATGAAGGGATGGGCAGACATGGTTTCAGGCAGCAGGATAAGAAGTCTATTCATGTTCATAGCGGCGGTGTTTCTGGCCCTGGTGATCGCTGCCCCCGTCCTTGCGTCTCACGGTCCCGGTAGCCGGACGCAGGCCGGCGTGACCTCGGCTGCCGCGGGAGATATGACTCTGCTGGGCCTGGACGCCCGGGACTACGCGAACAGGATGGCCGCCAAGGTGCCGCAGTCGGAGAGGAACTCCATCCGCCATTTCAAGGTCATCGTGATGTGGAACAAGATCGAGGGCGCGGAAGGGGTCTACGACTGGACCTATTACGATAACGAGATCAACCTGATGCTGGCGGACGGGGCCGAATCCATAAACATGACGCTCGGAAGCTCCGTGCCCACCTGGGCGCAGGATCCCTCTTACGGGGACAGGGCTCCCAAAGCTCCACCGAAGGATATAGGGTATTGGCACGATTTCTGCGCAGCGGTGGCGGAGCATTACGGCAGCGTCGTCGATTTCTACGAGATATGGAACGAACCCGGGTGGGACGCGGACTCGGAGGCCACGAAGACCTTCGGCCCCGACACCTACCATTTCGGTGGCCAGGTGGAGACCGAGTACCTGCCCCTGCTGCAGGCGGGTTATGCGGGGATCAAGGAGAAGGATCCAACCGCGCTGGTCCTGTGCGGGGCCCTTATCAACACCTTGAACCAGGACCCCAATACAGGTGCCGACCTCTATCTGAGCCTCTTCGACGAGGTGAACCGTCCCGGCCAGGACGTATCCATCCAGATCGATGCGAGCGATACCATCGTGGCCGAGCGCCCCATGTACTTCAACTACAAGGGATCCTGGAACGGCGGCCACGATGTCCTCGGGGCCACGGCCGCGGGCAAGGAGTGGTATTTCGCCGAGGGAACCACGCGCAGCGGTTTCGACGAGTGGCTGTGCCTGCAGAACCCAAACGCCGCCGACATCCAGGTGACCGCAACATACATGTTCGGCCCCGGCCAGGGCGCCAACCAGGTAGAGGCCTACAGCCTGCAGCCCAATTCGCGCACCACCCTCATGGTCAATAACGAGGTGGGCCCGGAGAGGGACGTCTCTGTAAAGCTCACCTCCACGAGCGACTTCATAGCCGAGCGCCCCATGTACTTCAACTACCAGGGCGCATGGACGGGAGGCCACGACGTCCTCGGTGCCACGGCAGCGGGCAAGGAGTGGTATTTCGCCGAGGGCACAACGCGCGGCGGCTTCGACGAGTGGCTGTGCCTGCAGAATCCCAACGCCGGAGCCATCCAGGTCACGGCGACCTTCATGTTCGGCCCCGGCCAGGGCGCCAACAAGACGGAGACCTACACCCTGGATCCGACCTCCCGTACCACCTTCAAGGTGAACGACCTGGTGGGACCGGATAAAGATGTCTCCATCAAGCTCACCTCGACCAGCGACTTCATAGCCGAGCGCCCCATGTACTTCAACTACCAGGGCGCATGGACGGGAGGCCACGATGTCGTGGGGACCACGGCGGCGGGCAAGGAGTGGTATTTCGCCGAGGGGACCACGCGCGGCGGCTTCGACGAGTGGCTTTGCCTGCAGAACCCCAACGCCGCCGCCATCCAGGCCACCTTCACCTTCATGTTCGGCCCCGGCCAGGGCGCCAACCAGACGATGACCTTCAGCCTGGACCCCACCTCGCGCACTACCTTCAAGGTGAACGACCTGGTGGGCTCCGACAAGGACGTCTCGGTAAAGATCACTTCGGCCAGCGACTTCATAGCCGAGCGCCCCATGTACTTCAATTACCAGGGCGCGTGGACGGGAGGCCACGACGTGGTGGGAGCCAACGGCGCCTCGACCACGTGGTATTTTGCGGAGGGCTGTACGGGGTACTCTATCCAGGAATACCTGTGTTTGCAGAACCCGCACTACGAGGGGGTCTCGGCCGACCTGACCTTCATGATGACCAAGGGCGAGGTGTTCAAACGCACCGTCAACCTGGCTCCGAATTCGCGTACCACATTCGATATAAACATGCTCATCGGTTTCCATGGTTCCTGCGACGCCATAGCCGTACATCCGTACAAGAACTACTGGCAATGGGGAGAGCATTATACCTACCTGACACAGAGCCTGCAGTCCCGCAATGTCTGGCATGAACTAATGGTTACGGAGGCTGGCTGGCCTCATACGAGCGAGCCCCCGAACCCGGCCGCCTACAGCGAGGCAAAGCAGGCGGAAGCTATCGGCTCGGTAGGGGTCGGAGACCTCTTCGCCCATGGATGCAAGAAGATATGGATATACAGGGATATGGACGAAGATCCCGGGACATCGTGGGACAACGTTTATTACGGTCTTTTTAACTACCTGGGCAGCCCGCACCCCTCCTGGGCCATCTATAAGCAGTGGCAGTCCCAGCTCCCGGATTACCCGACGCTTCCTGCGGCGCTTCCATGACCGCGATGTGCGATGACGGATGGACCGCCGAACGGGCCGTGTCGAGCAGGGACAAGAAGGTTGACAAGTGCTGCTGACCTGTGTGGTTGATGTTGCCATACTCAAAGCGGTTACCGACCGATGGTGAGGTGGGGACCGGCTATGCGAGCTGCCATCTTTGCGGACCAGCTTTTCTACGACCAACCCGGAGGTATCGGGACCTACCTGCGCCATCTCATACCCGGACTGGCGGACAGGCCGGAGGGAGTCGACCTGGTGCTGGTACACCACGGCGAGGAAGGCGAGAGGCCCTTCGCGGGCCTGGCGGGGGTGGAGGAGGTGCGGCTGCAGGCCCGCCGGGACGTGATGGGCCTGGCCTGGCACGGCCTGGGAAGGCCGCGCATGGAGCGCTTTTGCGGTGACGTGGACCTGGTGCATGCGCCATCCCTGGTTTACCCCCCTTCCCGCGCCCCGCTGGTGGCCACCGTGCACGATCTCTGTATCCTCAAATACCCCCGGGCTTTCCCCGGACGCTGGAGGGCCTTTCACCGCCGTGGTTTGAACCTCATCATGCGCGAGGCGAAGGCGATCATGGTGGACTCCCGCAGTACCTACGATGACCTGCGCTGCCTGGCCGGAAAGCGCGACCCCAGGGCAAAGGTCGTTCCGCTGGGCGTGGAGATCCCAGCGGAGCCGGACGAAAAAGAGGTAGCCGGGGTCCTTTCCAAGCATGGATTGGATGCGGGATATATCCTTTTCGTGGGAACGGTTGAACCCCGCAAGAACCTTACCCGCCTGGTCCAGGCCTATGCGGCTTTCGACCGCGAGGAACGCGAGAAAAGCGGTGAGCTGGTGATCGTTGGCGCTCCAGGGTGGATGGGACGGCGCGAGCTCTCGCGCATCGTGTCCCAGGCGGGGGTGAGGTGGCTCGGATACCTTCCCCAGCGTGAACTGGAGGCCGTATACCGCGGCGCGAGCATCTTTGTCTATCCCTCGGTGTACGAGGGTTTCGGCCTCCCGGTGCTCGAGGCCATGGCCCGTGGGCTGGCGGTGGTCACCTCGGACAGTTCCTCGTTGCGCGAGATCGGCGAGGGGGTGGCGCTCCTGGTAGACCCGATGGATCCCATGGAGCTCGGAAAGGCCATGCGGCGGTTGATTCTAGATGAGGATATGCGCGGGGACCTGGCGCGGAAGGGGAGAGGACGGGCCGCGGAATATCCATGGGAACTTACCATCGAGATGACTCTGGAAGTGTACAATGACTCCTTGCGGTAGCGAGAGTCTCGCAGCGCCTAGCTCCTGCCGGGGGTAACCTCGACCTCCAGGTCTCCGTCCTCGGACAGTTCCCACTCCACGAAGGAGTCCACGTTAAGGGCGGATTCGAAGATGCCCTGGGCAAAACCCACCATCATCAGGTAACACGAGGCGTTGTCGATGCGCATGCGCAGCCCCTTGACGCCCATCTTGAATTCTTTCAGGTTGCCTATTCCACGCAGTGCGAGCTGGACGCGCAGATCCTCCTCGCTCCGCACGTCGTTGATGGAATAGAACCCCGTCTTGGTAAAACGGCGTTGCGCCTCCACGATCACCTCGGGGATGGTGTCGCCCAGCTCGTCCTGCAGCGCGTCGAACAGGTTATCCAGCAGTTGCGTCCCGAGTATGGCCATGCGCCTGCGCGTGCGCCCGTCGACGATGGTGCCGTTTTCGAGATCCCAGCGGAAGGCGGAAAAAGCCTTGGGGGCGCCACAGGTGGCGCACTGCACCAGCTCGATATCGCCGTCCCGATGCTCATAGCTGGTTAGGCGCAGCCTTTTCTTGAGGGCGGTGGGAAACTCCGTCCACGAGGTGGTGAATTCGTACAGCCCCGGAGCGATCTCCTCGTAGACGACCGAGTGTTCTCCCCCCACCACCGACGCAATGGCTCCGGAGAGCGCCCCCGCCGCCTCGGGAACTGAAAATGGATTTAAAATGGTCTGCTTGAAGAAATCGTCCTCGTTTCCCGCGTAGATCGCGCAGGAGGATTCGTACTTCCCGAAACCGAGTACGTGGCAGAAGGTCGTAATGGGCTTGACCAGTATGCCTACGCTGACCTGGCCTTTCTGTACCAGTTCCTTCATCTCGTCCGGTACTACCTCCCTCATATAGCGAGCGGTCCCCCGGGCGGTGATATTGATAACCAGGGTCTCGATGGGAAACCCGATGATGCTACCGATGTTGGCGAAGAGCGGATCCAGGTTCTCGCATTCTATAAAACTCATGCGGGCTTGCGGGAGTGCCCTCTGGACGATATCGCCGTTATTCAGCCAGCTGTGAGCGGCGTTGAAGGTCTCGGGCACTCCGCATTCCTCGCATACGTTGACATGCAGCATTTATATGTCCTCTCATCGTGTTTTATTATGCGAGCCTCTTATGATATCGGTATTGAATGTGCTGTAGTTTACGGGTTTAAGTTCACTTGCGAACGTACACGTGCCAAGCCCTGCCGCGCGGCGCGTCACGGCACTGGACACCGTCGCAAGGGTCTTATCTCCACGACCTTATATTAAAACGGGCCTGCTTCGCCGCTGACTCCTCGCAATACGGTTTTCCGCTTCGCGAAAAACCTAGCTTTCGCGATTCAAACCGGCGTAGGGGATTGCTCAGACGGATGGGGTTCGCCAGAGGACGTGGCAGCGCAGATCATGCATCTTAAAAGGCTGCGAAAGATCACTCCGTCCGGGTGTCGTTAAGCTAAGAACCTTCTTCCCGAGAGCCGTGGATCGGTCCGGGCTTCCGTCTGGGCTGCCACCAGACCGGGAGCCGGGGGTCGGTCTGAAGCGACATTGGGAGCAGCATGTACGAGAGTATGGCATTGCTATGGATATGCAACCTGCGGACAGGAGCGAAGACCGCTACCCCCGGGCCCGGGGACGTAAAAACTCAGAAGCGAGGACTGTTATCCCCGGGGTCGGGAACTAACGACCAATGCCTTCGTAGTTGAATCCGAGGCGGCGGATGGTGAGAGGCTCGAGGCAGTTCCTGGCGTCCAGGATATCCCGGCTGCTCATGATCTCACCGACCTTGCGGAAATCCTGCATCTTGAACTCGTCCCAGTCCGTCAGGATGAGCAGGAGGTCGGCGTCCTTCAAGGCATCCAGGGCTCCCTGCGCGTATTCTACGTCCGGCAGCAGTCCGCGCACGTTGTCCATGGCCTGGGGATCGTAAGCCCGCACCCTGGCGCCGCCTTCAAGCAGCAGCTTCACGACTTCCACGGCGGGAGAGTCCCTCACGTCGTCGGTATTCGGCTTGAAAGCAAGGCCCCAGACGGCTATGTTCTTCCCCTCGAGACCGCCCAGGCGGATCTCCGCCTTCCTGGCCGTGAGCCTTATCTGCTCCCGGTTTACCTGCATCACGCCCTCGAGGAGGTAGAAGTGGTATCCCGAACTGCGCGCGATCTCGATGAGCGCCTGGCAGTCCTTGGGGAAGCAGGAGCCCCCGAACCCCGGGCCGGAGCGCAGGAATTCGAAGCCGATGCGGTGGTCGTACCCCATGCCCATGGCCACCTCCTTGACGTCGGCATCCACGGCCTCACAGATATTCGCGATGGCGTTTATGAAAGAGACCTTGGTGGCCAGAAAGGCGTTGGAGGCGTACTTGATCATCTCCGCGCTGGCGGGATCGGTGATAAAGAGGGGAGCGTTGAGGGGTCGGTAGAGCTCGGCCATGATGCCGGCCGCCTTCTGGCTCTCGGTGCCGATGACGATACGGTCGGGGTTGGTGAAGTCGCGCACCGCGGTGCCCTCGCGCAGGAATTCCGGGTTGGAGACGACGTCGAATTCCTCTCCCCTCGCCTTCTCCTTGATCACCCTCTCTACCAGGCGGGTAGAACCCACGGGCATGGTGCTCTTGTTCACAATTATCTTGTAGCCGTGGATGGAACCGGCGATGTCCGATGCGGCCTGGACCACGTAGGACATATCGGCCTCGCCCTCATCGCCCTGGGGAGTCCCGACGGTGATGAAGATGATCTCCGACTCGCGTACGGCTTCGTCCGTATCGGTCGTGAATGTCAGGTTGCGGCCGAGGTGGCGCGATAGGAGTTCGGGGAGGCCGATCTCGTAGATGGTGACCTCTCCGCGGTTCAGGCGCGAGATCTTTTCCTCCTCCTTGTCCACGCCTATTACGGCATGTCCGAGGTCCGCAAAGCAGGCTCCGGTCACGAGTCCGACGTATCCGGTACCTATTACCGCTATCTTCATAGGGCTCACCCACTCCTTCCCTCATCTTTCTCCCTGCAAGGATACAGCCTTCACGCATGGGATTTCAAACCGATCGTCCAGCCGCGGAAGCATGAAGGGGCTGGGATCGCGTTGATACCGCGACCGGTACCGCCATCGCTTCGCTGGTGTGGCGCTGGGCGGATCCCGGACCCCGGTTGGAAGTCGTTCCGTCTAAAGCCTAAAATGGAGGTCGGCGGGGGATGGGACCCGCGGCTGGCGGGGAAGGTATGCGCCATCGCAATCACGCAGAGAGGTTATATTGAGAACGAGAACCGGGATTATCGTAATACCCGTCCTGATCATTATCCTTGCTGCCGCTTGGATCGCGGCTGGCTGCGGCAACTCGCAGGATGGCTCGGCATGGCTGAGCGATTGCGGAAAGGCGGTGGAAGACTACGCGCAGAGTAGCGGGTACCTCCACTTCGTGCAGGAAAAGGAATACAGCATGGGGATGGAAGTGGGGCAATTCGAGCAGAGAATCCGCGTCGAAGGAGATATTATCTTCCCGGACCGCGAGAGTTACGAGTACAGCGAGACCTCGAACAGCTCCCTGCAACCCGATCAGCCAATGGAGAATTCCTTCTCCTATCTCACCCTGGACGGGGGAAAAACGGCCTACGTGGCGGGAGAACGCCTGTCCGTGGAGCTGGGGGTGATGGGGTGGGTACATTATACGCCACAGACCGGTCAGAGCCGCTATTTCAGCTACGTTGAGCTCATGCAGGGCCTTACGGCCCCGCAGGGTGACGCGGAATGGTTGGGGTTTGAGGATTTGAACGGGGAGAGGTGCGCGCGCATCCGGCACAGTATAAGCGGCCAGGAACTGGTAGACAAGCTCTTCCAGGAGGACCCCACCTTGGGCGAACAATACCAGGATGTCGACATGAGCAACTTCGTGGGGGAGGTGTCGTTCGAGATATGGATAGCGGAGGAGGACGGGCTGCCGCGGCAGGTTGTCATGGACCAGGTCATAACCCTGGAGAACGGCGCCAACAGCACCACCCACCTGCACATGGCTTTTTCCGGCTACGGAGAGGAGCCGCCGCTGACCATAGAGGCACCCGCCTTCTTCACGGATGCCGTTTGAACCGGGTATGGGGGCCGTGGTATAAGGCTGATATAATACGCCTGATATACGCTCGCTCAACAGGAAGACCCCGGACACGCATGGAGTGTCCGCAGCGGGGAGGCATAAGGAGGAAGAAATGCATGCAGCAATCAAGCCGGTATCTTTTGTCTTGATATTCTTCGCCGTCACCCTGGCCGTTGCGGGGCAGATAAGCTTACGTAGGGGCATGAATACCCTGACGGAGAGAACGGGACTGGAGGGGACGGACCTTCTCAAACACCCCTTTACCTTCATCAAGGAGATACTCAAGACCTGGGTGGTCGTCCTGGGGCTGATCTTCTTCGTCTCCTCGGCCTTTTTCTGGCTCATGGTGCTGTCATCGGTGCCATTGGGGGTGGCCTATCCCTTCGTGGCCCTGACCTACATAGCGGTCATGGTCTACGACAAGATATTCGAGAATTACCCCATAAACGCCTGGAACTGGGTGGGTGTGGCGCTCATAGTCGCCGGCGTGGTCATGATCTCCTTGCGGGCGACGCCGGAATGACCTGCGGCCGATGGGGGGGTGGAGCCGGGCATGAGAATCGTTTTTGACGGCACTCCCTTTCTGCTGGAGAAGACGGGCATAGGACATTACACGGACAACCTGGTTACCAGCATCAAGCACGAGAGGCCCGAGCTGGAGCTTGCGTTCTTCTGCATCTCCCTGCGGGGCGGGCATCGCCTGAAGGGCGTATTCCCGGGGGTGGAGGGGATAGAGCTCAAGGGGTACAACCTCCCGGCGAATTTCCTCTACTACACGTGGTGGAAGAGGACATCGCTCTTTCCCGCGGAATCTCTGCTGGATGATTTCGATATCTTTCACGCCACCAACTACCAGGCGCCGGCGCTGCGTAAGGCGCGCCTGGTTTCCACCGTACACGATATCAACTTCGTACGCTTCCCGGAGATGCAGAGCAGGGGAATCAGGCGTTTTATCTCGTCCCTGCCCCGATTGCTGGATAGATCGCAGGCGGTGCTCGCGGACTCACGCTTCACCGCCCGGGAGCTCTCGGAGACGTTCGGGCTTTCTCTCGAAAAAGTGCGGGTGGTCTATCCGGGCTTGAATCCCGTGTTCCTGCGGGAACCGAGCGAGGAGGAGGTGGATACGGCGCTGCGCGCATACTGCCTTACACCCCCTTACCTTGCCTACATCGGCAACCTCCACCCCCGCAAGAACCTGGTCACCCTGCTGGAGGCGTTTTCCCTACTTTGCCAGGGCGGGCTGGAGCACCAGCTCGCGGTTATCGGCGGAGGCGGCCTGGGCAGGTTGAACAACACCGAATACCGCAAGCTGATGTTCCGCGTGCAGGATCTCGGGCTGGAGGAAAGGGTGGTGTTCACCGGCTACGTACCGGACGAGCGCCTGAAGTCGCTCCTGGCCCAAGCGGATATGCTTGTCTTTCCCTCTATATATGAGGGTTTCGGCCTGCCTCCGCTCGAGGCCATGGCATGCGGGGTGC
>JAFGDU010000021.1 GCA_016931915.1 Actinomycetota bacterium
AGACGGTGGTGCTCAACACCGACCTGGTGGTGCTCTCGACCGGCATCACGGCCAACCCGGACAACGCCGAATTGGCCCCCATGCTCAAGGTCCCCCGCAACGCCGAGGGTTTCTTCCTGGAGGCGCACATGAAGCTGCGCCCGGTGGATTTCGCCACCGACGGCGTCTTCGTGTGCGGCCTGGCCCATGCCCCCAAGTCCATCGAGGAGTCCGTTTCCCAGGCTGCCGCGGCCGCGGCGCGCGCGGAGTCCGTCCTCTGTAAGGACAGGATAGTCACCGAGGGAGTGGTGGCGGTGGTGGATGCCGATAGGTGCGCCGGCTGCGGCATCTGCGTGCAGCTCTGCCCCTTCGAGGCGGTGACCCTCGACGAGGAGAACAAGGTAGCGGTGGTCAACGCCTCGCTGTGCAAGGGGTGCGGCACCTGTACGGCAGCCTGCACGGCCGGGGCCAGCCGCCTGCAGGGCTTCCGCTCCGACCAGATATACGAGCAGATAGAGGCGGCGGCGTCCGCCTGGCGTGAATAGGAAGGGGAGGTGAGGAACGTGGCAGAGGAAAGAGCGAGTAACAAAGAGGACGACGTCCGCATCCTGGCCTTCCTGTGCAACTGGTGTTCCTATGCCGGGGCCGACCTCGCCGGCGTGTCCCGCTTCCAGTACCCGCCCAACGTGTTGGACGTGCGGGTGATGTGCACGGGTACCATCTCTCCCTACTTCGTGATCAAGGCCTTCCAGGAGGGCATGGACGGGGTGCTCATCGCCGGCTGCCACATCGGCGACTGCCATTACCTCAAGGGCAACTACATGACCGCCAAGCGCTTCGGAGTGCTGCGCGAGGCCCTGAAGTTCCTGGGCCTGGAGGAGGGCAGGCTGCGCCTGGAGTGGGTGTCGGCCGCGGAGGGCGAGAAATACGCCGACGTGATCCGTTCCTTCACGGAGGAGATAAGAGCCCTGGGGCCGTCGCCGCTGCGCGGCCGGAAGGCGGCGAAGGCGGAGGTGGGAACATGAGCGACCTCAAGGCCATCGTTATGGAAAAGTTGAATGACGGCGCTGACGCCTTTCTCTGCCTCAAGGACGAGGAGGGGACGGTGCTCCCGGCGCTCATCACCGATGCCGACTCGCCCGACCTGGAATTCGTGGACGTGGGAGACTCGCGCTACCCCCTAGGCAGGATACTAATCGATCTGCAGCGTGAGTACCCGGATAAAAGGTTCGCCGTGCTGGTGCGCGGCTGCGACGAGCGGGCCCTCATCGAGCTGTCCAAGCTGGAACAGATAGACCTGGACCGCCTGGTCATGGTGGGCGTGGCCTGCAGCGCAGAGGAGGCCGAAGCCTGCGGCTGCCCGCGCCCCTATCCCAGCGAGATCGCCATAGGGGAAAGGGTGGAGGCAGCGCCGGGCCGGGAGGTCATCGACGAGGTGGAGGCGCTCCCCGACTCGGAGCGCATGCAGTGGTGGAGAGAGCAGTTCTCGCGCTGCATCAAGTGCTACGGTTGCCGCAACATATGCCCCATGTGCTTCTGCAAGGACTGCGCGCTGGAGAACCCCCAGCTGGTCGAGCCGGGGGTCATCCCGCCCGAGTTCCCATCCTTCCACATCATAAGGGCCCTGGACATGGCGGGCAGGTGTATCGATTGCGGCCTGTGCGAGGAGGCATGCCCGGCAAATATCCCTCTGCGCAGCCTCTACCGCAAGATGCAGGACATCATGGAGGACAAGCTGGAGTACAGGGCGGGGGAGAACGCTGACGAGAAGAGCCCCCTCAGCTTCCTGGGCACCGAGAACGATATCGAAAAGCTGCAGGCATAGGGGTCAGGCCTCGCCGCGTGCCTGGGGAGACGTGAGGACCAGGCTCCGCGTTCCGGCCCGAGCGCGGAGCAAGGACAAGGCGGAACAGGAGTAGAGTATATGGCCGGAAACGACAAGGAATTGAGCTGGAGGCTCGTCCCCTCGACCTGCGTCTACTGCGGGACCGGTTGCGGCGTCCTGCTCGAGGTTACCGGGGACCGTCTCACCGGGACCCTCCCCCAGAAGGACCACCCCGTGAGCAGGGGCGCCCTGTGTATCAAGGGATGGTCGGTGCACGAGTTCGTGCACAGCCCGAGGCGCTTGACCAAACCCATGATCCGTAAGGATGGAGAGCTGGTGGAGACGGATTGGGATACCGCCCTGCAGGCGGCGGCGGACGGGCTGGCGGGGGCGCGCGACGGGTACGGACCCGACTCAGTGGGCTTCTTCGCCTCGGCGCGCTGCACCAACGAGGAGAACTACCTGCTGCAGAAACTGGCACGCGTGGCGGTCGGCACCAACAACGTCGACCACTGCGCTCGTTTATGACACAGCCCCACCGTCGCCGGTCTGGCGGCAACTCTCGGGAGCGGGGCCATGACCAACTCCGTGAATGAGCTGGAAGATACAGAGGTCATCCTGGTGGTGGGATCCAACACCACCGAGCAGCACCCCATCATCGGGGAAAAGATACTCGGCGCCGTCTCCAGGGACACCAGACTCATCGTCATCGACCCGCGCACCATCCATCTCTCGGGCTTCGCGGACGTCTACCTCAGGCCCAGGCCGGGCTCCGAGGTGGCCTACCTCAATGGCCTGATAAACGTGATCATATCCGAGGGCCTGGAGGACGCGGAGTTCATCGCATCCCGCACCGAGGGCTTCGAGGAGCTGAAGAAGTCGGTAGAGGAGTACACACCTCAAAAGGTGGAGGAGATATCCGGCATACCCGCGGGCGACCTGGTGCATGCGGCGCGCCTCTATGCGGAGGCGGAGCGGGCCTCCATCGTCTACTGCATGGGCATAACCCAGCATTCCACCGGCACCGACAACGTCATGTCCCTGGCCAACCTGGCCATGCTCACCGGCAACATCGGTAAGCCAGGCACGGGCGTAAACCCGCTGCGCGGCCAGAACAACGTGCAGGGTGCCTGCGACCTCGGCGGCCTGCCCAACGTCTATACCGCTTACCAGAAGGTGGCGGACGAGGATACCGCCAGGAGGTTCGAGGAAGCCTGGGGCGTAGAGGGTCTGCCCCGGCAGCCCGGGCTGACGGTGACCGAGATGATGGACAAAGCCGCCGAGGGCGAACTGCGCGCAATGTATATCATGGGAGAGAACCCCGCGGTATCCGACCCCGATCTGAACCACGTGCGCGAGGCCTTGAGCAAACTGGGATTCCTGGTGCTCGCGGACATCATGGAGAGCGAGACCATGGAATATGCCCACGTCGTCCTGCCCGCCGCTTCCTTCGCGGAGAAGGACGGCACCATCACCAATACGGAGCGCAGGGTGCAGAGGATCCGCAAGGCGATCGAACCGGTGGGAGAGGCCAGGGCGGACTGGGACATCATAGCGCTGCTGGGACGCAAGATGGGCGCTTCAGGGTTCGACTTCTCCTCGCCCGAGGAGGTCTTCGAGGAGATCAGGAAGGTCACTCCCTCCTATGCGGGGATCAGCTACGAGCGCCTGGGCACGCAAGGCCTGCAGTGGCCATGCCCCCGCGATGATCATCCCGGAACCCCCATACTACACGTGGATGGTTTTCCCCCCGGCGGAGGAAAGTTCACCCCATGCGAGTTCCGCGAGCCGTCCGAGGCGCCGGATGCGGATTACCCGCTGGTACTGACCACGGGGCGCCTGCTCTTCCATTATCATACCGGTACCATGACTCGGCGCTCGCCCTCGCTGGTGCGGGAGATAGACCGCGCCTTCGTGGAGGTGAACCCGGCGGACGCGTCCGAGTTGGGAATCAACGATGGAGACACGGTGAAGGTATCCTCGCGGCGGGGAAGCGTAGAGGTGGACGCCAAGGTCACGGAAAAGGTGGGCAAGGGGGTTATCTTCATGCCTTTCCACTTTGCGGAGGCCGCGGCAAACGAGCTCACCAACAGCGCACTCGATCCGGTGTCGAAGATCCCCGAGTTCAAGGTCTGCGCCGCCGCGGTGGAGAGGCTTAACTGATCCCTAGGCGCCGAACTTGTTCAGCCGCTGAGCGTTGGCCAGCATCAGGGGCATGAGGTCAACGGCCGTAAAGATCCCCAGGCCGCCGCGGTTGCAGGCACTCTCCCCGAAGGATTCCACGCCGTCCCGCCTCTCCCAGCGAGAGCGTAGCAGCAGGGGAGAGGGGTGCCAGCTGTGGCCCGCGAGCAGGGCCGGTGTGGAATGATCGCCGGTTACGGCCAGCACGTCGGGGCCTAATGAGATCAGGCGGGGCAGCAGAGCGTCCACCTCCTCGATACAGGCGACCTTGGCGTCGAAGTCCCCGTCCTCACCACGGCTGTCGGTGTACTTATAGTGGACGAAGAAGTAATCGTAGTCCAACCAGGCTTCTTCCAGGGCATCGAGCTGGTCCGAGAATGATGGACCGGTGTCGACGAGTTCCATACCTACCAGCCTGGCCACGGCACGGTACATGGGATAGGTGGCGATAGCACCCGCACGCATGGAGTAGAGATCGGTGATGTGGGGGATATCGGGCATCCTGGCGAAACCACGCGTCAGGATCATGTTGGCGGGATGCTCGTCCCTCAATACACCGGCCACCTCGTCCAGATAGGAATTCACCAGCGCGGCTGTACGTTCCGCGTCCTCACCGCCATCAGGAAGGGCTTCACAACGCAGGGGGGGCTGCCCGGTGCGCTGGGGATCGGTGTCCGTTATGAGTTCCGAGAGCCCTGCGCCGCGCAGGACCAGGGCCGCGCGGTGCTCTTTCTCGGGCCGGATGTCCGCCCTCACTCCCTCCAGCGATATCCCGGCCAGCTTCTCGCACAGGCGGGCGTTCTCCTCGCTGGAGATCCTGCCCGCGCGCCGGTCGGTCACCACCCCATCCTCCACGGTACAGAAGTTAACCCGCGCCGCCAGGTCATCGCGCCCGAGTTCTATCCCGACTCCCAGGGCGGAGAGGACTCCCCTCCCCACCTCGAAGCGGACGGGATCGTAGCCGAAGAGGGCCATGTGAGCCGGGCCGCTCCCCGGGGTTATCCCCGGTCCGATGGCGTGGATAAGGCCGCATATGGATTCTCCTGCCGCTGCGTCCAGGTTGGGAGTAACGGCCGTCTCCAGTTCCGTTAGACCTGAGTCCGTATGGGGAAGCCCTCCCAATCCGTCAAGTACCAGCAAGACCAGCTTGGAATCGTTCTCGACGGTCAGCATGGATAAGAATTTAAGGTCCATGAAAGCGGCCTCCTTTTTAATATCCTTATGCCACTATTATATTATCCATCTCTGGCCGATATGCATATAAGAAGGTGCCGGCCAAGGCATCATCGAATGGGAATTACGGGTAGTCGAATATAAGGATAAGAGGAACGAGACGGTTTATGTCGGGCAACCATAAAACGGCCTTATACATCCTCCTGATCATTCTGATTGCAACCGCTATCTTTGCTTGCACCGTAGTGGTGAGGATGCAGTACTTCAATACCTTGTCTCAATATAACCATCAATGGCTTACGGGGGATACCCTCAGGTACAGCCGCTACTGGTACCGGGATAGTCCTTTTACCCTGCGGTTCGGGATGTTCTTCAATCCCGATTCCGTGGAGTTTAACGACCTTTCGAGCCGAGTCTTGTACATCAGCTACCCGCCGGGGGCGGTATTGCCCATTTACCTGTTGTCCGAAATCACGAACTCCGAGCCCAGCGTCGGGATGATTAACGCCTATAATCTATTCAACCATTACATGATCGCCCTCTTTCTTGCCTTGATGGTGTTCCTCTTCCTGCGCCAGCTGGGATTCGCCGATCTCAAGGCGTTTATACTCTCCTTGATTCCGGTACTGGTTATCCTGCTCACACCGGCAGGCCTTTATTGGCACCAGAACGTCTTCTTTGTGGACCAGGCCGTAATAATGCCCATCGTCCTCTTTATCTTCCTGGAGGTAGCGAGGAAGGATATCGCAAACAAGCGCGCAAGGATCGGCGTGGATGTAGCCCAGGTATTGATATTTTTCTATGGAATGCTCACGGATTGGCTTTTCTTCTTTTTCGCCCTGGCGGTGTTTGTAAAGAGGGTTTTCCTGGGCGAATTGGGAAAGACCTTCCGCGAGAGAGCCGTGAAGAGCTTCAGGTACTGGCTTCCCGCTGTCGCAGCCATGGCACTTTTCGCGATCCAACTGTCTGTGCTGGGCGGCTGGGGACAGCTGTTCGACAAGTTCCTTTTTCGCAGCGGATTCGGGGCCGGAGGGGAGGAAGCCGCCGAGGGTTTCTTCGAGGCATTCTGGTCAAATCATGTCGCCCAGGGATTTGGCTCGGCCGCGGTCGTTTTTCTCTGGGGAAGCCTGGCCGTACTGCTCTTGGTGCTGGTATATACCTTATACCTGAGAGTGAAGGGTCGAGCGATCGGCTCCGAGGTTAAGCAGGTATTAGCCCTGGCTTCGGTCATGCTCCTCCCTTGTTTTCTGCAGGTGTACCTTTTCCGCAATCATTCCGCCATCCACAGTTTCTCGTCTCTTAAGTTCGAGCTTCCACTGGCGACCGTGACCTTTGTCCTTATTCCGCTGCTGGTCTATTTCTCCGCCAGGGACTTCCTGGCTGAGCGGAAGAACGAACCGGGCCGCTTACGAGAGATCGTGCGCTCGAAAGCCAAGGAGATTGCGTTGGCGCTCGTATTGCTGCCTCTCCTGCTTGCAAGTATCTACGTCGCATTGCTCAGCCCGAGAATGCTCAGCCTCTTTCCGCCGCCGCAGGATTATTCCTTGGAAAAGCTCGTGGAGGAATGCGCCGAATACGAGGACGTGCTCTTCTCTTTCCAATACGAGATTCCCGCCAACCCACCGCAGCAGCTGGCCCTGGCGATGAAACGGATGTACTACGTGGAGTCGTTTGAGGCAATACTGGAAAAAGTGGCTGGAATAGAAGGCGAATATACAATAGGCATATTGGTAATCGAGGGATGGCCGATGCCGGAGGTAGCCGGCATGGAGGCTCTATACGAGGGGGATTTTGCAACTACTTCCAAGGGGGACCTCCGCCTGTACTGGTTGAGCAAGGAGGAACTGTTGGAGGTACTGAACGGTACTCCCGAGTAAGATCTATACTATAGGCCTTCTCCCTATGCCACCGCCAGCTTCTCCAGCCCTGTCAGGTCCCTCTCGGTTCCCAGCGCGATGAGAAGGTCGCCCGCATCGATGCGGGTGTCCTTGTGCGGATTGGTCTCGAAGTCCATGCTCCCCGACTTGCGTACCGCCGTTATCAGCGCACCGGTTTTGGCCTTGATATCCAGCTCTCCGATGGTATGGCCGTCCAGCGGCGAGCCCTCCTCCACCAGCAGTTCCTCCATGCGATATTCGACGGCGATGTCGATTGTGACCAGGTCCAGGTAGTCGTAAACACCGGGCCTCAGGAGGAAAGTGGCCATCTGCCTGCCGCTCAATTCGTAGGGTGAGATGATGCGGTCCGCGCCCGCGAACCGCAGCTTGTCCACCGAGTCCCGGCTGATGGACCTGGTTACGATCATCAGGTCCGGATTGAGAAAGCGGGCGGAGATGGTGGTGAAGAGGTTGTCGGCGTCGTTCTCAAGGGCACATACCAGCCCTTTCGCCCGCTTTACCCCGGCCTGCTCCAGCGTATCGGTCTCAGTGGCGCTGCCCTCGATATGCAGGAAGCCGCGATCGATCGCGTCCTCGATCCGGTCGTGATCTATCTCGACCACCACGAAATCTACGCCGGCCTCGGCCATGGTGTCGCATACCACCTCTCCCACGCGTCCATAGCCGCAGATGACGTAGTGGTCCTGCAGTTTCTTTATCCTTAAGTCCATTCTCCTCCTCCCGAAAGTCTCCCTGAAAGCCTCCCTGAACGTATATCTCAAAAAGCTGGCGATGAGGAAGAAGAGGGCGGAAACACCGATGATGATGACGATGATAGTGAAATACTGACCCGCCGTAGTCAGCGGTTCCACCTCGGTAAAGCCTACGGTGAAGACGGTGATGACGGTCATGTAGAAAGCGTCGTTGTATCCCATGCCCTCTATGAGCATGTAACCGAAGGGTGCCAGGATGAGCAGGGCCAGAAACATGAACAACGCTATGACCACACGACGTTGCGCGCCCACGTACAGCTCCTCTTGGTATTAATGCCTGCATCAATATACGGGAGGAACGGAAAGAGATAACCGCGCCTCACATAGAAGTCTTAAACGGCCGGGGCGATTATCCTTTTTCGGGCCCGACGCCGGGAGTTCGATCAGAGGCCCATGAGGAAGGGGTTGGTCTTCTTCTCCCAGCCCACTACCGTGGCATCCATATGGCCGGGCAGGATGCGCGTATCGCTGGGCAGCGAGAACACCTTCTCCTTTACCGACTGCACCAGCGTTTCCATGGATCCGCCGGGAAAATCCGTGCGCCCGATAGAACCGCGGAAGATCAGGTCCCCGGCGAACAGGACGCCGCCTACGAGGAAGCACACGCTGCCTTCGGAATGGCCGGGCGTGTAGAGGACCTTGAAATCCATCCCCGCCAGCTCCAACTCCTGCTCGTCCTCGAGGGGCAGGAATTCCTCGGGCAGCTCCAGTTTGTCCAGGCCCATCATGTTGAGGAGCATGGGCGGGATGTATTCAAGCAGCTTCGCGTCCTCGGGGTGCATGTAAGAGGGGGCGCCGGTGGCATCGGCTATCTCCTTCAGGCTGAGGAGATGGTCGGGATGGCCGTGGGTGAGGAGGATGGCCACCAGCTCGACGCCATTCTTCTCCAGGTATTCGAGGACCGCCTCCGCCTTGATGCCGGCGTCTATGAGCACCGCCTGCTTGGAGTCCTCGTTTATGGCCAGATAGGTATTTGCGCCGAATCCATAGTCCGTGAACGATACGATATCCAAATCCAACACCTCTCTCTCCAGACTGTATACGTTGTGAATTATAAAGCAAGGGGCCCCAAGGGCAAAATGAAGTATGTCAGCACTACTAATGGTCCGGAGACCGGATTCCGATTATAACTGCGATGGTAAGGGGGTCAAGAAATGACGCAGAGCGGTGAAAAGATAACCGTACTCTATATTGACGACAGTGCCGTGGAGCGCGAGATCGTCTGCCAGTTGCTCGAGGCTGAAGGCTGCCGGGTGATGGCCACCGGCGTTCCCGAGCAGGGGATTAAGCTGGCGTGCGAGACCGCGCCGGACCTCATCCTGCTGGATCTGCACATGCCGGGCATGGACGGTTGCGCGGTCGTCGACCGCCTGCGCGAGGTGCCCGAGTTGAAAGAAGTCCCCATCGTTGCCCTGAGCGCCTCCATCAGGGAGGAGGAGAGGGAAGAGGTGTATGCGAGGTTCGACGGCTTTCTGAAGAAGCCGGTCGACGTCGAGGCCTTCCCACGCGAGGTAAGGGGCTATATGAGCCGGGGGAGAGGCGGAGAGGTGCCATCCGGCAAGGAAGGGGAGAGCGGGAGCGGCGGCTCTGACGATCTCCCCGGGGATGTGCGCGTCGCCCTCGAGACGCTGGAGAAGATACGCTCCGCCATGTCCCACGACCTGCGCTCGCCCCTTACGGTTATGATCTCCTACGCCAGCACCGTCGGACGCGAGAAGGCGGGCAGCCTCAGCGAGCGCCAGAAAGAGATGCTGGAACTGGTGGTCGAGCAGGGCTTCAAGATGGATAAACTCATCGCCGAGCTGGTGAGCATAGCCCGCGAAACCCTGGACGAGTACGGCTACTGACGGCTAGAGCTATACCTTCAGCCCCGCCTCGTAGCCCTCCTGGATGGCCTCGATGGCCTTGCGCGCTTCCCTGGCGTCTCCCACCAGGTAGACCTCCATACCCGCTTCCTTGAGCTCATCTGCGAGCGCGCTGTCCGGGCAGGAGCCGGCGGCGACGATCACCGTGTCCGCGGGGATCTCCTCCTCGGTGCCGTCCACTTCCACGATGACCCGGTCGGGCTCGATGCGCTTAGCTATGGCTTTTTTGCGCATCTCGATGCCCAGGTGGCGCATGTCCTGCAGGATGGTCCAGCGCGTGGATATGCCCACGTCGCGGCAGACCTTGTCCAGCATCTCCACCACGGTGACCTTCTTGATGCCCTGGCTGCATAGCTCTTTCAGGGTACCGATGTCCTCGGCGTCGTTCATAAAGAGGTAGAAGAGGGTGTCCGCGGAGATGGTGCCGATGCTCGCCACGTACATGCCCGTCTCCGAGCCCACGGCGCCCCCGCCGATGATGACTATGTTCTCGCCTTCGGGATCCTCCCTGCCGTCCAGGATGTCCCAGGCCATGACCACGTTGGTCCCGTCGATGCCCGGGATGGGCGGGACGACCTGGCGCGCTCCCGTGGCCACGATGATGGCGTCGTAGCCCTCCTCCTTGAGCAGGCCCACGGTGGCCTCGGTCTCCAGGCGGAACTCCACCCCCGCGTCGTCGAGCTGGACATCCAGGTCCTCCACGGCGGTCCAGAACTCCTCCCGTCCCGGGGGGATGGCGGCCAGGTTGAGCTGCCCCCCCAGGACGTCGCTGCGCTCGAAGAGGGTGACCTGGTGGCCGCGCTCCGCGGCGGTGAGGGCGGCCTTCATGCCCGCGGGGCCTCCCCCGACCACCGCCACCCGCCGGGGCTTGCTCGCCGGCTCGAGCTCGTATTCCAGCTCCCTGCCGGCGCGGGGGTTCAGGGTGCAGGTGACCGGCTGCAGGTAGAAGACGTGGTCGAAGCAGCCCTGGTTGCACCCGATGCAGTGGGTGATGGCCTCGTACCTGCCCTCGTATGCCTTCTCAGCGAGGTAGGGGTCGGCGATGAGGGCCCTGGCCATGGCCACCAGGTCGGCCATGCCCATGCGCAGGATCTCATCGGCGACGAAGACGTCGTTGACGCGGTTGGAGGCGATGACCGGGATACCCACCTTGCTCTTCACGCCCGCCGCCAGGTAGGCCAGGCCGGCGCGGGGCACCGACATGGGGAGCTGGGGTACCCTGGTCTCGTGCCAGCCGCCGGTGACGTTGATCACGCTCACGCTGTGCCTCTCCAGCTCGGCCGCGAAGTCGGACCATTCCTTGTTGGTGTTGCCGCCCTCCATGTAGTCGTGGCCGTCGATGCGGAAGCTGATGGGATAATCCGGGCCCACGGCCGCCCGTACCGCGTCGGCCACCTCCAGCCCGAAACGCATGCGGTTCTCCAGCGGTCCCCCGTACTCGTCGCTGCGCACGTTGACGGTGGGGGAGAGGAACTGGGGGATGAGGTAGCCGGTGCAGGCCAGCACCTCCACCATGTCGTACCCCGCCTCCTTCACCCGCCGCGCGGCCTCGGCATAGTCATACTTGGTCTGCTCGATGTCCTCCCGGGTCATCTCCCGCGGTTCCTCGCGCGTGAAGCGGGAGGCGATGGGGGATGGAGCGATGGCCTGCCTGCCCTCCATGGAGATGGAGTGGGAGTAACGCCCGGCATGGTAGAGCTGGCACGCCGCGGCGGCGCCGTGCTTCCTGATGGCCTCCGCCAGGATGGCGTGGCCCTCGATGCCCGTATCGTCGCCCATTTTCAGCATCCATATGGGACCGGACAGGTCGTTGATAGTGCATCCCCCCACGATGATCAGGCCGGTGCCGCCGCGCGCCCTCTCCTCGTAGAAGGCGCAGATGCGGTCGTTCACGCGGCCGTCCGGGGTGTAGTTGAGGTGCATGGCCGTCATCACGATGCGGTTGCGCAGTTCCATGTCTCCGATGCTGATGGGGGTGAGCAGTCTCTTCAACAACGCGATCAACTCCTAATCTACATACTTGTTATCTGTTTCCTTCAGGGCAATGCCGGAAAAAGTTTATGGTATAGTATAGCAGAAAACCAGCTCCCGCCTGATGTGTAAAAACCGAGGTGATGAACGGTGTTTGGTGTGTTTGAGGACAGGGTATGGGACAAGATCGAGCTGGCGGAGACGGAATGCTCGCAGAGCAAGATCATGGGCCTGCGCGAAGCCATAACCTCACATATCAGGCCGGGCATGCACCTCCATATCGGCCACGCCTACATGCGCCCCAACGCCGCCGTGTACGAGATCTGCCGCCAGTGGTGGGGAAAAGACCCCGCCTTCACCATCTCCTCGCTGGGATTCATCGCCAACATGGTGCTCTTCGTCCATGGGGGGCTGGCCCGCAAGCTCATCACCACCTTCTGCGGCGATTCCTACCCCTTCCCGGGCCCCAACCGCATCTACCAGGAAGCCTTTCGGGAGGGGCGCCTCCAGATCGAGAACTGGACCGTGCTCACGCTGCCGCAGCGGCTGCTGGCGGGGGCGCTGGGGGTGGAGTGGATGCCCACCCATTCCATCGTGGGAAGCTCCATGCAGGAGGAGAACTCCCATGCATTCTGCGTAGTGGATACACCGGATGGGGGCAGGGTGGGCATGGTGCGCGCCCTGCGCCCGGACCTCACCCTCATCCACGCCTGGGCCGCCGACAGGGCCGGCAACGTCCTGCTCGCTCCCCCCTATGCAGAGAACGCCTACGCCGTATTCGCAGCCAGGGAGGGAGCGATAGTGACGGTGGAGAAGGTGGTGGAGACGGCCGAGCTCCGCCGCTACTCGCATTTCGTGAAGGTCCCCGGATACCTGGTGCGGGCCGTATGCCCGGCACCCATGGGCGTGCACCCATCGGGGGCCTCCAACCAGGGCATCAAGGAGCTGGATGCCTACGCGGAGGACGAGGAGTTCATGCTCGAGCTGCGCGAGGCCTGCAAAAACCCGGAAACCATGGATGCATGGGTGCGGGAATGGCTCCTCGACGTCGCCGATCACGACCAGTACATAGAGAAGATCGGATTCGAGAAGATATGGTTCCTAAAGGGCCGCGCCGCGACGGATTCGTGGCGGTCGGAGCTGGCCACGCGTGCGGCAGGCATCAGGCAGGATCTGGAATACAACCCCGTGGAGATGATGATCGTGGAGGCCGCGCGCATGATCAAGCAGAGCGTGCTCGCCAACGGTTACCGCACCATCCTGGCGGGTATCGGCGCCTCCAACCTGGCGGCCTGGATGGCATGGTACGACCTGCGTCGGGATGATTACCAGGCGGACCTCATGGCGGAGGTTGGTTTCTTCGGCTACACGCCCATGCCGTCCGATCCCTTCATCTTCAACTTCCGCAACTTCCCCACCTGCACCATGCTCACGGACGTCTTCACGGTGCTGGGTTCCATGGTGGGAGCGGAGAGCAACCGTGCCATCGGCGTCCTGGGCGCCGGGCAGGTGGACCGCTATGGCAATATAAACTCGACCAAGGTGCCCGAGTTCGACCTCTTCCTGGTTGGCTCAGGGGGAGCATGCGACGTAGCGCTGGGGGCGAGGGAGATGCTGGTCACCGTGGCCCAGGACAAGCTGCGCACGCCGGAGGCAGTGTCATACGTCACCGCCCCGGGGCACAGGGTACGCACCCTGGTGACGACCATGGGGGTTTTCGAGAAGCCCCCCGGCGAGGACGAGTTCGTGCTGGAGGCCTATTTCCCGCTTGCGGGCGGCAGCGAAGGAGAGGCGGTTCAGGAGATAAGCGCGCGTTGCGGCTGGGAGCTGCGGGTGGCCCGCGATCTCCGTCGGGTTGAGCCGCCGGGGCGGGACGAGCTCTACGACGTGAGGATCTTCGATCCACGGGGTTATTTTCTGGGATAGGCCAGGGGTTCTATGCTCGCTCTTTGCTCCGTTCAGAGGCCATGCTTCGTGCGGACTGCCACTGTCATCGCGAGCGCAAGCGAAGCGATCCCTTTACGAGGAAACCAGGTACGATCCAGAGGGGATTGCTCCGTCGCTTTGCTTCTCGCAATGACACCAAGTGAGAACGGATCCCGTGCCTGAGCCTATCCTCCGCCGATGGGAGTCAGGTTCATATTGATGTTATCGATGAGATCCGAGATGCTGGACTTCTTCGGATCCAGGGAATTGTTCTTCACATAGCGCGTCAAAAGGTATAGAAGAAACTCGATCTCCGGTGTCTCCATGCTTGTCCCTCCTTCCCAGATTTCACCTCTACCTTTAATTCTCTCCCTCTGCCGACGCCTTAAACAGGCCCGTACCATGCTCTGAAGCAAAGCCGGCGTCGCGACGAGATACTCTATGCATCGAATACAGGAAAGTCATCCTTTAACCGGACCCGTCAGCGGCAAGCGTAAAGATGCGGCCCGCCAGATCCAGTATCTCGTCCGCCGCCTCCACGTTTTCGCGCCACCTCTCGGGTATCGAGTCGAGGCCGTTGTATGCACCGCTTATGGCGCCGGCAACCGCACCGGTTGTATCCGCGTCCAATCCGCCTTCCACCGCGTGCGATACCGTCTGCTCGAAATCGTGTGGAGAATACAGGAAGCAGAACATGGCGCTGGCCACCGTCTCCACGACGTAACCGCTCGTGCCCAGCCTCGCCAGGGCTTCTTCTAGCGCCATTTCCTTTGCCAGAAAGCGAGAGGCCAACTGCAGGCGCTCCGCCGTTTTGCAGGGCCCGATATACGTGACGGTATCGGAGACGATAAGGTCGAGATCGAGGTCCCCACGCACAGCCCTGGCCACCATGTAGGCCACGGCCTGGCTGCCCGCGATGGCCTCTTGGTTGTCGTGGGTGATGGCGACGGCAGCCCGCGTGTCCTCCCTCAGCCTATCCAGGTCGCGGCAGTCGATGAGCCCGACGGGCGCGATGCGCATGGCGCCGCCGTTGCCGGCAGCCAACTCCCCCTGCATACCGCTCTGCGCCGGCGAGCACCCAGCCTGCAGGCGCCTGAGCGCATCATAGGTGGCCCTGCCCAGCCCCCTCCAATCGTTGGACTCGTACCATGCCACGAACTCTGCGGCGGTGTCCATGAGGTCGAAACCACCCATCCTGGCGATGCTGCGGGCATGGCAGAGCATCATCTTGGTGTCATCGGTCCACTGGCCCGCTTTGAGCAGCCGCCAGGGAGCGTCCATGAACTCGTGCACCCCGCCGAACCTGTCACGTATTGCCGACGCGCGCATCCCCTCCAACGGCATTCCCAGGGCGTCACCGATGGCCAGCCCCAGCAGCGAACCCTGAAAACGTGCCAGCCCCGAACTTTTACCATCGCCCACATTGCTCACCTCTTCGCAGGGGCTGAGCCCCCGGCAGGAGTCCGCCTCCGGTAGAAGAACGCAACGATTATAGGTTAAACTATTCAGGGGCTCAACAACATACCAGCTAGTGATGAGGGAATATGCTAGATGGATTAAATCTTGGAACAACCTTGGGAGAAGGTGCTTCGCTGGGAAGACAGCAAGTACGCCTCTTCGACCTGCGCGGAGATCATTACGAGATGGGTTACCAGCAGGGCCTTCATCTGGCGGAGGCCATACATCACTTCCAGGCCAGTTTCCACCGCGTTGAGGCCTTCCAGGTGGAGAAGCCGGCCGTGTTGCCCACGAGGGTTTTCATGGCCGCGACGATGCGCCGTGCTGTGAAGGAGATGTGGAGCGATGTCTCCGAATACTGCCCCCGTCAGAAGGCACGCATGGAGGGTATGGCCAAGGGAGCGGATATCGATGAGGCGGTGCTGTTCGTGGCCCTGGCCAGCGAGATGGCTCTCGCTCAATCCAACTATCGCCTCGGTGCATGTACTGCCGCGGCGGTGGGTGTCGAGAGAAGCGCCCTGGGGGAACCCATCATCATAAAGAACTTCGATCATCCCGAGTTCTTTCAGCCGTACTGCGCGACCAGGCTCTGCCGGCCGGCCGAGGCGGCCGCCACCCTTGACGTGACGTTGGCTCCCATGGCCGGGTCACACGACGGTATGAACGAGCACGGACTCTGCATAAGCTACAACTACGGTTACGGTACGGATATGCCCAACGTCAATGTACCCATTACCCTGCTGGTACAGGAAGCGCTGGAGAACTGCACCGATACCGGGGAAGCGGTTGAATTGCTGAGAAAAGGGAGGAGAGCGGGGGGAGCGATACTCCTGGTCGCGGACGCGTCAGGAGAAATGGTGACGGTGGAGCTTTCCTCGAACTTCAGTGGCGTCAGGGACCCCGGGGACGATATCCTCATCAACACCAATCATTATAAGTGTCGCGAGATGGTATCCTACGATATTCCCCGCAATGCGTACTACACGAGTAGGAACGTAAAGGCGCTGCGGGGAATACGCGTGCACGAATCCAGTGAGCTTCGCTATGCCAGGGCCGAGCAGATGCTCCAGGCTATGGAGATGGTGACCACGAAGGACCTCCTGGGCGTGTTCAGCGATCATGGGGAGAGCGGACGCGGAGACGACAATACCATCTGCCGCCACGGCCCATATTACACCACCATCTCATCGCTTATCATGCTGCCGCGCAGCAGGCGTATGCTGGTCACCTACGGCCGCCCCTGCGACTCGGTCTTCACCGATTTTCGCGACCCCTTCGTGCTGGAAGAAGCCGAGACGCCGCAGGAGGATGAACCCGGGGAGGATACGGATTCGGGAGCGCAGCAGCTTCCCGGGGCTTAGTGTCTAATCGCCCCGATCATCTTTCATCCGCCGGCTTGGATGTAGTGATATCTTCCAACCCTTCCGCCTGCAGAAAATCCAGGACCACCGTATTGAACAGTTCCGGGCGTTCGTAGGGCGGGCAATGCGCACAGGAGGTGAGGACGGTCATATAGGGATTGGGCAGGAGGTCGCGCTGGCGCAGCGCTTCCCTGGGGTTGACGCTTTTATCTTTATCGCCGAAGACGATGAGGGTGGGCTGTGTGATACGGCGCAGTTCATGCGCCAGGTTCATCCTGCGCACCATACGCGTGGATCCGCTCAGGGCGCGCCTGGTCGCAAGGCCGTTCGCCCTGGCATTGGTGCGCACGAAATCCAGGTCCTGGTATTCCGGCGCATAAACTCCGCGGTACAGCATCCATTTCAGCACGCTTTCGCTGCGCAGAGGATAGGTGAGGGAGATGAGGCATGAGGCTCCCGGCAGCAGGACCCGCACGCCCATGCTCGCCGAGCGGGTCGGGGTAGAGACCAGGACAAGCTTTTTTACCTTCTCGGGGTTGAGGTTGGTGTAGCGGATGGAGATACAGCCTCCCATGGAATGGCCCACGAGGGAGAAGGAGGGAAGGCGAAGCGCGCTGGTGAAAGCCTCCACAAATGAGGCCATGCCGTCCAGCGAGTAGGTGTAATCGCTCTCCTCCGATTCACCGTATCCGGGCAGGTCGACGGCGATAGCCCGGAAACGCGGCGCGACTGCCTTGAGATTGAGCAGCCACTGCTTGCGCGAGCTGCCCCAGCCGTGTAAGAAGACGACCGCTTCCCCCTTGCCCCTTTCCTCGTACGCGACCTTGGCGCCATCCAGGGTCAGAAAAGACATCTTACGCCTCCGTTATGCTGCGGGAATCTGCGCCCTCCCGCATGTCACACAAACATCACTGCAAAATGATAAAGCAAACGCCTCAGGTTGGCACGTCTAGGGTTCGAACGGGGGTCTCCACGCAACTCAGATCTCGTCGGCGATACCGGCCGCCTGGAGAAGTTCGGGTTTCAGCACGATCACGGCTCCCCAGAACATACAGGTGAGAGCGCCTATGGACATGGCCCGCGACATGCCCGCCGCATCTGCTATGATGCCCAGCAGCGCTCCTCCTATCGGGAAGGCGCCGACGATCATGAAAACGTAGAGGCTCATGACCCTTCCGCGCACCCTGGGGTCCGTCTTGAGCTGCAGGGTGGTGTTGATGGACGTCGCCGTGATAAGAAAGGAGAGGCCGGCGCAGAAGAGGACGAACAGGCTGAGCCAGAAGTTGGTCGACCAGCTGAAGATCAGCAGGCTGAAGGATATGCCCAATACGCCGCCCTTGATAAGCATGGTCTCGCTGAAGGCACGGTGGAGACGCGTGACCAGGGGAGCTCCCACGACGGCGCCGAGGCCCGTGGCCGCGTACATCGCCGAGACCCCGAAGTTTCCCTTCCCCAGGACGTCCTTGCCGAACACGGGGATGAACACTATATAAGGCAACCCGAGGGCGTTGACCAATCCGTAGGTGATGAGGAGGTTGCGGATGAGGCGGCGCTTGTAGGAATAATATATGCCGCCGGCCATGGTCCGGAACAGAAAGGCCGAGCCCGCGTGGGAATCCGGTGTTGCGGGCAGCGAAATCAGTAGTAAGGCCAGGATAAAGGGGAAGAAACTGATGCTGTTGACGAAGAAGCAGGCCGAGTAGGAGGCAAACGCGATAACGACACCGGCGAGCATGGGACCTATGAAGCGCGCCATGTTCCAGGAGGCGGCGTTAAGGGAGACGGCGTTGAGCAGGGCTTCCTTGGACACCAGCTCGGGTACGATGGCCAGCCAGGCGGGGAAGTTGAAAGCGATTCCTATGCCCATCATGAAGACGCAGATGGATATGCCCGCGAGGCCACCATAGCCGGTCAGCACCAGGAAGGCCAGGGCCAGGGCGCCGGCAGCCATGATCGCCTGGGAGATGACCAGGATGTACTTGCGGTTCCGGGTGTCGGCAAGGGATCCGGCGGGCAGAAAGAGGATTATGGTAGGGGCATAGCTGAAGAAATTGATCAGCCCCAGCCATCCGGGTGACCTGTAAAGCTCGTGGATGTAAAGACCCAAAGCGACGTTATGAAGCCAGGTGCCTATATTAGAGACGGTCACCCACAGCAGGAGTGTCCTGTAATCGCGATGGACAAGGGAAGGGAAGTAGTCCTCGATCAAGCCTTTGCGCATGGTTCTCACCCGTTGTTGCTTCGCCGCATTGAATGTAAAGTATCAGAAAAGCATGCAAAAAGCATTCTCCCATACTTTGCATCGCTTTGACGCGGTCAGGAGGAGCAATGGACGGGGCAGGTGGTGATGAATGCGGGGCGAGGGAACGAGGCCCCTTCGGGCTGTCGCGCAACGTCTTCGTTCTGGGCCTCGTGAGTTTCTTCAACGACCTCTCCAGCGAGATGGTCTATCCCCTTTTTCCCACCTTCATCACCGAGTTTCTCGGGGCGGGAGCCTGGTTTCTCGGCCTGGTGGAGGGGCTTGCCGATTCCGTCGCCAGCATGCTGAACCTCTTCTCGGGATGGATCTCCGATCACGTGAGGCGCAGAAAAGCCCTGGTTGTCAGCGGATATTCGTTTTCGGGACTGTCCCGGGGTTGCCTGGCCCTGGTGGCCGCACCGTGGCAGGCGGCGGCGGCCTGGTTCTGTAACCGGGTCGGGAAGGGGATACGTACGGCGCCTCGGGATGCACTGATCGCCGATTCCTGCGGCTCCGAGGAGAGGGGCCGGGCCTTCGGGTATCACCGTTCCATGGACCATACCGGCGCGCTCTTCGGCGCGGCGGCGGCATCCATACTCATAACCGCCTTCTCCCTCGGCTACAAGACGCTGTTCGCCATAGCCTTCATCCCCATAGCGATAGGGGTGCTGCTGCTCATCTTCGGCATCAGGGAGAGGGTGGGGCCGCGGCGTGAGGATGAACCCCGGAGCGTAAGGATCAGCCTCAGCCTCAAGCCCTACGACCGCCGCTTCAAACTGCTGCTGATTGCGGTGTTCGTTTTCACCCTGGGCAACTCCAGCGACGCCTTCCTCCTGCTGCGCGCCCGCCAGGGAGGCGGGTTCTCACTGGCCCTCCTGCCCGCCCTGTGGGGAGTGCTGCACGTCGTCAAGGCCGCGGTGTCCATCCAGGGTGGCGTGCTCTCCGACCGCCTGGGAAGGAAGAAGGTCATCCTGGCGGGCTGGGCCATCTACGTCCTCGCCTACGCCGGTTTCGCGTTCCTGGTGGGGCCGTCGTGGATCTGGATGCTCTTCGTGGTGTACGGGTTCTTTTACATGACCGAGGGGGTGCAGAAAGCCTTCGTCGCCGACCTCGTTCCCCCCGAAATGAGAGGCAGTGCCTTCGGTATATATAATTTCACCATAAGCATCACCGTCCTTCCCGCCAGCCTGCTCATGGGCCTGCTGTGGGACACGATAGGGCCGCGCTACGCCTTCCTGGTGGGGGCCTGCCTGGCCGTGGCGGCCATGCTGATACTGGGGTTCGCGGTAAAGGAATGAAGGCCTCCAGCGGCGCCGGAGGCGAGGTGGAGCTACGGCATGCAGGCATTCCCTTTCGACGCCTGGCAGGGGTTTACACGCTATAAGAAAACTCTGGCGAGGTGACGATTGAGGAAAAGATACCTGATCACCGAGGGGAAGGCGGCGGCGCTTTTAAGCTTTTTGGCTTTATCGGCGATAATCTAGCAGTAAAAGGGACACAAAGGCCTACCGATATAAAAGAGAAGATGAAGAAACGGTACGATAGGGAGAAAAAGCGGTATGCCTGACGAAACCCCGCAAAGCGACAGCCAGGTGGAAGGTCAGGACCTGGCCGAACAGTCCATGACCGTTCTCAGCACCCTGCACGCAGCCATGGTCAACTTCCACCTCTACCCGCCTACCTCCGATATCGTCGAAGGATCGGTGCAGAGAGCCCTGGAGGAATTGGAAAAAACCCTTACATCCTGGGGAACCATAACTTTCTGCGAGTTG
The DNA here is from genome assembly GCA_016931915.1 of Actinomycetota bacterium. Taxonomy (GTDB): domain Bacteria; phylum Actinomycetota; class Geothermincolia; order Geothermincolales; family RBG-13-55-18; genus SURF-21. The sequence continues at coordinate 20,401 of JAFGDU010000021.1, forward strand.
GAGGGAAAGCTTCTCATCAACGACTTCTGCCTGGATGAGAGGGACCAGGTACGACCGAATACCATCTCGTTTCTCAAGGACCTGGCGCTGTGGGAGGTGCGCAGCATCACTTTCGACCGTGGCCTCACGGAAGAGGAACTCCGCTACTTCATGGAGGTCTTCAGCCGCAAGCGGGCTGACCGTACCCTCGAGGGCAATCTCGGCTCGTTTCTGGAGGAAGAGGCAGTCGAACACATAAAGGTCGATGAGAAGATATACGTTTCCCTCAGCAAGGACCAGGATATATCGAGCATTGGCAAAGATGCCGGTGGGGATGTCATGGGGCTGCTGCGTGACGAGGTCTTCGTGCGTTACCTTGTGGGCAATGCTCCTGCGGTGGAGGTTTCCCAGGAGGAAGTGTCGGACTTGATGTCCGACCCCGAACGCATAAACGCCGCGTTCACCTCGGTCATGATGGGCTTCGAGAGTAAAGGTGGGGAGGTCGGATCGAATAAGGCTCAACTCATTCGCGATACGGTGAACCGCATGTATGATGTCGTAGAGCGGTTGGATGATGAGGAGCTGAAAAAGACTCTGGGCGAGCAGATAGTGGACATACTGGCCGCCCTGGAGCCGGAGACCCTCGTCGACGTGCTGTCTGAGGAGATGCCGCAAGCGGTAAAGGACCCCCATGTGCGCAAGGGGATCATATCCTCAGTGGAGGGGGAGAACGTGCTTGCACTGACCGGGCAGATCATCGAGAAGTATAAAGCCCTCATCGATGCGCAGGACGATATGAGCCCCGAGGATTACGGGGACGCCTCCTCCCTTCTCAACGAGATCATCGCGAACCTGTACACGGAGGGCGATCCCTCGTTTCATGCGGAGATAACGCGAAGGTTGCGCGATTCCGGACTCATGGGCGAGTTGGCGAGGAGCCACCCCGAGGCGGGCAGGGACATGCAGATATACACGATAGTGACTGATATCCGTTCATCCGGCTCCCTGCGCTCGCTGGAAGGTCTGAGCGACGAAGAGGTCATCGGCGTCGCGGGAAAACTCCTGGATCTGGGGGAGAAAGAGATCACCCGCAAGATAATAAGCGTAACCTCGCGCAACCTAGGGAGCGAGAGGTCGGACTTCCGGGTTCGCGCCTGTTACTTCCTCAAGCAGATGCATTATGACTTCAAGGAGAGGGGCCACCGCACTGAGATTCCGGAGAAAGCGGATGAGTTCATGGATCTTCTGGGGAGGGAACAGGAACCGGATGTGAAGGTGGGGCTCCTGGAATTGCTCGGGTGTGTCGCCGGCGACCTGTTCCTGGCGGGGAGGATGGAGGACTTCGCGCGCGTCTGTGACATCCTCATCGATGTGGCTGAAAACGATGGCGGCGAAAGGATCCGGCGCGCCGCCGCCTCCGCCCTCTCGAGCCTCAACCCATGGGATGTGGGCAGGCCGCTGGCGGACTCGCTCTACAGCGGGAATGAAGAGCTGGGTACGCTGGCCTCCAGAGTACTGCCCTATATCGAGGAATCGATGACCGCCAAGGAGATCGTGGACCGCCTGAAGGGCGAGGACGAGATAAAGATCACGCCCCAGCTGGCCGAAGTGTGCTCGGTCATGGAAAAGGCCGTGCTCTCGGATCTCTCCGAGATCCTGGAGAGCAACGTCCGGGAGGAGGTATACCTGAGAGCCCTGCGCCTGCTGGAACTTATGGGAGGGAATGCCGCCCTGTCCATGGTGAAATCCGTGGAGACAAACCCCATCCCCGCTGTAAGAGCCCAAGCAGCTCGCTCCATGGCCAGGATGTCTCCTGGTGACCCCAGCCTGCTCACACATTTCCTGCAGGCCATGGAGGACAGCGAGCCGGAAGTCAGGCGCGAGGCGGTTAGGGGGCTGGGTACCATCGACGATCCCCGTTCCGTCGATGCGCTGTTGGCCATAGTACAAGGCAAAAGCATGGGGGGAGACGAGCATCCAAGAGTCGAGGAAGCGGCCTGCCTGGCCCTGGCGCGGCTGGGACCGGAAAAGGCGATATCGACCCTTTCGGACATCCTGCGCAAGAAGGTCTTCGCCCTGCGCCGCCGTGCCGTCCATCCCAGGACCAAGGCAGCGGCATGCTATGCCCTGGGTCAGATAGGCGGCCCCGAGGTGGTGGAGCTCATCCGAGGCTATCTCGATGATACCGACCCGGTCGTGCGCAATGAGGCGCGCAAGGCAATAGGGGAACTGCGTAAGAGGGGATACGTCGATTAGCTGCCAGGTTCGCGGTACCCGCATTGATCTCCCCGTATCCTATATACTGTTTTATATCTGTTGGTAAGACCGACACCATAGAACCGGAGTAGCGGAAGCGACGAGGAGGGGATGTTCTTGTCCGAGGTATTCTTCGCAAACACACGCTGCAAGCCCCACCGCGGCATGGTGCAGAAATTCGGGGAACTCGCGCAGAAAGCGGGGCTGGCTGAAGTCGTCGAACGCAGGGACCTTGTCGCCATCAAGACGCATCTGGGGGAGGCGGGAAGCACGGCCTTCGTGCCCGTCATGTACCTGCGCCGTATCGCCGCCGACGTCAGGGAACTGCGCGGCAAACCTTTCGTGACCGATGCGGGGACCCTGTACGTGGGCAGCAGGTCGAACGCGATAAACCACCTTTTATCCGCCGCCGCGCATGGATTCACACAGGAGACGTTGGGTGCCCCCATCATCATCGCGGACGGGCTCAAGGGTCACGACTTCGTGGAGATAGAGGTAGGGGGCGAGTTCCTGGACAAGGTCAAGATAGCATCCGCGGCGGTCCATGCCGATACCCTCCTGGTTATATCCCATATGACCGGGCACGAACTCACCGGCTTCGGGTGCGCCCTCAAGAACGTGGGCATGGGACTGGGCAGCAGGGGAGGAAAGCAACAGATGCACTCCGACATCAAGCCCGAGGTAAACACCGAACGCTGTACGGGTTGCGGTGAATGCATACGCTGGTGCCCCGCCGGGGCAATCTCCCTCAAGGGCAAGGGAGAGGAGAGGAAGGCCAGCATCGACCACGACAAGTGTATCGGCTGCGGTGAGTGCACGGTGATGTGTTTCGAGGGGGCCATAGCGGCGCGCTTCCACGTGGATCTCGGCATAGCCCAGCGCAAGATAGTGGAGTATACCATGGGGGTGCTGAAGGGGAAGGAGGACAAGTGCATCTTCTTCAACTTCCTCATCAACATGACTCCGGCGTGCGACTGCTGGGATTTCAGTGACGCACCGATGATGGAGGACATAGGCATTCTGGCCGGGAGAGACATCGTGGCCATCGAGCAGGCCAGCCTGGACCTGATGAACGAAAAAGCGGGGAAGGACGTGATCGGCGGCATATACACAGCCATGGACTGGACGGAGCAACTGGCTTACGCGGAGAAGATGGGGCTGGGAAGCCGCGAATACGAGCTGGTTTCTATCGATTGATCAGGCTGTCGAAGAGGTTGTCATGCTTCAGAATTCAATTTCCCTGCAGGTTCGCGGACAAGCCAGCGGCTCACTTAAACAGAATTCGTGAAGACACGACCCCCTTACCAGCAGGTCCATCCGCCGTCCACGCATAGCGCGGCTCCGGTCATGTAGGAGGCGGCGTCGGAGGCCAGGAATACCGCGGCAGGCGCCATCTCCTCCGGCTCGGCCACCCTTCCCATGGGGATATGAGAGAGTATGCGCTCCCCTTCCCGCGGATGTTCGAGCAGCTCGTCGGTCATATCCGTGGTCGCAAAACCCGGGCAGAGGGCGTTAACCCTGATGCCCCAGGGCGCCAGCTCGACGGCCATGGTCCTGGTCAGCTGTACGACCGCGCCCTTACTGGCGGAGTAAGGGGCGCATTTGTACAGGGCCACCAGCCCGGCGGCCGAGGCGACGTTGATGATGCACCCCTTGCCCGCTTCCTTCATCACCGGTATAACGTGCTTGGAGCAGAGGTATACGCCTTTCACGTTGACATCCATGATGAGGTCGTAATCGTCTTCCTCGACGCGTTCCAGGCGGCAGTAGATGGGATTGAGGCCGGCGTTGTTGACCATGATGTCGAGTCGCCCGAACTCCTTCAGCACGGCGTCGACCATGTGCTGCACGTCGACCGCCTTGCTCACGTCAACGCGTATTCCCAGCGCCTTCCTTCCCAGCGCCTCTATGTCCGACGCGGTGGCGCGGAACTGTTCCTCGGTGCGGGAGAAGACGGCAACGTCCGCTCCCGCGCTGGCCAGGGCAAGGGCGATAGCCTTGCCGATGCCCCTGCCGGCTCCACTCACTACCGCGACTTTGCCGCTGAGATCGAAAACCCCTGCCCCCCCATTATCCCGTTCCTGCGACATAGGGCGATCACCCTTTCATTATCGTACAAGTCGTATACGCAGCTATCATACCAGATACCGCACGCTTCGCTGCGGGCGTTCTCTGCGCATAGCGAGCGTGAATGCGAAGACTGGTGGATGAACGGAGATGTCTTCGCGTTGAAAGGTGGAGAGCATGGTTGGGAGAAAGCTGCCAGTCCTTCACCCGCAGGTCCGGCTAAGGCAAGCCCACACACATGTCCTTCATATATATTCAGCTCGAAGGGAGTTGTGGTACCAAGGTATGAGTACAGGTTCCCATAAGCAGGATACTTCATATGATGTTCGAAGCAACCGATGTAAGAGGTAAAAACAGGCGTGCCGGCAAATAATGAAAAGAGCGGGCAATCAAGGGCAAGGCAAGCTGGCGCAGCAATAATCGGCGTGGGCATATATGGGCAGGAGAAGGAGAAACAAAGAGAACTGCCGGTAGGTATATGAAGAATGTAGTGGCGCATTTCAGCGATGCTTTCTTCGAGGGTTCCGAGACCTTCATCTATCAATATGTATCGCACCACAAGAGGTTCAAGCCTGTATGCATAGCGAAGAAATTCGTAAATCTCGATCAGTTCCCGTTTCCTCGTGAGGATTGCCATGTTTTTGGAAAAATCCCCGTAACCCGCAAGGGATTGTATTATCAGGACTTCTGCAGGAGGTTCCTGTGCAGGGAGCCGCTGCTGGTAAGACGACTCAAGGGACTTGAATTCGACTTGATGCATGCGCATAAAGGCATTAACGGCTGCGTTGTCGCAGCGGCATCGAGAAAACTTGGTTTTCCGCTCGTCACGACTTTTTACGGGTTCGATATATCCAGGAAACAAGTCCTTGAGGAGAACAGAAAGGGATACAAAGTCCTTTTCGGCGCAGGCGACCTGTTCCTGGCGGAGGGGCCATACATGAGAAGTCGTCTTATCACGTTGGGCAGCCCTGAGGGGAAGACGTTGATACAGCGTATAGCGATCCCCGTGCAGGATATCGCTTTCAGATTGCGCCGGCCGAAGCGCGGTGGTGAGAAAGTCGTGATCCTCTTCGCCGGACGTTTCGTCGAGAAAAAAGGTTTGGCATATCTGCTGGCTGCAGTTGAGCTGGTGAGGCGTGAGCGGAGGGATTTCGAGCTCAGGGTCATCGGAGACGGACCCCTGCGTTCCGATATCGCATCCGCGGTGAAAGAAAGCGGACTGGAGGATCAGGTACAACTCCTGGGATTTCTCACATATCGAGACTACCTGGATGAGCTGGGAGCGGCCGATCTGCTGGCTCAACCGAGCATCACAGCGTCCAACGGTGACAGTGAGGGCGGTGCCCCCACGGTGATACTCGAGGCCCAGGCACACGGCATGCCCGTCATCGCCACTACTCATGCCGATATACCTAACGTGGTCGTACCCGGGGGAAGCGCGCTCTTGTGCCCGGAACAAGATGTGGAATCCCTGGCGGAGAACATCCTGCTGCTGTTAAACAACCAGAAGGAGTGGGCCGAAATGGGGAATGAGGGACGCCGTTTTGTGGAGAGATATCATGATATAGAGGTCGAAGCGGCAGGGTTGGAAGAGAAGTATGCTGACCTGCTGAAGACGGGCTGAGTGGTAAATGATGGGTGTAGGTAAGGAAAAACCCACGGTTAGCGTGATCATACCCGCATACAATCGCGCAGGTTCGATAGGCAGCGCCATAGAGAGTGTGTTGAGTCAGACTTACGGTAATTTCGAGATCCTGGTTATCGATGATGCCTCGCTGGATAGCACGCAAGAAGTAGTGAACGGTTACGAGGACGACAGGATCAGGTTGATCCCCAGTCACGAAAGAGGTGGCGCTGCAAAGGCGAGAAACATAGGTATCGGACAGGCACGCGGTGAATTCGTGAGTTTCCTGGACAGCGACGATCGCTGGAGAGAAAACAAGCTGCAGTGCGATATAGGGATCTTGCGGGCGGAACCACAATGTATAGCATGCACATCCGGGATAGTCTACGTGGATGGAAGTGATGGCAGGATAATCGGCAGCGCTCCATCGGGAACGATCAAAGTCACCAGGGAGAGCGTGCTGAGGATGGATTGTTCCACCGCCGTCGATATTACCGTGCGCAGAAGCGTCCTGAAAGAGATCGGGGGTTTCGACGAAAGCCTTGCGGCAAGACAGGATTGGGATCTGTGGATAAGAATGACTGCAGTTGGATATGGGATTCAGGAGAGGATGAACACCTATATCAACTATGTCAAAAGAGGCGATCAGATATCGACAGGCAGGGAAAAGAAGATACGGGGCACCTCGATGCTGCTGGAAAAACACCGCGAGTTGTTCGAGGCGGACAGGATAGCTCACCGAAAGATACTGAATGTCATAGCCCTGATGTACATTCTGGACGACGATCCCAGGGCAGTAGAGTATCTGGAGCGCTCCTGTGCCTTGACAAGCGAAAAAGTCAAGAGAGCTAAGATCTGGATGTCGATGATGCTGATAAAAGCCCTTGGCGCTTACGGTACGGGATTACTGGGGTGGTATTTCAGAAAGACACATGCGGAGGATTACCTGCTGTGGTAAACAGGCGGGATTGCATATCCGTGAAGGAGACCATGATGTTGACGATTTTTTCGATCCCAAAACCCTTCGAGGGACATATTGGAACAATACAGCGAAATGCCATCCGTAGCTGGAGTAAGCTGGATGAGCGGCTGGAAATAATCCTGTTTGGCAGCGAGACGGGAACGGCGGGTATGGCACGAGAGATCAATGCCGGGTATCATCCCGAGGTTGCACGCAACCGGCATGGGACGCCCCTGGTGGACGCGTTATTCGAGAGCGCCGCGCGCATAAGCGAGAATCGAACGTTGTGCTACGTCAACGCCGATATTATTCTCATGAGTGATTTTACACAGGCATTGAGAGCGTTGGGAGAGGTATCATCTTTCCTGATGGTAGGAAGAAGATGGGATCTGAATCTCGACGGGGAGATCGATTTCTCCGCAGCGGATTGGGAATACAGTCTGCGCGCTCTGGCCAGGGAAAAGGCGAAGCTGCATCCATCCACGGGCATAGATTACTTCGTCTTCAATAGAGACCTGTGGGGGAATGCAATACCCCCGTTCGCCGTAGGCCGTACTGCCTGGGACAACTGGTTCATCTACCGCGCCCGCAAGAGCGGGGCGGCGGTGGTCGATGCCACCGCCGACGTGTTTGCATTGCACCAGAACCACCAGTACAAGAGCGGGACTGTGGTACACAAGGATGATGGTACGTGGGAAGGCCCTGAGATACCTCACAATCAGGCGCTTGCCGGCAGGTACGCGGTGAATTACAACATCGAGGATGCTTCCCTTATCCTGGCTGCAGGGCGTTTATCGCGCCAGAAAGCCGCTGTAAGGGCACGCAGGTTCATGGCGACACGCTTCCCCGGGGCGGCAAAGTCCGCAGTAGAGGCCGCGCGGCGTGTCGGTATCCGTAGGACGAGGAGTTGATATGGTGGCGGGCAATAGAGCCGATAGCAATATGTCGGTGATAGGCCTGGGGAAGCTGGGCGCCCCTTTCGCCGCCTGCCTGGCCTCAATGGGTTTTCGGGTAATCGGAGTAGATGTCAATCCACAAGTGGTGGAGGCGGTGATGGCCGCCAAGGCTCCGGTCTTCGAGCCGGGACTACAGGAATTGATGGCAAGATACAGAGATAATATAACCGCCACCGCAGCCATCACCCCGGCGGTCCACAACAGCGTGATAACCTTCATCGTCGTCGCCACGCCCTCGGATGAGCGCGGCGCCTTCTCCCTGGGTTACGTGCTCTCCGCCTGTGCTTCCGTGGGCGAGGCTCTGAGCTCCCTCGACCGCTACCACCTGGTGGTGATCACCTCCACTGTTCTGCCGGGCTCCACCGGGGGCCCCATAAAGGATGTTCTGGAAGAACGCTCCGGTAAGACCTGCGGGAAGGACTTCGGGCTCTGCTACAACCCGGAATTCATCGCCCTGGGCAGCGTCATCCGCAACACCCTGAACCCCGATTTCGTGCTCGTCGGGGAATCGGACGCGAGGGCGGGTGAGATGCTCGAGGGCGTCTATAGGGAGCTGTGCGATAATGATCCTCCCATCGCCCGCATGAATATCATCAACGCCGAGATAACCAAGCTCGCGGTGAACACCTACGTCACCACCAAGATCTCCTTCGCCAACATGCTCGCGCGCATCTGCGAGCATATGCCGGGGGCAGATGTGGACGTGGTCACAGGCGCCCTGGGCAAGGACGCACGCATTGGGCCTAAATACCTCAAGGGGGCCCTGGGTTACGGCGGGCCGTGCTTCCCCCGCGACAACCAGGCCCTCTCCTTCATCGCACGCGAGGTGGGAGCCTCGGCCACCCTGGCGGACGCCACCGATATGGTCAACCGTGCGCAGGTGGAGAACCTGGCCTCCGTGGTCATGGAACACCTGCCGCCCGGCGGGAAGGTGGGCATACTCGGCCTCACCTACAAGCCGGACACAAATGTGGTGGAGGAAAGCCAGGGCGTGCTCCTTGCCGGCAGGCTCGAGGAGGAAGGTATCCGTTGCTTCGCCTATGACCCCGCGGCCCGCATCGAGGACGTCGCGAAGGAGTTCGATGGCTTTTCCGGCATCTCGTCCCTGGAGGAGTGCGTCCGCCAGGCGGACGTCATCATCATCACCACGCCCTGGGATGAGTTCAAAACTATCGACCCCGCCCTCTTCGCGCAGGGAGGCAGGCGGCGTGTGGTTATAGACTGCTGGAGGATACTGGATCCTGAAGAGGTGGGGATACACGCAGCCTACCATGCCTTAGGAATCGGCTACCTGGACGATATATAAGTTAAGACATGTTATCTAGAAGCGGAGGTTTTCATGGACTGGCAGAACGCGAAGGCACTGGTCACCGGCGGCGCTTCCTTTATAGGCTCCCACCTCGTGGATGCCCTCATCGCGAGGGGGGCGGCCGTCAGGGTCATAGACGACCTCTCCAGCGGCCGCCTGGAGAACATCCAGGGTCACATAGATGACGGCAAGGTGGAGTTCATAGAGGGAGATCTGCTGCGCCAGGACATCGCCGAGTCCTGCGTCGAGGGCATGGACGTGGTCTTCCACCTCGCCGCCGCCCACGGCGGCAGGGGCTACGTGGACCTGCACCAGGCCGCCTGCGCCACCAACCTGGCCATGGACGGCATGCTCTTCATGGCCTGCCGCCAGGCCGGGGTGGGCAAGGTGGTCTATGCCTCCTCGGGCTGCGTCTACCCGAACTTCCTGCAGACCGACCCCGGGGAGATCCTCTTTCTCACCGAGGACAAGGTGGGACCGCCCTACGATGCCGACAACATGTACGGCTGGGCCAAGCTCATGGCCGAGTTCGCCCTCCGCGCCTACCACGACGAATGGGGGATGGCCACCGCCTCCTGCCGCTACTTCACCGTCTACGGGGAGCGGGGCAAGGAGGACCACGCCGTCATCGCCATGATAGCCCGCGCCTTCGTGCGCCAGGACCCCTTCATCGTGTGGGGTGACGGCGAGCAGATCCGCAACTGGACCTACGTGGGGGATATCGTGGAGGGCACCATCTTGAGCGCGGAGAAGATCGACGACGGCGCGGCGGTGAACCTGGGCACCATGGAGCGCACGCGGGTACTCGACGCCGTACAGGAGGTCATGCGCTATACCGGGCACCAGGCGGAGATCGAGCTACACCCCGAGATGCCCACCGGGCCGCTGAACCGCGTGGCGGATAACTCCCTCGCCAGTAAGCTCCTTGACTGGGAGCCCCAGATGAAGTTCATGGACGGATTGCACCGCACCATCGACTGGTATTTCGCCAGCAAGGACCGGGGCGAGGTGGCAAAGAAACTGGAGACATCTTTGACGGAAAGGTGAGCGGCAGGGACCGAGGCGAGCAAGACTATTGCTTGAATATGCAGTTTCGCCCTTGACGTACTTGCCTGTCTCGTGCAGATGTTAAGGATATGAAACGTGTATTGATGTTAGCATATGAATTCCCGCCGATGGGCGGGATAGCGGCGGTCAGAATCAGCAAGTACGTCAAGTACCTTCCCGATTTCAGATGGGAGCCCGTGGTTATCACCGTGGATAACGCGCCCACTAATATACCCGACCCCGGTCTGCTGGAGGAAGTACCGCCCGGTTTGGAGATCCACCATACCTTCTCGCTCGAGCCAACCAGGCTCGTGCGAGTTGTGAGAAAGCTTGCTAGAGCGGGCAGGGGAGAAAAGGTCGTTGAAGCCGGTAAGGCCGCCTATTCCTTCACCGGCCTTCCCTTCGGTCTGCTCACCAAGGTCAAAGGCCTCTTTATCCCCGACGAGAAGATAGGCTGGTTGCCATTCGCTCTGGCTTCATCCTTACATGCAATCAGGGAGGGAGGGGCCGAAGCCATATTTTCTTCCTCCCCCCCGGTCACCGCCCACCTGGTGGCAATGGCCTGCAAGAAGATGACGGGGCTGCCCTGGATCTGCGAGTTCAGGGACCCCTGGGTGGATAACCCCCATTACGACCCGGTCACCGGTATGCACCGCAGGATTATCCGCACCATTGAGGGGGCGATAGCGCGGTCATGCGATGCTCTGGTATATGCGGCGCCCGGGATAGGAGAGGGTTTCAAGTCGAGGTACGGGGAGGAGATAGGCGCCAAGGGTCACCTGATAACCAACGGCTTTGACCCCGATGACTTCCCGGGTCGGATCGCCCTGGACCCTGAATGCAGCTTCTCCTGGATCGGTTCGGTGTATAAGGACCTCTACCCGGGTTCTTTCATGGCAGCGGTGAAAAAACTGCTGCAAAGCGGCCTGGCGGCCCAAGACGAGCTGGTGGTGCGTTTTATCGGCACCTTCGACCTGGAGAGCTTGAGGTCACTGGAAGAGTCCGGGCTGCACGACGAGGTGGAGGTAACGGGATTCCTCACCCATCGTGAGTGCATAGAGCGCATGAGATCGTCGCGAGTTCTGCTGCTGCAGCTGGCGGACGGGAAGATGAGCGAGATCCTTTACGCCGGCAAGATGTTCGAATATTTCGGCGCGCGCCGTCCCATCCTGGCTCTGGTAGGCGAAGGTGCTACGAAGAAGCTGATCGAGGAGACGGGAGCGGGAGTAGCAGTTAATCCCCACGATGTGGAAGGGATAGAAGAGGCATTGATGGGTTTCATATCATGCTTCCGGGCGGGGGATGAGCTGTGGGTCGACAATCCGCTTCGCGAGCAGTTCGACCGCGAGAAACAGACGGGCGTGCTGGCCGCTATCCTCGACCGGGTCACCTCGCGGTCTCCGTCCTAAGCGGACGCCGGCCTTGCGAGGATCAACAGGTCGACGGTGAGGATGACCCTCCTGAAGGTCAAGGCATATAGGAGTGAAGCCGTGAAGTGATATCCTGTCTTGGCCGCTAACCTCGCATTGCTCATACCGTACTCCGACCTGGAAGGCCGTAAGCTCAGGATCGCGAACCCCGTTCTCTCCAGCAACATGCGGGCGGTGTCGCGGTCGAGGTAGGTAAAGTGATGGCGGGGATTGTATATGGTCATGCCCCTCGATCTCATGTACTTGCCGGCAACCCTTTGCTTCAACCTGAAATACGGGAGATTGGGTATGCGGGCCAGGAGCAGCCCGCCGTCGTGAAGGATCCGCCTTACCTCGCGCAGCTCTTTCACGGGGTCGTCGACATGCTCGAGAACGTCCCACATCGTTACCACGTCGAAATAGCCGCCCTCGTATTCCGCGTCCTCGAGAGTGCCGGGGAAGACCTCGATTCCCAGCAGGCTCGAAGCGCGGGCCGCCTCAATGGAATTTGGTTCCAGGCCGTGCAGCTCCAGTTCTGAGAGCCCTTGCATAATGGAAAGGAACCTTCCGTCACCGCAGCCGATGTCCAGGAGGCGACCGATGCGGACACGAGAACGTATGAGCTCGGCGCCCTTTAAGAATCCCTTGATACGTGGGAGGCTCCAATCCGAAAGGGCAGCCGGCGAACCTTCCTCATCCCGAGCGGCACCCGAGTCTTTGTTAAAGGACTGGGAGTGAGCACGCGGGTTGAGGAAGACCAGACCGCAACCAGCGCATCTCCGGTAGGTCATCTCCGAATCCTCGCAGAAGAGTGCGAGCTCATCGGAACCGCAAAGGGGGCAGGGGATGGTAAAGAGTTCTTGCCGACTCATGCGGTCTGCGCCTCCGGGCGGGAATAAAGGACGCGATCGTAAACCTCGAGGGTCTTTCGCGCCATGGATTCCAGGCTGAAATCCTTCAACCTCTCGCGACCGCGTCGGCCCATAGCTGCTGCCTCCTCCGGGTTGCGCAGAAGATCTTTAACGGCAATGGCCAGGGAGCCAGGATCACCCGGCTTGATAACGAAGCCGGTGTCACCGTGTACGACTGCCTCTGGCGTTCCTCCGCTGTCCGTCACCACCACCGGCTTCGCCGCTCTCATCGCCTCAAGGATCACATACGGGAAACCCTCCCAGAGGGAGGGAAGGACGAAGATATCACATATGGCCAGGAGATTATCGACCTCACCGCTCTCCCCGAGGAACACCAGGGATTCCCCGGGTATCCCCAGGTTGACAGCGTGTTCTTTCTCCCGTTGCAGCAACCTGCCGGACCCGGCGAGAAGGAAGACGGTGCGGGGGGATTCCTCCAGCACCTGTGGTATGGACGCGATAAGGGTGTAGTGGTCCTTCTGAGGCATGAATCGTCCTGCGTGTAGCACGATGCCCCCACCCCGGTTGTATCTGTTCCGCAACTCGGCTGCTTTATATGCATCTACCCCCGCGTCGGGGTCGATGCCGTTATAGATGACGTCTGTGCTTTCGGGATCGATTATACGGAGAGATCGCCCGGTTTCCAGGTCGCTCTTACACACGCAGATAAAGTGGTCCGTTGAGCGTTTGAGCACCCTCTCGCCGATGATGAAAGCCGTCCTCTTGAGAACGCTGTGGTAATGGGGATAATGGATCCCGTGCAGGGTGTATACACTTCTGGCGTCATGCAAACCCAGCGCCGCGGTGCGGGCGTATAATCCCGCCAGGTGCCCATGTGCGTGTACGATCTCGAAGCCCTCCTCCTTGACGACCTTCCGGATCTTCCACACGGAGCGGGGATTCAGCATCTTCGGCATGGAGGCTTCCCATACCGGGCATCCCAGGGAACGTATACGCCTGGGGAGCTCTCCTTCGCCTGGCGCAATGAGGCCTACCTCGAATCCCCTGTCCAGGACGTAGGTTGTAAGGTCAAGCAGGTTGCGCTCGCCACCGGCAAGGATGGGAGTACCGGCTACCATGAGTAAGCGTTTTTCACCAGGCATATGTACCGTTACCTTCAATGAAGCCACATATTCCTTGAGTGATATATTATCCCAGCCGAACCGTTGCGATAAAGGGAACGACTTGCAGGCCGATGAAATACATGAACAAGCGACAGAGGCGGGAGAGGTCTATGCAGCCAGATGTGGAACCGATGGAGAACAGGCACCTGAACAGGAGCCACATCCCCTATGTGATTGCCGCCCTCCTCGGCCTCATGCTTCTACTGGTTGCCAACACTGCAGGTGCGGGAGAATTTCGCTGGAGATTCGTGCTCTACGTCGCCCTCTTCCTCCTATCACTTGCCATTGCGGTTTACGGCTATCTCAGCGGTAACAGGCTGCCGGCGGATCACGGTTTTATAACCACGATGGCGGTGTTCGCCGCCTTGCTGCTGCTGAGCGCCCTTTCTCTTGCCTGGGGCAGGAGCCTCTACGAAGGAATACAGGAACTGCTGCTGCTGGGAGCCTTTCTCCTCGCGCTGATAACCGGCTATCTGCTGCTGCGGCAGCGCGGGACACTGCAATTGTTCATGGGCATGGTCGTTGCCGTTTCGGCATCGTTATGCGTCTACGGCCTGATGCAGTACTTCTTTTTCTTCAACGACTTCATGGAGTTCATGGCGAGACACGGTATGGATTACGTGATCACCGACAGGGTCAACTCGCGCTTTATAACCCCGAACGTCTTCGCTGGCTTCCTGAACATCGCGATTCCCATAACGGTTGCTCTGATACTCATAGAAAAAAGAAAAGCCCTGGCCTGGTTATGGGGAGGCGCCCTGTCATTGCAGCTGATCTGTTTATACCTGACGCAATCGCGTGGAGGTTGGATTGTTTTTGCGCTGCTGGTCGTGCTCCTGGCGATCATGATCCCTAATGCTGACTGGAGGCGCAGATGGGTGATACTGTTGATAATGGTGGTGCTGGCCATAAGTCTTTCGTTTCTGGTTTCCCTGCATAACCCCATGGAGGGAACGTACCGCGGCAGCAACCAGGACAGCGGTTTCGGGGAGGAATACTCGGGACTGGACGTTACCGCCGCGGCGGGAAGCTTGCGCGGTAGATTCGCCATATGGCGCGGAGGCCTGGACATGTTCTCCCACAACCTCGCGGGAGGAGTAGGGGCGGGCAGTTTCGGCCTGGCCATGCAGCAGTATCAGTACCACGCCTATTTCTCCACCAGAGCACATAATTATCTGCTGGATACCGGTGCGGAAACCGGCATCGCAGGGCTCCTGCTGGTATCTCTCTTATCCCTGCTGATCCTGTTGCGTATCCGAGCCGTCTATAAACGGGGAATGGGCGGTGATAAAAAGATAGTCGCGGTGGTCTTGTGGGCGGCAGCGGCGGGCTTCCTCGCACATAACCTTTTCGACATCTCCTGGTTCAACCCCCTGACCGGTGCCGTGTTGTGGCTTTGCGTGGGAGGCTTATTCGCCATTACCGCCCCCGGCATGGGTTGGACCGGCGATGAGGGCGCGGAAAAAGAACAGGAAAACGAGGGCCGGGCAGGCGAGGAGACCCTCGAAACACAGCGTACGAGCAGGTTTTTAACCACGTTATTAGCGGTAGCAAGCGTAATACTTCTTGCCTTCTCCGTTTACCTGGCGTCCATCTTCTTCATGGCCGAGACCTTCAAGGAAGGGGCGGATGACCATGACAGCCTGGGAGAGGTACAGGAGGCGGTTGAAGACTACGAGAGAGCCCTCGAATATTACGAGGCGGACCCGGGGGTACACCAGAGGCTGGGATATCTCTATCTCAACATGTACGTTTCCGGCGAGGAGGAGGCGGAGAAAGGAGAATATACCGAGCGCTCCATGTATCACTTGGAGAGGGCAATAGAGCTGGAGCCGGAAAACGCCTACCCACATCTGTCCAGGGGATTGCTCCTGCTCAACCTGGATATGCATGCGGAAGGCCGCGTGTCGTTGGAGGAGGCGCAGCGCATTTGCCCGAACAACCCGGCCGCCTTCTATTTCGAGGGCGAGAGCTACCTTCATGAGCTGGAGTATGACCTGGCCCTCCAGGAGTACGCAAAAGCGATCGAGCTCTTCCCGTACTACACGGAAAGGAGCATCGTGCCCTTCCGGGAGCGCTCCGAGTTGGTATATATCCTCATGTCGGTCCAGAGATCTGTTGAGATCTATATTATCGAGGGGCAGGGGGAAAGGGCACTCGCAGTCGCGGACGAAGCCCTGGCATTGGTGCCGGAAGAGGACGGTATGCACTATATGAGGGGTTTGGCACTGGAATCGCTGGGAAGATTACGAGAAGCCCTGGAGGAATTCGAATACGTATTGGAGCAGAAACCGCAGGCTGGCGGGGTGCATCTGAGGATGGGCAGGATATATAGACAACTCGGTGAATTGCAGAAGGCCGAGGAGATGTTGCGGCTGGAATTGCAGTACTACCCCGAGAACGAGGAAGCCCGCGAGGAATTAAAATCATTGTTGGGAGAGGAGTAGAAGCTGTCCCCGATCAGAGTGCTTCACGCCAACAAGCTCTATTATCCCCACATCGGCGGGGTGGAGGAGGTCGTCAGGCGAATCGCGGAGGGCACCGTCCCAATGGAGGACATGCACGCGGAGGTGCTCGTATGTAACGAGGGCTTGCGAACGGTAAGGGAAATGGTTAACGGCGTCGAGGTCACCAGAACAGGGAGTATCGGCAGGATATTGTCTGAGCCCATCTCGCCAGCCTATCTTCCATATCTAAGGCGCAGGGATGCCGATATATACCACTTCCATACCCCCTTTCCCCTGGGCGAGCTGGGTGGGCTGATGCTGGGTAGAGGGAGGAAAATGGTCGCCTCCTACCACAGCGACGTATTAAGGCAGAAGAGGCTCGTGTATGCATACCGACCCGTGCTCGAGAGGTTTTTGCGGCGGTGCAGCGCCATCCTGGTGGCATCTCCGCAGCTGATGAGGAGCTCTCCCGCCCTGAGCTCCCTGCAGGATCGCTGCCGGTTGGTGCATTACGGGGTAGATGTGCGTAGATTCCAGGTGGATGGGATCGTATCGTGCCGGGCCTCGGAGCTGCGGGATAGATACGCTACGGGTGGAGGGCTGGTCCTTTTCGTGGGAAGGCTCGTCTATTACAAGGGGTTGGAATATCTCCTCGAGGCTGCCGGGAAGGTGGATGCGGGCTTCCTCATCCTGGGAAGGGGGCCGCTGGCTAAAAGGCTCAGACTGCAGGCTGAAACTGCGGGGATCTCCCGGCGCATCCACTTCGTCGACTGGGCAGACGAAGCCGAGATAACGGCCTACTATCATGCCAGCGACATGCTGGTCCTTCCCTCCACCGCGAGGACCGAGGCCTTCGGCCTCGTTCTACTGGAGGCCCAGGCGTGCGGTAAGCCGGTGATCAGCACGGAACTCGGCACCGGTACCTCTTATGCCAACCTGGATGGCATTACCGGATTCGTGGTCCCACCCGGCGATGCGGGCGCATTGGCAGCAGCCGTCAACCGCCTGCTCGCAGACGGCGCACTCAGAAAGGAGATGGGATCGCGCGGCAAGGAGAGAGTCGAGCAGGAGTTCACGCTCGAGGGACTGGTCGCGGGGACGGCGAAGATATACGCGGAGATCCTGGGAGAGGTGCGTGGATGAAGAAATCGACCTGGACCATGCTCACCCTGGTAGTTGATGCATGCCTCATCAACGGTGGTATCGTGCTCTCCTTTCTTATGCGTTACGGTGGGGAGCTGCCCAGGTTCAACTTCGATCCCTACCTTCGCATGGCGGTGTGGATCACCGTCATCCAACTGGCATTTCTATACGTGTTCGGATGCTACGATACCAGGAAGATGTCAGACTACTGGGATATCTTCGCCTCCGTACTCCAGGCAGTCACGCTGGGGCTGCTGCTGGTAGTGACGCTGACCTTCATCATGCGCTCGTTCTCCTTCCCGCGCCTGGTGTTCCTGATCACCTGGGTTGTCCAGATCCTGTTGCTCACACTCTGGCGGGCTCTGGAAGCCAGGCTGGCCTTCTTCAAGTTCGAGGAAATACCGGTCCTGGTGGTGGGTATGGAGGAAACCGCGCTCTATCTCATAGGGGAAATGGAGAGACACCGACGCTTCGGTTACCGCGTCGTCGGTGTCGTGGGACGTGACCCCGACGCGGTGGGAGAGGAGTACGGTGGAGCAAGGGTGATGGGCACGGTCGCGGAAGTACCAGAACTCGTGGCTTCGCTTGGTGTAAAGTACGTAGTGATCACCACTCCGATCAGGGAGAGGCAGCTCGTCGAGGACCTGATCAAGGTGCGCAGTGCACATATCAGGGTGGATGTCGTCCCCGACCTGTACGAGATAATGGTTGGCCGTATCGACGAAGTGGGTATAGGGGATATCCCCCTGGTCAGCCTGGTGAAATTGCCGCCGCCTACGTATCACAGGACGGTGAAGACCATTATTGACGTCGCACTGGCGGTCTTCTTCCTGCTCGCCTTCTTGCCCCTGTGGCTTCTCATTGCATTGACCGTTGTGCTTACTTCTCGCGGACCCGCTTTTTACCGCCAGGCCCGGGTGGGAAAGGACGGAAGGGAATACGCGATGTTCAAGTTCCGCACCATGCTCAAGGGAGCGGAAGAGGAAACCGGGCCCGTGCTGTCGAGTTATGACGACGAGAGGGTAACCGGATGCGGGCGTTTTCTGCGCCGCAGCCGCCTTGACGAAATACCTCAACTCTTGAATATCATCGCAGGCCAGATGAGCTTCGTAGGTCCGCGCCCGGAGAGGCCTGAGTTCGTGGCGCGTTTTTCGCGTGAGATCATCGGGTATGATGAGCGTTTCGCTGTCAGGCCGGGGCTGACAGGGCTGGCCCAGATCAGTGGGCATTACGCCACCACCACCGAGAACAAGCTCAAGTTCGACCTCCTCTATATTCAGAACCAGTCCCTGCGGCTGGACCTGAAGATCATCATGAAAACGCTTGCCGCCGTGCTCTCCGGGGAGGGCTCCAGCGGCGGGCGCGAATACTCCTGAGAAATCCTGAAACCCCCGCTTTCGACCTGTGTGAAAAGGAAGCAGTGGTAAAGCGAAGCCATTGACCTAGAAATGCCATTAATATATGTTTAGGTTAGTCTAACATTTAGGGTGTGATAACTATAAGAAGGTGGGAAGGATGCTTACCGAGAAGATGGAGGAATACCTGGAAGCCCTGTTCAAGATGAGCTGCGATACCGAGACCCTAACACCCACGCGGCTCTCAGAATACCTGGGGGTAACGCCTCCCACCGTCCTGGATATGCTGCGGCGTCTGGAGTCAGATGGCTTCGTGCGTTATACAGAGGCCGGCAAGGGGAGAAAGGGCAGGCGGGAGGGGCGCGCAAGGCGTTCCATAACACTCACCCCCAAGGGCCAGAGGGCGGCGAAAACCCTGGTGAGGCGCCATCGCCTCTCAGAGCGTTTCCTTACCGACGTGCTGGGCCTGGACTGGGAATCGGCACACCGCGAGGCCTGCAAGCTCGAGCACGTGCTCTCACCCGAGGTCGAGGAAAGGCTGGCGGAGATGCTGGGAAATCCAGAGACCTGTCCGCACGGCTATCCCATACCGGACGAGAACGGCAACATCAAGGAAGACGAGGATATCAAGCCTCTCTGCGACTTCTGCGAGGACGAGAAAGGGTGTATCGCCAGGGTTGACGAGGAGGAGCCGCAGCTTCTCCAGTACCTTGCCTCCCTGGGCTTGCTGCCGGATGTAAATATAGAGGTCAAGGAAGTCGCACCCTTCGGTGGGCCGCTGCTGGTCAAGGTCGGAGACACCCAGTACGCCCTGGGGCGAGAGGTGGCGTCGAAGATCTATACCAAAAAGGGACCAGGCATGAAAAGGCACGGCCAACGCCGTAAGGGCGGTGCCCGCAGGAAATGAAACCGGAGCGGCTGGAGCAGCTGGAAAAGGTCCGGGCCAAGTCTGAATATATATTCGCCCTGTCCGGCAACCCCAACGTGGGCAAATCCACCATCTTCAACCGCATCACCGGCATGGGCGTGATGACCGCCAATTACCCGGGCATGACCGTGGAGCTGAACCTCGGTGTGACCGAGATGGGTGAAGATTCCATAGGCATCGTTGACCTGCCGGGTACGTATGCTCTGGGGGCGGTGTCCGAGGATCAGATGGTAGCCAGGCGGGGGGTGCTGCAGGGGAAGCCGGACGTGGTCATCGTCATCCTAGATGCCAACAACCTGGCGCGCAATCTCTACATGCTGCTGCAGTTCCTCGACCTTGGGTGCCCCGTGGTGGCGGCCCTCAACCTGGTTGATCAGGCTGAGAAGGCTGGAGTGCACACCGACGTAGAGCTCCTGTCTGAGTTTCTGGGAGTGCCGGTGGTCCCGACGGTCGGAGTTCGCGGGGACGGGCTGGACGAGCTCATGCACCAGGCGCTGGAACTGGCACAGCGCAAGGAGGAATACATCACCATCCCCTTCTCGTATGCCATGGATATCGAGTCCCGCATCCGCAGGTTGGCGCGGTATATCGAGGGCAAACTGGAGGACGTCCCCTTCGATCTCTCGTCACGTGCCCTGGCTATCCTGCTCCTGGAGGACGACGAGGAGTTCGTGGAGGCGATACGACAAGAGCCGGCTGGTGGTGAGATCATCTCCTTCTGTTCCAGGATAGCGGAGGAGATCGAGCAGGAGCACGGCGATAAGGCGGCGTTGATCATCGCCCGCGAGCGCCACGGAATCGCGGGAAGCATAGCCTCCAACGTCCAGGAGCGCAGGGAGTACGGCAAGCCCCGCTTGGGCGAGAGGATGTGGGAATACACCACCTCCTTCAAGACGGGCATCCCCATCCTGCTTGTGGTGATGGGCCTGGTCTTTCTCGCTATCTTCTGGGGCGGGGGAGCCCTGGCGGAGTTGTTTGCCGAATTCTGGGAGGCGGTGATCGGCGGTCCACTGGGACGGGGCATAGAGGCGCTGCTGGGGGTGAACGTCTTCTCCCAGTCCCTGGGGTGGGCCGTGGACGGCGTGGGGGCGGTCCTGGAGATAGCCCTCCCTTATCTCCTGGTCTTCTACCTCATCCTTGGATTCATGGAGGACAGCGGTTACCTCAACTCCGTCGCCTTCCTCACCGACCGCTTCATGCACCGGCTGGGCCTGCACGGGCGCGCGGTCATACCCCTTATCTCCGCCGTGGGGTGCAACGTCCCCGCGGTGATGGGCACGAGGGTACTGTCCACGCGCCGGGAGAGGGTTATCGCCTGCGTGCTCATCGTACTGGTGCCCTGCAGCGCACGGGTGGCGGTGATCATGGGCGGCGTATCCCGTTACGTGGGGTGGGCGCAGGCCCTGCTGCTCTTCGCCATCCTCTTCGCGATCGTCATCGCTGCAGGCCTCTTCCTCAACAAGATCATGCCCGGGGAGTCCACCGGGCTGGTGATGGAGATGTTTCCCTTCCGCACGCCCTCCATGGTCAACGTGCTGAAGAAGACGTGGCTGAGGCTGAAGGATTTCATCTATATCGCGGCTCCCCTCATCGTGGCCGGCAGCTTCCTGCTCGGGCTGCTTTACGAGAGCGAGTGGATATTCAAGCTGACTCAGCCCTTGGAGCCCCTGGCGGAATGGTGGCTGGGCATACCCGCGGTCGCGCTGCTGGCGCTCATCTTCGCCTTCCTGCGCAAAGAACTTGCGCTGGCCCTGCTCCTGGTGCTGGCGGCGCAGGCGATACCCGGCGTAACCGAGAGCTCGAGCCTACTCGAGTTCATGAGCAAGGGGCAGATATTCACCTTCGCCCTGGTCTGCTCAATCTACATTCCCTGCGTGGCCACCCTGGCGGTGCTTTGGAGGGAAGTGGGCGTGAGGGATTCCCTCGTTATAACCGGCTCGACAGTTGTCCTGGCCCTGCTGCTGGGAGGCCTCTCCCACCTCATCCTCATCCTTATCTGATCTGCTGGGGTCGTATAGAATAGGTTGTATGAAGGAAGCGCTCTATTACGAGAAGCTGGAGGACGGCAAGGTACACTGCCTGCTCTGCCCCCAGGACTGCCGCATCGCGGAGGGGAAGAGGGGTGTATGCAAGGTGAGGCTCAACTCAGGCGGTGTGCTGTATTCAGAGATCTACAACCGCGCCATGGCCAGGAGCATGGATCCCATCGAGAAGAAGCCCCTCTACCATTTCCACCCCGGCGCCTTGATCTATTCCCTGGGAACGAAGGGCTGCAACCAGAGCTGTGATTTCTGTCAGAACTGGCATATGCTGCAGCCAGACGCGATAACGGCGGAGATAACCGCACGGCAGGCGGTGGACGAGGCCCTGGCGCAGGGATCGGTGGGTATCGCCTATACCTATAATGAGCCCACCATCTGGTACGAGTTCGTTCTTGAATGCTCCCGGCTGGCACACCAGGAGGGTCTGGCTAACGTCCTGGTCACCAACGGTTCCATAAACGCCGAACCCTTTGCCCAGCTGGCAGCGTCCGTGGATGCCATGAACATCGACATCAAGTCCATGGATCCGGAGTTCTACCGCAAGATCTGCAGCTCGAAGATGGAGCCGGTCCTGGCCACGTGCCAGGCTGCCAGGGAGGCCGGGATCCATGTGGAGATCACCAACCTGGTCATCCCCACGCTCAACGATTCCGACGAGCTGTTCGGCAAGCTGGTTGACTTCGTTGCCGAGCTGGGACCCGAGGTACCATTGCATTTCTCCGCCTATTTCCCCGCTTACAAGATGACCATAGAACCCACCCCGCTATCATCGCTGCTGCGGGCCCGCGAGATAGCGCTGCAGAAGCTATTCTACGTTTACCTGGGAAACGTAGCGGCAAGGGACGGCTCCAATACATATTGCCCCCAGTGCGCAAACCTGCTCATATCCCGCAGGGGTTACGGGACGTCTCTTAAGGGCATCGAGGACGGAGCCTGCGACAATTGCGGTAGAAAGGTGGACGTGGTGCTGTGACCGATCCAAGCAACGAAACCTCCGGGAATGGATTGCCGTATCAAGGACAGCAGAAAACGCCCAGGACACCCGGCCGTCCCGAGGGTGCCGGGACCTCCGTTGCGAAGCTGCTCATCCCCTTCCTCGCGCCGCTCATCTTCATGTTAGTCGCCGTACCCACCGGCTTCCTGCTGGAAAGCCCCGGGCCCTCCTTCGACCTGCAGGAAGGCCTCGAGGTAGAGGGGGCTGAGACCTATCCCTCCCGGGGGGAGCTCCTGCTGACCTCTGTTTCCCTGCAGGAGTCCCGCCTCATCAACAATATCGCTTCCCTCTTCGACGACAGCTTCGAGCTGCTCAAGGTCCGCGATTACCTCGGGGAGGAGTTGAATACCGAGGAACAGGATACGGTGGATATCGTGATCACCTTCCTGAGCCAGGACACCGCCGTGGTGGCGGGCTTGCAAGAGGTGGGTGAGGCGGTCGAGGTCGAGGAACTGGGCATGTTCGTGGTGGATGTCGGGTCCGGCTATCCCGCATCCGGGGTGTTGAACGCGGGCGAAGTCATAGTGGCCGTGGACGACGTGCCGGTTACGGACGGCGATGATTTCAGTGAAATGATCGACTCCACTCCCGAGGGAGAATCCGTTGAGCTGCAGGTGAAGGAGATAGACGCCGAGCTCGCGGAGGAGTTCGATGAAGAGGTAGCGGAGGGGGCGATGCAGCGCCCCGACCTGTCCGAGTTGCTGGTAGACGGCGTCAGGGAGGTAGAGATACAGCCCGTATATGAGCCGGAACTGGGCAGAAAGATCATCGGGATATCGGTACGGGATTTCTTCGCCTACACCTCGGAAGTGGAGGTGGAGTGGGATCTGGAGACGGTCAAGGGGCCTTCGGCGGGGATGATGATGACCCTGTCCCTGGTAAACGCCCTAACTCCCGACGATCTTACCGCTGGCGAGAAGATCGCCGGGACGGGGGAGATCTCCATTGACGGGGAAGTAGGCCCCATCGGCGGACTGCCCTTCAAGATAAGGGCTGCCGAGAGTGAGGGTGCGACGCTGTTCATATATCCGGTGGGAAACCAGGAAGACCTGGAGGGGTTCTCAACAAGCCTGGAGCTTGGCCCCGTTGATACCCTGGAAGAGGCTATCGAGGTGCTGCGGGGTCTCCAGGTAAGGGCTGCCGAGAGTGAGGGTGCCATATATCCGGTGGGAAACCAGGAAGACCTGGAGGGGCTCTCCACCAGCCTGGAGCTTGGCCCCGTTGATACCCTGGAAGGGGCTATCGAGGTGCTGCGGGGTCTCTAGGCATTTTATGCCAGGCAACTCTAAAAACCGCGGGCATTAATATTTCGCCAAATTTACCCGTATGCTGTTATACATCATTGTTCATTATCAAGAAACGCAATATATTGTATATAAATGCCTTGAACTGAACACGAAAATGACGAATACTCCGACGACAAAAGGAGAAAAACAGGTCCGTGGCGAAGAGATAAAACGACTGGTGAGGGCAAAATTGGCGGAACAAAATCGCCGGTTTTGCCGTCAATATGGTAGAATAAGGGTAGATATGCAGGAAAAACGGTGTTAAAATGGAACTTCCTGCAAATCTGAGGAAAGAGTCGAGGTGGTAGTCAGTATGAAGCCGACCGGGATAGAGAACGACAGCATTTCGGAAATCATGGAGACCATGCGCAAGATGGTTGGAAAAGTAGTGCGCATCTCCGTGAAGGAATCAAAGCCGAAGACCCACTGGGAGGAGAAAGAGGGGATAGTCGAGGGAGTCTACCCCACGGTCTTCCTTTTCCGCTTCAAAAACCGCCGCAACGTGGACGAAAGGGTCGCCTACAGCTACGTTGATATCGCCATCGACGACGTGAAGATACTGGAGAATTAGCCGGGAGGATACGGCTCGGAGCCAACAACCCCCCGCCGTGACCTTAAACGGCGGGGTTTTCATTTTCCCGGTAACTGGGGCGCGGGGGCAGCAAATGATCTATATAGGAACGGCGGGGTTCAGCTACCAGGACTGGAAGGGGGCTTTCTACCCCGAAAAACAGGACAAAAAGTACATGCTGGAGTACTATTCCTGCCGTTTTCCGGTGGTAGAGGTGAACAGCACCTGGCACGCCCTGCCCTCGCCCAAAAGCATCTTATCCATGGCCAGGCGCACCAGCCCGGAGTTCCAATTCGTCATCAAGGCCTACAAGGGGATTACCCATGCGTACAAGGACAACCGGGGGGATTTCGAGGGCTTCCGCGAGGTACTGCGCCCCATGGAGGACCACGGAAAACTGGCTTGCGTGTTGGCCCAGTTCCCCTGGGGCTTCAAGAACACCGACGCCACCCGTGCTTACCTGCGCCGCTTTCGCGAGCTGCTTCCGGGACAGGATATCGTGGTGGAATTCCGCAACGAGAACTGGATAAGCGACGAGACCATGGACCTGCTGCGCGAGCTCGGAATGGGCTTCTGCTGCGTGGACGAGCCTCGCCTGAAGGGCCTGGTGAAACCGCACGTTATCCTCACCGGAGACGTAGCTTACGTGCGCTTCCACGGGC
>JAFGDU010000178.1 GCA_016931915.1 Actinomycetota bacterium
ATCTGCTCCTCGCTCTCCACCGAGCACGGGCCGGCGATGACGCTGAAAGTCCCTCCCCCGATGGTGGCGCCACCTACGGTTACCACGGTGGGCTCCCCCCTGAACTCGCGGCTCACGAGCTTGTAGGGTTTCATTATGGGAACGACCTTCTCCACGGCGGGATAAGCCTCGAAGGGCATCTGCATGACCCTCTCGCGGTCTCCGATCACCCCGATCACGGTGCGGAACTCTCCCCGCGACACATGGGCCTCGGCGCCTACCTCGTGCAGAACGGCTACGAGTTCCTCGATGTCCTTCTCGCTCGCGTCCTCGTGCAGAACGATGACCACCTCAACCACTTCCTTCCTTATCCCGGCCCCGGGGACTCTACACCGGCTTGCGGGCGTATGCCTCTGTCTCCACGCTTCCTCAGGCAGGGACCATCGCTTTCCTTCCGGCCTCCGTTCTTCCCGCCGGATCCCATAAATCCAAAGAGTTCGAGCCCCGGGCTCGAACTCCCCTTGTCTACTATGCGGTTGTGAGGCGCTGCCGGCTTATTCGGGGAGGTCAGTCCTCAGCTGGCGCGCCCCCTCGAGATAGGGATGGCGCAGTTCGTGCGGATGTTTTCGCGTATAGAAGTGCATGAGAACCCTGAGGCACATCTTGGGAGAATCCTCTATAGAGAGCTCGCGTGCGCACAGCAACGGTACGTGGGTCAATCCGATGTGGCGTGCGGCCGCTGCCGGAAACTCGGCGGTCAGGTCCTCGGTAGCGGTAAAGATGATGTCCATGATGTCTTCGGGGCGGATGTCGTTGCGCTTTATCATCTCGCGCAGGAGCTCCGCTGCCCTCTCGGTTATCTCCTCTTTGCTGTTCTCCTTGCAGAGTGTTGCACCCCGCAATGCTCTCACCTGCATGACCTGCCTCCTCCTTATCAGAACAACAGTTTACCATACCCATCAGCCGCAGGTCTTGGATTTTATAAGGGCGCGTAAGTGCCCGTCATTCTTCCACTTCGAGCAGCCTATTAATCTCTACGGCGTCAAGGGCGCGGTATCTCCCCTCCTCCAATCCCCTGAGATTCAGTGGGCCCATGCGGGTGCGCAAGAGGTCCTCCACCTCCAAGCCCACCGCCGCGCACATGCGCCGCACCTGACGTTTCTTTCCCTCGTGAATGGTAAGCTCCAGTACGCAGCGTTCGCCTTTCCGCTCCAGCACCCTGACCTTCGCCGGCGCGGTCGTGCCCTCCTCCAGCGAGACACCCTTGCGCAGCATGGCCAGACCCCGGGGCGACAGCGCGCCTACCGTCTTTACCACGTAGGTCTTCTCGATGCCGTGACTCGGGTGCATCAACCTGTGGGCGAGGTAGCCATCGTTGGTCAGCAAAAGCAAACCGCGGGTATCGCGGTCCAATCTCCCGACCGGGAAGAGGCGCTCCTTCTCGTGTATCAGCTCCATGACCGTGCGACGCCCACGTGTATCCTTGAGCGTGGTTATATACCCCGCCGGCTTGTTGAGCAGGAGATATCTCTTCTCAACCTCGGGCTCCAGCAGGATGCCATCGACGGTCACCTGGTCACGTTCGGTGTCGACCCGGTCCCCCAGGGTTGCCCTTACGCCGTTCACCTTCACCCTGCCGGCTTCTATAATCGCCTCGCATTTGCGGCGGGAGCCGATTCCCGCCGCCGCCATGACCTTCTGCAGCCTCTCCTGCGACGACATGACCTACCAGCCCATCCAGTGTCAGCGTAGACCCGCGTCCGAACCGCCGTCCTCCCCGCCGCCATTCATATCCCATTGCGTGGCCTGAAGCGCGATATCCTCGTCCTCCCCGTCCAGGTCGCTCACGACGCCGGTCGCCGTCATCCCGGACACGACACCTTCGACGCCGGTATCGCTGTCCCCGCCATCCTCCTCCCTCTGGCCAGCGAGGGAACGCGCGATGCGATCGATGGTTTCCCGGTGCGGCTGGAAATCATCCAGGGGTGGGAGGTCCTCCAGGCTGTTGAGGCCGAAGCGCTCTAGGAATTTATCCGTGGTCACGTAGAGGGCGGGCCCGCCGGGGGATCTCTCCTTACCGGCCTCGGCCACCAGGTCCTGCTCCTCCAGCACCTTCACCATGCTCTCCGATTGCACTCCCC
Organism: Actinomycetota bacterium; assembly: GCA_016931915.1. Lineage (GTDB taxonomy): Bacteria > Actinomycetota > Geothermincolia > Geothermincolales > RBG-13-55-18 > SURF-21. The sequence goes on from JAFGDU010000178.1 coordinate 2,121, forward strand.
TGAGGTTGGCGATCTGGGTCCTGGTGATCGGCTGCAGGTAAGCGATAATGGCCAGGGTCTCCACCGCCGCCCGCGTCAGCCTGGCCCGGCGGGAGGAGAGCAGCAGTTTCTCGATCTGTGACGCGTAGGCCGGATGGGTATGCATCCGCCATCCCCCGCCCACCTCTCTCAACTGCATCCCCCTGTTGTATCGCTCATATTCCTCGCGCAACTCCTGCAACGCGGAGAGGACCTTGCCCTCACCGCCTCCAACCGCCTCGGCGAGCTGGCGGGGAACCAGCGGTTCGTCAGCGACGAAGAGCAGCGCCTCCAGCGCCCCCTTGATATCCTCCATCTCCTGGATATCCTCGTGTCCCGCCCCCGTCCTCCACAGCTTTCCGCCTATGGGCTGGTTGCCTCCAACAGGTTTAATCTCCATGCGTATCATCCCCCGTCGCGTATACCTCTATATCCCCGAAACGGGCTGCCTGGCGGATATCTATCTCCTCGCGCTTGTACAGCTCCAGCAGGGCAAGGAACATGGCGATAAGCTCCACGCGCAGCGCGCATTCCGCCGTGAGCTCCCGGTAACTCGTTCTGCCCTTCTCTGCCAGCTGTGCTCGCACCCGCTCCATGAAATCGCCTATATTCACCTTGACGGGAGCGATGTAGGAGACGTCTACATGCGCCTCCATCTCTATGAGCACTCTCGCCGCTGCGGCCAGCTTCTCCAGGGTCAGACCCCTCAGCACGTCCGGCACGACATGCCGGAAGGGTTCCTCCAGGTCGACCTGGCGGTAGTAGTACCTCTCCTCGCGCTCGAGACGCCTGCCCAGTTCCGCCGCAGCGTTGCGGTACTTCTGGTACTCCACCAGCCTCCACAGCAGTTCCTCGCGCAGTTCGGATGGGCCCGGCTCCTCCCCCTCCACCTCCGGCTCCGGCAGCAGGTAGTCGGACTTCAGCTTCAGCAGCGTTGCAGCGATGAGCAGGAACTCGGTCGCTATCTCCAGGTCGAGTTCGCGCAAGGACTCCATGTAGCTGAGGTACTCGTCCGTGATCTCCGCGATGGAGATGTCGTAGATGTCGATCTCCCTGCGCCCGATAAGGTGCAGCAGGAGGTCAAGGGGCCCCTCGAAAACCTCCAGCTTCACCTGGTAGGGCACTTCTCCCCCTCACTCGATCCCCATGCGCGCTCGCACGTCCCCCAGGACCTCTTGGGCCAGTGGCTTTGCCCTGGCCAGGCCCTGCTCCATGACCTCCCAGGCATAGCCGGGCCTGCTCTCCAGTTCCCGGCGGCGCTCCTGGAAGGGCAGGAGGGAATCGACCACCCTCTCCGCCAGGATCCCCTTGCATTCCACGCAGCCCCAGCCCGCGGTGGTACAATTCTCCGCTACCTCGTCCAGGCGGTCCTGCGTATAGACCTTGTGCAGCTGATAGGCGCTGCACTTCTCGGGATCTCCGGGATCCTTGCGCGTGCGCCGCGCGGGGTCGGTGATCATGGACAGCACCTTTTTCTTTATCTCGTCCGGCGGATCTGTGAGCGAGATAAAGTTACCGTAGCTCTTGCTCATCTTGCGACCATCCACCCCGGGGATACGCGGGCTGCGCGAGAGCAGCGACTGCGGCTCGCCGAAGGTCTCGCCGTAAATGTAGTTGAACCGCCTCACGATCTCCCGCGTCAGCTCCAGGTGTGGAAGCTGGTCCTCTCCCACCGGCACCCCGTCCGCCCTGACGATGAGGATATCTGCGGCCTGCAGCACCGGGTATCCGAGGAAACCGTGGGTGGATATGTCCTTGCCCTCCAGCTGCTCCAGCTGCTCCTTGAACGAGGGCACCCTCTCCAGCCAGCCCAGAGGAGTGATCATGGACAGGTAGAGCTGGAACTCCGCCACCTCCGGGAGGTCCGACTGGCGGTATATGGCCGCCTTGGCCGGATCTATGCCGGCGGCCAGCCAGTCCAGGACCATCCCCTCGGTGTATTCGCGCAACCGGGACGGGTCGCCGTAATCGGTGGTCAGGGCATGCCAGTCCGCGATGAAGAAGTAGCACTCCGCCTCCTCCTGCAGCTCTATCATGCCCTTGAGGTTGCCGTGCAGGTTGCCCAGGTGCAGCTTGCCCGTGGGCCGGTATCCGGTCAGTATCCTTCGCGCCAAGGTCCCTCCTCTTGTCATGCCGTCCGGTCCGGGATCCCGCCATGTAGCGGGTCCATGTCTATATTCTATACGCTACGGTCTTTTGCCTCTTGTTACCTTGCGGCCCGCGTGGAATAAACATGCCTCTTCGTGATTACAACATGCGGGAAAACCCGCCGCACTACCACCGCGTAAGCGATATCGCTCGCCCGGCCCTCAGTATTATAGCCTCTGTTACAGGTTCCAATTACTCTGCTCGCGTACCGTCTCTAGAGGGCATCGTCCGCTTCCTTTAAACGCAGCTCGCGCTCGTCGCGCGGCTCCAACTGGTGATGGCCCACCAGATGGACCAGCTCTTCCTCGCTGTCCATCCTCGCCAGCATCTCCGCTGCTATCTCGCCGTGATGGAGTTGCACGTATAGGCCCCTCCTCCATCCATGTGGAGTTCCCCACATGCTTTCCATGACCCCTTCGCCCGTTGCCTGAGATTCTATCCCGGCGGCTATGCGGCGAAGAAGCGCCGGGGCCGTGATCTCAAGACCGGTATAAAGCCAGCGAGTCAAGAGACCCAGCTCGCTGCGGAGCTTGCCGGCATCGTGCAGCAGGCCAGCTTTATACAGCAGGGGGTCGTCGGCGAGCCTCGCGGCCACTGCCAGCGAATGGGCGAGGTCGTATCGGCTCATGGCTGCGAAGAGCTCCGCCTCGCCCGGGGAGAGCTCCGCCGCGGCGCGGCGCGCGCGTACGCGCAAGCGTGGGTCGAGGGAGACGAGTGTCACCCATATCTTGCCGGGTAGGTTGCGCCAGGTGTTCATATCAAGCCGTTACAATCCAAATATCCGCAAGAAGAAATCGAACACGCTATTAAACAGGTTTGAGAAGAAGGCGCCGAAAGTAAATACAAGCAACATCACGATAACGAAGCCAAAGGGCTCGATGGTGCTGTAGATGCGCTTCGCCTCGCCGCGCAGGTAGTAGCCGACTATTCGCGAGCCGTCCAGGGGGGGTATGGGGATGAGATTGAAGACGAAGAGGACGGCGTTGATATAAGCGATATATAACACCGTATATTCGACTTTTTGCAGTACCGAACCGCCGTCGAGCATTATAAGGACCCTCATAATTCCCAGGAAAAGCAGGCACAGTGCGAGGTTAGATAGCGGCCCCGCCAGTGATACCCAGATGATCGCGCGAGGCTTGCGGAATAGAAAGGGGTTGATAGGTACGGGCTTTGCGTATCCGATGACAAACCCCCCCATCCCCATGGCTGTGAACAGCAGGAGTACGCCGGGCAGGATAACGGTGCCAACGGGATCTATATGTGCCAGGGGGTCCAGGGTGAGCCTCCCCGCGCGCTTGGCGGTGGTGTCGCCCATGCGGTAGGCCACGTACCCGTGCATGTACTCGTGGACGATTACCCCGATGATCAGGCCCACCAGCATGTATACGGCTCTTTCCCAGTTACTCAATGCCGGCTATCCCTTCTGTGTCTTTCTCACCAGCCTGCGCGCCAGCTTCAGCTCGTCCTCCCTGTCCTTAACCTTGCCGTCCAGCTTCGCCGCCCTCACCCTGTACAGGATGTCCGCGTAGGCCCGGGAGGGCTTCAGGCCCAGCTCGGCCAGATCGTTGCCCTTGATCCCGGGCGCGATATCCCTCCACTTCTCGACATAGAATACTACGCTCTTGCGCGGCTGCGGGCCGCCGAGCACATAGAGATATGCTAAGGCCTCCCCGACAAGCGGGTCAAGGAAATCCACCACCTGGCTGGGGGAGAGGTCCTCGCTGCTCAAGACCTTTATTATCTCCGGGACGCGGCCCAGGCACTGCATGACGGCCAAGCTGTCGTCCTTCTTGAAGCGCATCTGGTGGCACCACTTCTCGGACTCCTGCAGGGGCAGGTCCTCGAGCATCGCCGCCAGGGAGGGGATCCACTTCCTTGCCTCCCCCCCCACCAGCTCAAAGGCCTCCTCGCCGTGCTTATACATCAGGCCGTAGCGCCCGCGCATGGCCCTGCTCACGGACAGATCGGGGTGGAGGGTGTGCAGGGCCCCCAGGTCCTGCAAGCGCTCCACCGCCTTGAAGGGCAGGGGGCTGGGCTCGCAGAAGATGTCGATCAATTCGTCCCTCACGCGGGCGTTGGTGAGCTTGCCCACGATCTCCATCTCCACCGCCCGGCGCGCCAGTATCTCCGTCTGGCGCTCGAGCTCGAAACCATAGCGCTGCTCGAAACGTACCGCCCTGAAAATGCGCGTCGGGTCCTCCACGAAGCTCAAGTTGTGGAGGATGCGCACGTGGCGCCTCTCCAGGTCGCGCAGGCCCCCGAAATAATCCAGCAGTTCGCCGAAGCGTCCCCCCGTGAGCGCTACGGCCATGGCGTTGATGGTGAAGTCGCGGCGGTAGAGGTCCTGCCTTATGGAGGACACCTCGACCGTGGGCAACGCCGCGGGGTGTTCGTAGAATTCGGTGCGCGCCGTGGCCACGTCTATCCTGCGCCCCGTGGGCAGGATGACCACAGCGGTGCCGAACTTGCGGTGGCTCCTCACCCTGCCCTTGATCTCGTGCGCGAGCAGGCGCGCGAACTCGATACCGTCCCCCTCCACCACGATGTCCAAATCCAGGTTGGGGAAGCCCAGCAGGAGGTCCCTCACCACGCCGCCTACGAGGAACACGCTGTATGCGCCCTCCTCCGCCACCTGAGATATGTTGCGCAGCAGCGCCTGCACGTCGCCCGGGAGCGATTGCTGCATCATCTCCAGAACCTCGGACCGGGAGTATCCCGCCGCCCTGCCCGAGGGGCCGAATCCCCGCAGGTAATCTGATCCGTGCAGGGCGCGGATGACGTCCTTGCGGGTAACGATACCCACCACCCTGTTCTCCCTCACCACCGGCACGCGCCCGATGGCGTTGGCGGTCATCAGAGCCTGGATCTCCTGCAGGGGGGCCCCCTCGTCCACGTCTATGAGGTTGCGCGACATGAAACCCTTCACCGGCGCGTGGCCCAGCCCGTGGTGTCCGGCCTTGTCCAGATCCTTGCGGGAGATGATTCCTGTCAGCTCTCCCGCCCCGTCCACTACCGGAAAGGCGGTGTGGCCCGTACGCTCCATGCGCCGAGAAGCCTCCGCTATGGGCGTGTCCTCCGCGATGGTCTTTACCGGCCCGCTCATTATCTCCCCCGCCGTCACCAGGGGGCGCACCCTCTCCTCCAGCAGCTCCAGCAGCCGTTTTTCCGCCCCACTCAGCGTATAGTCTTTCATCACCGCCGAGCCCGCCTTGGCGTGCCCTCCTCCCCCCAGGCCGGAGAGCACCTCGTCCACGTCCACCTGGTCGAGGCGTGAAAGTCCGACCACCACCACCCTGCCGTGCATCTGCGCCAGGGTGAAGAGGACGTCGAGGTTCTCCAGTTCCGCCAGTTTGCTTGCGATGAGCGAGGCGCCCTCCACGTATTCGTCCATGCTGGCCCTGGCCACGGCGACCAGAACACCCTTGACGCGCCGCAGCTCCAGGCCGGAGAGGAGTTTTTTCATCAGCTCGTGCTGGGAGGGGGTCAGCTGCGGGCCGAGAAAATGCATGATCACGTTGAGGTTGGCGCCCTCGCGCATGAGGTATGAGAGCGCCTCCGCATCCTCGTAGGTCGTCCCGGCGAAGGTCAGCGAACCGGTATCCTCGTGAATCCCCAGGGCGAAGAGGGTGGCCTCGAAGGGGGTTATGGGTATGTCCTTACTGTGGATGATCTTCACCAGCACGGTGGTGGTGGAGCCCAGGATCTCGGAGTAGTCCTTGACGCCAACCATATCGTGGGGGGAAGGCGGATGGTGGTCGTAGACGAAGACCTCCACGCCGGAGCGACCCGGAACGTCCTTCAGCTCCCCCAGCCTCTCGGCTATGCGGTTATCCACAACGATGAGCCGGGATATCGCCTCTACGTCGAGGGAACGCGGTTCCATGAACTCCAGCACGTCGCCGTGGAGGGCGATGAACTCGCGCACGTTGCGGTTTACCGACCCGGCGAACACCATCACCGCCTCGGGGTATAGTCTCTTCGCCGCGACCATGGAGGCCAGGGCGTCGAAATCGACGTTCACATGTCCCAGAATCACATCCATGCCAGGCGGTCAGCTCCCTTTACGGCTCCCGCACCCGACCGTCACGGGCACGTAGCGTACGTATCCTTCATCCCCCTGCAGTAATTATATGCCAGTTACAGCCCACAACATGCATGACCGGCTCAGGCCATGATCTCGCCCGCGAAACTCGTGCCGTCCAGGCCCGCGCCGCCCAACCCCAGGAGATCGGCCACGCTCCTTCCGCAATCGGCGAAGCTCCTCCTGATCCCCAGGTCCCTTCCCCGCACCACTCTGTCCCCGAAAACGATTAGAATGCCGTACTCCCGCGTATGATCGCTCCCCACATGTGTCGGGTCACAACCGTGGTCGGAGACGATCATGCACACGTCATGCGCTCCCATTTCCTTGCGCAAGACGGGGAGAAAATCGTCGAACTCGCCCAGGGCACGCGCGAATCCACGCGGGTCGCGCCGGTGACCGTACAGGGTATCGAAATCCACCAGGTTAGCCATGATCACCCCTTCTCCACCCGAGCTCGTTTCGTCGAACAGTCGCTGCATGGTCTCCCCGTTCCCCGCGGTGTGGATACTCTCGCTCACTCCCACGCCGGCATAAAGGTCGCCTATCTTCCCTATTCCCTTCACTGCGACCCCCGCTTCGCGGCACAGCGCCAGCACCGTGGGGCGCGGCGGCGGAAGCGACAGGTCGAGCCTCTCGCCTCCGACGCGTTCGAACGCACCCGGTCTACCCACGAAAGGTCTGGCGATGACCCGGTTTACCTCATACTTTCCCTGCAGCAGGTCCCTTGCCTCGTGGCACATGGCATATAGCTCCCGCAGGGTTACGATGTCCTTGTGTGCCGCCAGCTGGAATACGCTGTCCGCGGAGGTGTAGAGGATGGGCTTCCCGGTGCGCATATGCTCCTCGCCCAGTTCCGCGACGATCTCAGTACCCGATGCCGGCCTGTTGCCCAGTACGCCGCGTCCTATACGCTCTTCGAACCTCCGTACCAGTTCGCACGGGAAACCGCGGGGGAAGGCAGGGAACGGTTCGTCCAGGATCACGCCGGCCAGTTCCCAGTGTCCGCTGCTCGAATCCTTTCCGGGCGATCTCTCGGCGAGCCGGCCATATGCCCCCGCGGTTTCCTCCTGCCGCTGCAAGCCCTCTATGCCCGTCAGGTTGCCCAGACCCACCGCTTCCAGGTGGGGCAGGTGGAGGCCCCCAACTGCGCTTGCTGTGTGCTCTAGCGTATTGGTACCGGCGTCACCGTATGCGCCTGCGTCGGGCAGGGCACCCGCCCCTACCCCGTCGAGGACTATCCATATTACACGCCTGATGGCATGGGACATGATTGTTCTCCACATACATTCATTGCGCCGCCGCACGGTATATAACCAGGAAGAGATCCGGGCTTCGGCCCGGCGGCAGTTATTATGGATCAAGCGACTTCAAGGCCTACGTCTCCAAGGGCCTCCGCAATGGTTGCGATGTACAGGCTTCCCTGCTCGGGCCGTATCGTCCCCTCCCCGTCCCTGGAGACCGTGACCAGGTGGTCCACGGCTTTTCTCAGTTCTTCCGCGTCTTTGAAGATATCGTAGAGGAGATCGATCCTCTGCAGGAGCTCTCCCCCGCCGAGGCCGGCCAGCCCCAGTGCTTCCTCCAGGATCTGCACCGCCTCGAATGCCGCCGCCGGCGTGTCATCCTGTTCCAGGTGCCGCACCGTCTCCCACAGCTTGAGGAAGCGCATCCTTACCTCAGGGTTCCTCGCATTCTGCAGGTGGAGGTCCATGAGGTCGCGTGCGAAACGCGTTGCCATGGTGGCGAACCTGTCCGCCTGCTCTATTTCCTTTTCGATATCCTCGTCGTCGAGGGATTCATTCTCCGCGAACGCGGCCTGGCTCCTGCGCAGGTCCTCCATGTCCTCCTCGAGGCGGGGGATGAGCTTCATGGGCCCTTTGCCCCACACCCCGGCCCCCCAGCTCGCGAGCAACCTGCGGGCGTCGTTGATCATCTCCAGCCCGATCACCATGTCAAGATCGTCTCCAGAGTTCACGAGTTCCTGCAGGTCTTCCTGGGGATGAATAATCTTCTTTATCTCACGCCTTCGCACCATGAACGGGCTGAATGGCTTCTCCAGAGCCTGGCTCTCTTCCCCGAGGTGCTCGACCAGGACATCGTAGGTGCGGTAAAGCGACCCCATCGCTTTCTCGAGTGCCTCACCCACCCGGCCTTCCCCCAGCAGACCGTTAACGGACCTCCAGTCCTCTTCCCACTGTCCTTGACCGCCCGTTGCCAGCACCTGCATCTTCTCTCTTACTTTGTCCTTTACCCTGACGGGCACGCCTGATTCTTTGAGCAGGTCACTCAACCAGCCGTCGCCAAAGAAGAGGTCCTCCATCAAAGCCTGCCTTTCTCCTCGGCCTTCTAGACTATTCTAACATTCGCCCCGACCCCTGCCTTGGCCTTCCCACACAAAGCTCGAGTCACCCTTGTTCTTCCGCCCTTACCCAGCGGTTATAATCGCTCGCCAGGCAAAGGAATCAGCTCGGCACACCCATCGCCGTTTATTGCGATATCTTCTGGAAATATATACCACGAGCATGACCCATAAGGAAATCGCCGTATAGGAAGAGGGCCGCCACGAGGCGGCCCTCTTTTGCTTGAACCCTCAGGCCGTGCCCTTCTTCTGGTCGAGCATGGTATAGTCCTGGTATTTCTCCATCCATACCTCGTCCGCCATGCGGCCGTATTCCTCGCCGTAGGCATCGAGGTCGGGCGCGAGGTCTTTGATTATCCCCTCGGCTTCCGGATGGGTGGGATACGCGCCGCATTTCGCCACGCATTCCCTCAGCACGTAGGGATGATCGATGATCATGCACGGGCGAAGAAGGTTGGGGTGGTACGGAGCGCGCTCGCGTATGGAACGGAAGAAATCCGATTCCAGCGCCTCCGACAGGGACTTGTCCCTGATGTTGTCAACCGCGAAGTGCACGAAGACGCAGGGCTCCACGTCACCGTTCTGGTTGATGTGGAGGTACTGGCGCCCCGAGGCCAGGCAACCTCCCACCAGCGGGCCGTCGCACCAGAAATCGGATATGAGGTATCTCTTCTCCTGGCGCATGCGCGTGACCCGCTCCAGGCGCTGGATACGCTGCTCCGGCGTGGTCATCAGCTCCAGGGAGGGCCGCGTGCCGATAGGCATGTACTGGAAGTACCAACCTATGAAGCAGCCTTTCTCTTCCATGTAGTAGTCCACGAAATCATCTTGCGTGATCATATCGCTGTTGTAGCGGGTTACGGTGGCCGAGAAGCCGAAGAGGGCCTGTGCCTCCTTGAGGTTGTCCATGGCCTGTATGACCTTGTCGTAAACGCCCTCGCCCCTTCTCGCATCCGTCTCTTCCTTGAAGCCCTCCACGGAAATGCACGGTATGACGTTGCCCAGTTCCGCGATCTGGCCGGCCAGCTTGCGGTCGATGAGCGTACCGTTGGTGTACACCTGGAAGGTGATATCGTGGTGCTTTTTGAAGATATCCATCATGTGCTTGTAGTAGAAGGGCTCGCCCCCGGAGATGACCATGAAGTATATGCCCATCTCCTTTGCCTCGGTAAGCACGCGGTCCATGACCTCCTTGGGGAGGTCATCTTTCTTGGAGTACATCCCCGCATAGCATCCTACGCATTTGAGGTTACAGCGCATAGTGGGGCTGATTACCAGGAGCAGCGGCGGGCTGTAGCCATGCTCCTTCTCATAGGCTTCCCGCACCCTCGACTTATAGAAAAGGGCATCAGTCAGGAAGTTGATCGCCCCGCGACGCACGTTCTTGTGCAGGTCAGGCAGACGGTTCTTGATCTGTAAGATAAGGGTTCTGATGAACTCCTGCCCGTCTGGCCATTTAACGCTGTTCACGAACTTCTCGGCGAAGTTCAGCAACTTGTCATCGGGGATATTGGGAAGAACGAAGATTAAGCCGTTTATCGTCTTTTTAATGGCATAATCCCTTATCACAGATACATCGGTCAATTTTTTCACCTCCTTTCTGACAATAACTTCATCTTTCCTGTGGTCATCACCTCCTTGCAAGTATCGCTTGCCCACCATAAGGAAATCAATCCAGATTACATATTCCCCATTCCAAGAACTAATAACCGGCCTTGCTGGGAACGGTTACTCCCTACGAGATGTTTTACATATATATATCACGGCCGGACGATCTAATTTGAACGTATTGTATGCTTTTATCTGTAAGGCGAGCATATACACGCCATAAAACCCCTCAGGCGTGAGGGTGAGCTCTCAGGTAGGATTCCCGTATCCTTTCCCTGCTGACATGCGTGTATATCTGTGTCGTGCTTATGCTGGCATGTCCGAGCAGCTCCTGAATATACCTTAGACCGGCGCCGTTCTCCAGCAGGTGGGTGGCATAACTGTGGCGCAGGGTATGCGGGGTCATCTTCTTCTCCAGGCCTGCTCTCCTGGCGTATTTCCTCACCAGCTCCCAGGCGCCCTGCCGTGTCAGCCTTCCTCCTCTCTGGTTGAGGAATACCGCTCTCTGGCTGGCACTGCGGGCCATCTTCGGCCTGCCGCTTGCCAGGTACTTCCGCAGGGCTGCCGCGGCGGCGTCCCCGATGGGCACCACCCGCTCCCGCGCGCCCTTGCCCATCACGCGCATCTCCCTGCCGGGCAGGTCCATGTCCTCGATATCCAGTCCCGTGAGCTCGGAGATGCGTATGCCCGTCCCGTAAAGCGTCTCCAGGATGGCCCTGTCACGCAACCCTGGAGGGTCCTCCAGCATGGGCTGCTCGAGCAGGTTTGCCACCTCATCCTGGCTCAGCACACGTGGAAGGGCTTGACCGTGGCGCGGCGTGGGCAGATCCGCGATGGGGAGATCCCCGTACGAGCCCTCGTCGGCCAGGAATCGCTGCAATCCCCTCAGGGTGGCGGTCATGCGTGCTAGGGAACGCGGTGACAGGCCGCGGTCGCGCATCTCCTCCAGGAAAAGGGTTATATCACCCCGCCGCACATCCTGCGGAGAGGATCTGCCCCGGCCGGAGATGAACTCCACCCAGCGCAGCAGATCTCTACCGTATGCCTCGACGGTACGGGGGGAAAGCCCCCTCTCTACCTCGATGTAGACCAGGTACTCGTTGATCAGGTCCGGCCAGGCCGTATCCTCCGGACGCCTTCCTCGCATGGGTCATCCCCCGAGCTCAAGTGCATCTACTCATCCCCGAACAGCTGCCCGCTGGCAAAACCTATGGGCAATATATGATCCAGGGGTTCGTATTCGAGGCCGTGCGCTTCTGCGACGGGGCGGGAGGTAACGCGGCCCTCGATGACGTTGACCCCCTTTGCCAGGCTTGCATTTCTCCCCACCGCCTTCTTCAGGCCATATTCCGCTATCTCCAGCGCGTAGGGCAAGGTAACGTTGGTGAGTGCGAACGTGGATGTCCTGGGGACTGCGCCCGGAATATTCCCCACGCAATAATGAAGTACGTCGTGCTCGAGATATATGGGGTCTGAATGCGTGGTCATCCTCGAGGTGGTGATGCAGCCGCCCTGGTCTACGGAGATGTCGACGACCACGGAGCCGGACCGCATACCGCTGACGGTGGCATCATCCACCAGAACAGGGGTCAAGGCCCCCGGTATGAGGACCGCGCCTATCACCAGGTCAGCATCGAGCACCATCTCCTTCACGCTCAGCTTGTTGGAGACCAGAGTGGTTATGCGTCCGTGCAGAATATGTTCGAGGTAGCGCAGTTTCTCCAGGCTCTTGTCCAACACGATGACGTGTGCATTCATGCCCGTGGCCAGGATGGCGGAATGGGCGCCCACTATACCCGCCCCCAGTATTACCACGTTGGCTGGGGGCACACCGGAAGCGCCGCCCAGAAGCATGCCCCTTCCCCCGTTCATCTTCTCGAGATAGTGCGCCCCTACCTGCGGAGCCATGCGTCCCGCCACCTCACTCATGGGTGCCAGCAGGGGGAGGCTTCCGTCCGGGCGCTCAACCGTCTCGTACGCCACGGCTGTCACGCGCCTTTTTACCAGTTCCTCGGTCAGCTCCCTGTGGGCGGCAAGGTGGAAGAAGGTAAACACGATGTGGCCCTCCCCCAGCAGCGGGAATTCGGAGGGCTGGGGCTCTTTTACCTTCAGGATCAGCTCCGCCTCGGAGAAAACGTCTTCCGCTCCGGGCACGATTAGTGCTCCCGCCGCCTCGTAATCCCCGTCCGAAATACTCGAGCCCTCGCCGGCGTTCTTCTCGACCAGAACCTTGTGACCTTCGACAACCAGTTCGTGCGCTCCCTGCGGGGTGACGGCCACACGATATTCCTGGTCCAGGATCTCCCGCGGCACCCCTACGATCATATTTCCTCCAGTATCAAGTAAACGGACCGTCAATTACTTTGCGTAACAATGTCCCGGATGGCAGTCAAACGTCCTGCTTGCCATATTCTCCCTGCAAATGCAACGAGGTAAGGGCGAGGCCGCAAATAGTCTTGGAATCCTCGATCTCACTCCTTGCGATCATGGCCACCGCATCCTCCAGCGGCATACGCATGATCTCCAGGAACTCGTCCTCGTCCGGGTCAGCCTTCCCGGCACGTAATCCCCGCGCCAGATAAAGGTGGAGCGTCTCGTCACTGAAACCTGGTGAGGTATAGAAGGCGGCCAGCTTTATCCATTCCCCGGCACTGTAACCTATCTCCTCCATCAATTCGCGGCGTGCGCAGTCCAGAGGTTCCTCTCCCGCAGCCAGCTTACCGGCGGGTATCTCCACCAGGTCCTTTCCCGTTGCGTGCCGGTACTGGCGGACGAGGAAGACGTGGCCGTCTTCATCCAGCGGCACCATGCCCACCGCGCCCCAGTGCAGCACCACCTCCCTCTCGGCTTCCTTGCCGTTGGGCAGGCGAACCCTGTCGAGATAAACGCGCAGGATCTTGCCCTCGAAGATGCTCCTTCGCTCGAGTGTCTCATGCTCTCCGGCGCTCACTTGTCTCCCCTCAGCCTGCCTGCGTTGGCCGCGATCTCGCAGCAGAAACGGACCAGCCTGTGCAACTCCTGAACGTCTATATACTCGTGCGTGGTATGAGGCTGCCTCGCTCCTATGCTCAATACCACCGACTTTATCCCGTATCCGTTCATAAAATTTGCATCGCTCCCCCCGCCCGATCTCACTACCTCTACCTTCATCCCCATTGCCTTCCCCGCCTCGTCCGCCAGGAGTATCAGGGGGTCATCGCGGTCGATGAGATATCCGTCGTACGCACGGTCCACCTTGACCTCTACTCCCACACCTACCGCCGCCTCCGCCTCCAGGGCCGCCCGCAGCATTGATTTTCTCTGTTCGTCCAGTTTGTCGACGTCCAGCGAGCGAACCTCTCCCTTGACCACGGTTTCGTCGGGAACTATGTTCACCGCTCTGCCTCCCTCTATGACCCCGATATTCGCCGTGGTCTCGCTGTCGATGCGGCCAAGGTGCATGAGGCTTATGGCCCACGATGCGCCGAATATGGCATTCGTTCCCTTTTCGGGTTCCACGCCCGCATGGGCCGCGTTCCCCTTGAATACAAACTCCAGGTTGTCCTGGGTGGGCGATGCGTTTATCACTTCCCCTACCCCTCCCGCGCCATCCAGCACGTAGGCATGACGGGCCTCGATGCGGTCCCATTCCAGGTTGCGGACTCCCTGCAGCTGTGTCTCCTCGGCCACGGTGAGGATGATCTCGATCGGTCCGTGCTCGATACTCCCCTCCGCGGAGAGGCGCATAAACTCGATTATCGCGGCTACCCCCACCTTGCAGTCGGCGCCCAGTATCGTCTCCCCCGCCGACAGCACCCTTTCCCCTTTTACCACGGGCTCTATTCCCTTCCCGGGACTTACCGTGTCCATGTGAGCGCAGAAGATCAACGGCGGGGCATCCACTCCCCTGGCGGGCATCCTGATGTAGACGTTTCCCGCCTCGCCGCCGATTGCCTTACCCGCGTTGTCCATGTAAGCCTTAAAACCGGACTCTACGGCGGCTTCCATTACGAAGTCGGCCACCTCGGCCTCGTGGTAGGTTTCGCTGTCGATCCTTACCAGCGTGAGGAAAGTATCCAGTATCCTGTCTCCCATGACTACACGCTCCCGTCAGCTCTTATCCCTGTATCATCAACATGCGGAAGTTATATACGAGATCCTGCCCCCGGCATCCATAACATCGTGAATCCCACCAATACCTCCCGATATCACGCGCTCGCAGCGAGCGTCAGCCGACCACCTTGAGGTCCGGCGCATCTTCCTGGCCCAGTCGCCGCCGCAGGGCCGCGCCTACGAATTCTCTGAACAGCGGGTGCGGGCGGTTCGGGCGCGACTTGAACTCCGGGTGAAACTGTCCCGCGATGAACCATGGATGGTCCTCACGCTCGACGATCTCCACCAGCCTGCCATCGGGAGAGAGGCCCGAGAATACCAGCCCCGCTTCCTGCAGAACGGTGCGGTAATGATTGTTCACCTCGAAACGGTGACGGTGGCGTTCGTATATGACCTCCTCGCCATAGCACTTGAAAGCCAGTGAGTTCTCGTCCAGCTTACATGGATACAACCCCAGGCGCATGGTCCCCCCCATCTCGTCGACATCCCGCTGGCTGGGGAGAAGGTCGATCACCGGATCGGGTGTCGCCGGGTCGAACTCCGAGCTGTTGGCCTTGGCGAGACCGCAGAGATTGCGCGCTGCCTCTATGACCGCGCACTGCAATCCCAGGCAGATTCCGAGGAAGGGCACGCCGTTCTCGCGCGCGTAGCGGACCGCCTCCACTTTACCGTCGACACCCCGCACCCCGAAGCCGCCGGGGATCAGGATACCGTCCATGCCGGCAAGCAGTTGTGCCGCATTGTCCGGAGTGATGTCATCCGACGTCACCCACTCTATGTCCACATCCGTGGAGTGGGCGAAACCCCCGTGTTTCAGGCTCTCGATGATGGAGAGGTATGCATCTATAAGATCCACGTACTTGCCGACTACGGCGATGGTCACCTGGTGCTGCACGGACTTTATCCTCCGCACCATCTCCTCCCACTCGGAGAGGTCCTCCTCGTGACCCTCCAGGCCCAGGTGCCGGGCGACGAAATCCCCCAGGCCTTCGGCATGGAGGAGCAGCGGTACCTCGTAGATGCAGTCGGCGGTCTGGGCGGATACCACGGCGTCTATATCTATATCGCAGAGGAGCGATATCTTGTCCTTGAGATCGATACCAATCGGCTTCTTGGAGCGGCAGACTATGGCGTCAGGCTGGATACCCATGGAGCGCAGCTCCTTCACGCTGTGCTGGGTGGGCTTGGTCTTCATCTCCTTGGTCGTCTCCAGGAAGGGAACGAGGCTTACGTGGATATACATCACGTTCTCCGGGCCGACATCCTTCTTGAACTGCCGGATGGCCTCCAGGTACGGTAGGCTCTCTATGTCGCCCACCGTACCCCCTATCTCGGTTATGACCACGTCCACCTCGCTGGTTCGGGTGAGGCGCAGGATGCGTTCCTTTATCTCGTTGGTGACGTGGGGGATGACCTGCACGGTACCGCCCAGGAACTCGCCCTTGCGCTCGCGCGTGATAATGGACCAGTAGACGCTGCCGGTGGTTACGTT
The DNA here is from genome assembly GCA_016931915.1 of Actinomycetota bacterium. Lineage (GTDB taxonomy): Bacteria > Actinomycetota > Geothermincolia > Geothermincolales > RBG-13-55-18 > SURF-21. Next base: position 17,922 of record JAFGDU010000178.1, read on the forward strand.
GTTCTCCCTGCCCAGATGCTCGTCCACGAAACGCTCGTAGTGTCCCAGGTCGAGGTCGGTCTCGGTGCCGTCATCGGTCACGAAAACCTCTCCGTGCTGGAAGGGGTTCATGGTACCGGGATCGACGTTTATATATGGGTCCATCTTCTGCATGGTAACCCTGAGACCGCGCGCCTTGAGCAGGCGCCCGATGGACGCCGCGGTGATCCCCTTTCCGAGCGAAGAAGCTACGCCCCCCGTCACGAAGATATATTTCACCGGCATCTCTGACCTCCCCATCGTATTCACGCCTTAAAGCCTTACTCTCTAAAAAGAGACGGAATCCCTACTCATGTCAGGGATTCCGTTATTCTGCTTTTGCGGGATTCATCCGGCCTATCTATAGCCGGTCACCTCCCGTTCTCCTCATGCTCCTTCAACCACCGTCCTTCAGTATAGCCCAAGGCCTACCCGGCCTACAATGTCTATTCATCCCTGGTGGACCTGGCGATATAAGTGCGAAAGCTCTCGACCATCTCCCTGAAGGCCCGCTCCAGTCCCTCGAACTCACCGCCTTCGTGCACCGTAATCTCCACGTCCAGGTTGCCCTGCATTACCTCCTCGGCCGTAGCGGCAAGCTCGTCGATGGGCTCGGTGATGCGTTTGCGGATGAGGTAAGAGAGCATGAAGAAGGATATTATCGTGACCACCACTATGGATACGACCAGGGTGACCCAGAGCAGTAGGTCGGTCCTGTTCCTCTCCTCGTCGTAAAAACCCTCTATTGCTCCGACCTTGTCGCCCATGGGCTTGACGAAAACGTATCCGACCTCCGCGCCGGAATCCTGGCTGATAGCCTTGTTGATTATGATGGCGGAGGGCTCGCTCATACCGAGCTCCGCGAACCCCTCCTGGTGGTAAATATAGGTCTTTCCCTCCTCGATGGCTGCCATGACATAATCCGGTACCTCCCAGTTGTAGATAAGATCCTCATCGCTGGCCGCTATGACCAATGCCTCCGGGTTCAGCAGCGAGGGGGGCATGACGATGAACACGGACTGAAGCTCGAATACACCGGACTCCACCATCTTTTTCAACTCTTCTACGATGAATCTCTGGCCTTCAGTGAGCCTCTTGTTCAAGAGAGCGGAGATGAGTTCCTCGGTTGAGGCCCCGGCTATCTTCTCCTCGAATATGGGCAGAAGCAGCCCGGCAATGTATTCGCTCGCTGACGATATGTTCTCTATCTCGCTCTCTATCATTTTATCGATGCTCTTATCGATAAGCCGGTTCTGCGAGGAACGAAAAAGCAGCATGGTTGCCAGCCCGAAGGCTATGAAAACCACGATGATCAGGGCCGTGATAAGGAAAAGGATGTTGGATCTTTTTTTCCTGAAGCGGTCGGATGCTTTCTCGCCTTCCATATCAATCACCTCCCTGGCCTGCAACCGTCACACACATGCATATCCGCGAAACCACGATATGCATCATCACCATTATCTACGCCTTGCAGCGGGATAATCCTTCATTACCGGGTGGTTATTCCTGTTATTCGCCGAGTGGGGCTGTGCACATGCGGCGGCCTGCCGTGGCAGGCCTATCTCAGGGAGTCAAGCCCGGGGGAACGAATGCCGTTCGGACCGGATCAGACTTTGCGACGCCTGAGACTCCGCATGTAGCCGCGGCGGGGCGAAAAAACCATGCTGAGGAGAAAGAAGGCGAACAGCACCAGCACGATGGTGGCTCCCGAGGCCACGTCATACCAGAAGGACAGGTAGAGCCCCATCACCACCGAAGCTATCCCGATAACTACCGCCGCCACCAGTACTCCCCGGTAGTTACGCGACAGTTGCGTTCCCGCAGCGCCCGGGACTACCAGCAGGGCTGATACGAGGATTATACCGACCAGCTTTATGGAGATGACGATGGTCAGGGCCATGGTCACCAGCAGCCCGTAGTATACGAACCGCACTGGCAGACCGCTTGCGGTAGCCGTCTCCTCGTCGAAGGAGACGAAGAGCAACTCCTTGAAGAAGAGGAAGACGAACCCCGACGCCAGTACGCTCAATACCGCTATTATAGCGACGTCGGTCCAGCTCAAGGCGAGGATACTGCCGAAGAGATAACTCATGAGATCGAGGTTATAAGCGCCGGCTATCCTCACCAGCAGGACCCCGAAAGCCATGGCGGTTGCGAAGAGTATTCCGATGACCGTGTCCTCGTGTATGCGTCCTTTGCGGCTGAACCAACCGATACCGAGGGCTACCACCGCACAGAAGCCCCCCGCGGAGACCAGGGGATCTATACCGGCAGCAAGACCTATGGCCACCCCCCCGAAGGCGGCGTGGGAGATGCCCATGCCCACGAAGGCCAGCCTCCTCACCACCACGAAGAAGGAGATGAGAGAACATACCGCGGCCACCATCACCCCCCCGATGAGCGCGCGTTGGGCGAAGCCGTATGCAAGCACCTTCTACTCCTCCCTACGCTCGTGCATGCTCACGTCCGCCAGGAAGTCGAACTCGCAGCGGTAGGCCTCCTTCAACCTGTCGCTGCCGAGCACCTCCATGGGCTTTCCGTGCAAGTGCATGGCGCGGTTGATGCACACAACCTCGTCCGCGAAGCGCGCCAGCACGTTGACGTCATGCGAGACGAAGATCACCGAGAGACCTTGCTCGCTCTTGAGCCTGGCCAGCAGATCCATGAAATTTTCCTGGGCCTCGTAGTCCAAGCCGGAGGTGGGTTCATCCAGCAGGAGGATGCGCGTCTCCAGGCATAGCGCCCTAGCCAGGAAGGCCCTTTTCTGCTGCCCGCCCGAGAGCTCTCCGATAGGCCTCTTCTCCAGCCCCTCCAGGCCCACCGCCTTTATGCTCTCCATCACCGCATCGCGATCGGCATGCCGCGGGAAGCGCAGCGGCCCGATACAGCAGGTACGCCCCATCATCACCACGTCGTACACGGAAACAGGGAAGAGGGGGTCGAAGAGCACCTGTTGGGGCATATAGCCTATGTGGTGCAGCTCGTGCCTGAGTTCCTCCGGGCTCAAGCCCATCACGCGCACCACACCCCGGTCCGGCTTCACCAGCCCCAGGATCACCCTTATGAGGGTGGTCTTGCCAGCGCCGTTGGGTCCGATAACCCCAAGGAAAATCCCCTCGCCCAGGGAAAAGGTTATCCCCTCCAGGACTCTGTGCCCATCGAGGCTTGCATATATGTCCTCCAGGACGATGACCTGCCGCGGTCCGTCCGTTGGTACCGTGAAGAACTCGCTGACGCGGCACTTCCTCATGCGAGCGCCTCCACTATGATCGCCAGGTTGCCTCTCATCATCTCCAGGTAGGTATCGCTCGCAGGATCGTCCGGATCTCCCAGGGGGTCCAATATCTCGACCACCACCCCGCCCCCCGATTCCTCGGCGATGGCCTCTGCGGCCCTGGTGCTGAACTGCGGCTCGGCAAAGACCACCCTGACCCCCTGGGACTCTATCTTTTCCACCAGTTCGGCGATCTCCCCGGCGGAAGGTTCCTTGCCGGGTTGCTCCTCTATGACCCCCACCTGATCCAGCCCGTAACGGGCGGCAAAATAGGTCCACGAGGAGTGGAAGGCGATGAACTTCCTGCTGGACAGCGTGGCCATCTCGCCCCTTATCTCAGCATCAAGGTGAGCGAGTTCTTCTTCGTATGCAGCCGCGTTCTCTCGATAGATCAAAGCGTTTTGGGGGTCGACCTGTATCAGGGCGTCACGGATCGCCGTTATGATATAGCGAGCGAGGTTCGGATCCAGCCAGACGTGGGGATCGTATGCCGCTTCCCCCGCTTCTCCCCCCTGCGCATGAAGGGCCGCCGGTATCAGCTGCGCTACGGGTATCGCATCGCCGGCAGCCACGGTTGCCAGGTCGGGATTGCCGGCCTTGGATAAGATCTCCTCGGCCCAGGGCGTAAGGCCTAACCCGACGGTCACCATCACATCCGCATCGGCGAGAAACCTCATCTGTCCCGTTGTCAACTCGTATGCATGCGGGGATGCTCCCGGCGGCACCAGTATCTCCACCTCTACCATTTCCCCCCCTACCGCCCGGCAGAAATCGGCCATGGGGACGATGTCCGCGGCGATCTTCATCCTGCCCGCGCCGCCGGCTTCCTTACCGCAACCCGGTGCCAGTATCAACACCACCATCATCGCGGAGACAACAATGGCGGGGAGGGTGATGTTCCTCAAGATCTTAATGATATTATTTTTCATTATCACCCGCGCAACCCCCTTGCTTCCAATCGCCTCGGTCAGCCTTTCCTCTCCCTATTCTGCTCCAGGCAATCCGGGCAGTACCCGAAAAGGCTCATACAGTGCGAGGTGACGAGGAAATCGCTGCCATCCCGCACCAGTTCCACGATATCGTCGATCATACATGCCTCGAGCAACTCCACTGCGCCACAGGAAAGGCACTCCATGTGGTGATGGTGTTTTCCCGAGTTGAGCTCGTAATATCCGTGTCCTCCCTTGAGATGCACGGGGAACGCGATTCCCAGATTGCAGAAAAGATCCAGGGTGCGGTAGACGGTGCACAATCCCAGACCGGTGTGCTTCACCACGGCCATGGCGTGGATGTCCTCGGGGCTCAATGGCTTACCCTCGTTCTCCTCGAGCACATCGTAGATTGCTTCTCTCTGTGCCGTCACGCGGTACCCCCGCGACCGCAGCCTTTTCCCCACATCCATCCCGAGCTCCTTATTGATAAATATTATCATTTAATACTCAGATCATATCAGGTATACAACGTGGGACAAAGTGCATGGGATTCCGGTACCTGCCCGCAGGCAATAGGGGGTCAGTTCTGAGCCGGCCGTATCAGCCGCATCATCGCTTTACGGCTGCTTTCATTTTGATCATGGACTGGGCATGCTTGCGTGCCGTGTTCACGTCCCCGCCCAGCATGCGCACGAGTTCTTCCAGCTGTTCCTTCCCCTCAAGCAGTTCTACCTCGGTTACTACGCCCTGCGGGGCTTCACGTTTGCTTACCGACATGTGTAGGTCGGAGAGCGCCGCTATCTGTGGCAGGTGGGTGATGGAAAAAACCTGATGGTAGCGGGAGATGCGTGATAGCTTGTCCGCCAGGACATCGGCTGTCGCTCCCCCTATCCCCGCATCAACCTCGTCGAACACCAGGGTTGGCACGTCATCCGCACGTGCCAGGGACAGTTTCAAGGCCAGCATGATGCGTGACAGTTCGCCCCCCGAGGCTATACGCGCAATGGGGCCGTAGGGCAGCCCCCTTGCGGGTGATACTTCGAATTCGACACGGTCCATGCCCCCGGGGGTGAATTCATCCAGTCTCTCCATCTCCACCCGTAGATGCATTCCCGCCATGTTCAGCTCGTCCAACTCCCCGTTTACCTCGGCGCTCAGCTTCCTGGACAGGTCGCGGCGAGAGCCGGTCAGGGCCTCGGCCGACCTGCGCAGCGAGGCCTCCGCCCCATCGACCTGTTTGCGCAGGTCTTCCCTTAGCGTGTCAAGTACCTCCAGTTCATCCAGGCGCCTGCGGGCGCTTTCCAGGTGCCGGATGATCAGCGATGTCTCCCGTCCGTATTTGCGGGCGAGCTCGGAGAGTGCGCGCAGACGCATCTCCACGTCCTGCAGGCGTCCGGGCTCGAAGTCAAGTGACTCGGCGTAGGACCGCAGCTCGTAACCGAGATCGGCCAACTGTTCCTGCATGTCCCGCAGCCTCGAGGACCAGGAAGCGACATCCTCGTCAAGGGAACCGGCTCTGTCCAGCGAGGCACCCGCCATTCCCAGCATGCCAAGCGCCCCCTCGCCTCCGTCCTCGCCTGCTACCAGGGCATGGGCTTCCCGCGCCGCAGTAAACAGCTCCTCGCGGTTCTGCATGCGCTTCCTCTCCTTGATCAGTTCCTCCATCTCGCCTTCAACGGGCTTGACCGCCTCGATCTCCCCTATCTGGAACCTCAGCAGGTCGATCTCATGCAGGCGCTCCGCCTCGTCCATGCTGGCCTTCTCCAGGCTGTCACGCACCTCACGCCATTTCCCGTACAGCTCGCGATAGGATTGCAGCAGCTTTTCGTGTTGCACGGAGCCGTAAGCGTCCAGGTATCCCAGGTGGCTGGACTGCCGCAGTAAACGCTGATGCTCGTTCTGCCCGTGTATATCCACCAGGTATTCTCCCGTTCGCGACAGGGTTCCTACGGTGCACATCTTTCCGTTCGCATAACACCTGCTCTTGCCATCCCCGCTTATAACCCGTCTCAGGACAAGCGTGCCGCCCTCGAGATCCAGGCCTTCTTCCTCTGCCAGGCCGATCAAGCCCTCGTTTCCTTCGATATCGAAGGACGCCTCCAGCTCGAGCCTTGCGGAACCCGTGCGCAGCAGGCCGCTGTCGCCCCGTCCACCCAGGAGCAGTCCCAGGGCTTCCACCAGCACCGTCTTCCCCGCGCCGGTCTCGCCGGTCAAAACGTTGAGGCCGGAGCCGAAATCGAGCTTGGCCTCTTCTATCAGTGCCAGGTTTCGCACGTGCAGTTCTCTGAGCATGCCATACCTCGATTAAACGTTCTCCGGGTGTTTACTTGCCTGATTCTGGAAAATCGAACTTGGCTCGCAGAAGGCTATAGAAGGAGTAGCTCTCGAGCTTGACCATCTTCAGCCTCTGCTCAGCGCAGCGTATGAGCACCTTGCCTCCGTGTGGAAGCTCCGTCTCCTCACGACCGTCAAAAGACAGGGTGGGCATCACCTTTTCCCTCACTACCCGCACCTCGATATAGCTGTCGGGGGATATGATTACCGAACGGTCCATGAGCGAGTGGCTGCATATGGGGGTGATGATTATACAATCCAGCAAAGGGTCGACGATAGGGCCTCCTGCCGAAAGTGAATACGCGGTGGAACCCGTGGGGGTCGAGAAGATGACTCCGTCGCCGGCGTAGAAATGAAAGTAGTGCCCGTTTATATCCACTTCGAGACGGACCATCCTCTGTAGTTCCCTTTTGCCTACCGCCACCTCGTTGAGGGCGAAATGCGTCTCCGCCTCACTGCCCTCTGCGAGGGAACACGCCAGGAGCATGCGCTCCTGCAGCAGGTAACGTCCCGCGAGGATCTCTTCCAGGCCGGGGTACATATGGTCGGCATCCATGGCGGTGAGAAATCCCTTCTTACCCAGGTTTATACCTACCACCGGTGCATCAGCCGCGTAGGCTGCCCCTGCCGCCCTGAGCATCGCGCCGTCGCCACCTAGAGAAATCACCAATTCCAGGTCGCTGGCGAAGCCATCGCCGTCGCTGCCCCTCTCCGCACATCCCATGGCTCGTGCATCCTCCCGCAGGATATGCACTTCAACATCCCTGTGCTCCAACCATTCCAGCAACGCGCAAGCCACTTCCAGGGAAGATTTTTTATAGATGTTGGGCATGATCCCAACCGTTCTTATCTCGCTTCCCATGCCTCATTCACCACTTTCTCCACCTCGCAGACGATATCCGGCTCTTCACTCCCGGGCTTCCTGTTCCAGCGGGCAAAGAATTCGATGTTTCCATCCGCCCCCCGCAGATGCGAGGGAGCCAGCTGGAGCAGGTTGAACCCGTTCCGTTCCGCCACCTGAAGTACCTGCAGCAGGACCGCCCTGTGAATGTCCGCATCGCGGACCACGCCCTTCTTCCCCACTCTGCCCCTTCCGGCCTCGAACTGGGGTTTTACCAGCGCGATAAGCTCGCCTTCCTCTCCCATTACCGCTGCGAAGACCGGAAACACCAGGCGCAATGATATGAAAGACAGATCTGCAACGATCATATCCGGGACGAACGGGAGTTCATCTGGAGTGAGGTAACGCGCGTTAACTCCCTCGACTACCGTGACCCTTGCATCCCTCCTCAAGTCCCAGTGGAGTTGTCCTTTGCCCACGTCCAGGCTTATGACCCGCGCCGCTCCCCTCTCGAGTAGACAGTGGGTAAAACCACCCGTTGAGGCGCCCACATCCAATACCGAGCTGCCCGACACATCGATCCCCCAACGCTCGAGCACTCCGTCCAGTTTATCACCGCCGCGTGACACGAAACGGGCCTTGCTCCTGACGATCACCTTGTCCGCAGGTCCCAGCCTGGTTCCCGCCTTTACCGCTATGCCCTTGCCCTCTATCTCCACCTCTCCAGCCATCACCGCTAGGCGAGCGCGTTCGCGCGACGGGAAATATCCTTCCTCCACCAACCACTCGTCGAGCCTTTTCATCTACTCCCCGGCTTCACCGCCCAGTTCACGCCGTACCGTACGTGCAATCGACGCGGCGTCCATGCCTTCCACACGAAAAAGTTCTGGCACCTTGCCATGGCCTACGAAGCGATCCGGCAGCCCGATATTCAATATCTTGCAGGACGAGCCGGACCTCTCGAGTGTGGCTGCGACCCCTTCCCCGAAACCGCCTATGAGAACGTTGTCCTCCAAGGTCGCAATAAGCCTGTGTCTGGAAGCCAGCTCGACCACCATTACCTCGTCCATCGGTTTTACGAAACGGGCGTTACATACCTCCGCCTCAATCCCCTCGTGCGATAGTATGTCGGCGGCCCCCAGCGCTGTATCGACCATTCTGCCTACCGCCAGCAGGGCTACATCCGCTCCCCTCCTGAGTCTTACAGATCCTCCGATTGCTATCGGCCGCGGATCGGGCCCGACGGTGGTAGAGCTTCCGGCCCCCCTCGGGTAGCGCACTGCCACGGGACCCTTTATATCCAGGGCAGCCCACAGCATATCCCGCAGCTCTTCCTGGTCCCTGGGTGCCATTACCATCATGTTGGGCATCATGCGCAGGTAGGTAAGATCAAACGCGCCGTGGTGGGTAGGCCCATCCTCCCCCACCAGTCCCGCCCGGTCAAGGGTGAATATAACCGCTAGGTTCTGCAGGCATATCTCCTGGATCAACTGGTCTATCGCCCTCTGCAGGAAGGTAGAATAGATGGAAACCACCGGCCGGTAGCCCCCCAGCGCCAGGCCGGCGGCAAGGGTAACGGCATGTTGTTCTGCAATACCCACGTCTAAGAAACGGCGGGGAAACAACCTGGCGAAATCATCCAGGCCGGTTCCTAGCTTCATCGCGGCGGTGATGGCTACAAGTCGCGGTTCCGCCCTGGCCATATCGCAGAGGACCTGGCCGAAAACGGAGGTATATGAGGGCTCCTCCTTTTTCCCCAGGGACTTGCCCGTTTCGATATCGAACGGACCCAGGCCGTGAAAGAGATCGGGGTCTCTCTCCGCGGGAGGATAGCCCTTCCCCTTTCTGGTCAGTACGTGGATGAGGATTGGCCCCTCGGCCGCCTTAGCAAGTTTCAGGTCCCTTTCCACCGCCTGGATATCGTGTCCGTCGACCACCCCCACGTATTGGATACCCAGTTCTTCGAAGATGAACTCGGGGATGAGGAAGTTCTTCAAACGGTCCTTGAAGGAATGGATGATGCGGTCGGTGGGAGCCCCTACGAAAGGAACGCTCTCGATAATCTCCTTCACCTCGTCTTTAACGCGCATGTATTTGGGGTTCAGACGAAGCTGGGTCAGGTAAGCGGACATGGCGCCTACATTGCGGGATATGGACATCCCGTTGTCGTTGAGGATTATAATGAGGTTCTTTCTGAGATGGCCGGCCTGGTTCAGGGCCTCGAAGGACATGCCTCCCGTAAGGGCTCCGTCTCCAACCACGGCCACTACGTGGTGGTCGTCGCCCGCAAGGTCGCGAGCGATGGCCAGGCCAAGTGCGTAGCTTATGGACGTGCTGGAATGTCCGGGGTTGTTTACATCATGGGGGCTTTCCTGGCGCCGTGGAAACCCGCTGCACCCATCCTGGCAGCGCAGCCGGGTGAATTCCTCTTTTCTTCCCGTGAGCAGCTTATGGGCATAGGACTGGTGCCCTACATCCCATACAATGCGGTCCCTCGGGCTCTCGAACACCCTGTGTATGGCGATGGTGAGCTCCACCACGCCCAGGCTGGGGGCCAGGTGCCCCCCGCATTTCGCTGTGGTCTCCACGATGATGTGCCGGATCTCACCCGCCAGGCGTTCCAGATCATCGTAGTCCAGCTCCTTCAGATCGGCGGGGCCCGATATGGCGTCCAGCAGGGGAGTATCGCTCATGATCCCCCTTCCTCGAGTCGCTCGCCAAGGCTCTCTACCTCGGCTACGGCCTCCTCGAGTACGTCCAGGGCCTCGTCTTCCGTCAGTTCGCCGTCCAATCCGTCCACTTTCCTGCGTAGCTCGCCGAGCCCTTTCTCCAGTTTCTCCTTATCTTCCGGCAAACCAGGCTCCCTCCTCCATCGCCATGATATGGATTATTGCCGCACGATCCGGCATCGAACATCTCCGCCCTTCCGTTCCCTTCTAAATGGATTCTATCCGACCCGTTCTGCGAGCTGCAAGGGCGGGAGGCAGGTAGCGGGTTGCAGCACGTTGAAATATTGTATGATAATCACGGCCCGCATCTGCCGCCGCTGAAGCGGCGGCGTCTAACGGCTTTTTTAACTGGGAGCGCCATTGAGCGCAGAGGTTGGATCAGACGTGGAAGATAGCGATCATATCCTGCACCATACCGTAAGCGGGGGTGAGGACACCAGGAGCAAGCAGCGCAAAAAGGGTATTACCTGGCCGGTAAGGCACCTGGCAAGGGAGATAGGCCCACGTCCTCCGGGAAGCAAGGCGGAAAGATCGGCGGCACGCTTCATCGAGAAGGAACTCAAGGCCCTTGGCCTTGAGGTGGAAACGCAGAGATTCCGCACGCCCGTGACCACCGCCTGGAGCGAAATGCTCGTCCACCTCTTGATGGTGATCGGGGTGCTCGTCTTCCACGCCAGCAGCCACCTGGGGTATGGTCTCATATTTCTCGGCTTTATCTTCTTTCTGCTCGAATCCTACGGGCGCAGCCCTTTCTCCTGGTTGCAGCCCCACCCCCGTTCCGAGAACGTGATCACCAGGATAAACCCCCAACGTGGTCAGGAGAGGACGGTCGTGCTCGTAGCCCATATGGATTCACCCCGTACCGCTTTCTATTACCACCCCGGGCTCATACACTTTGTCCGCTTTTTCTACCTGCTCGATTTCGCGTGCGTTGCCGCACTCTTCATGCTCTTCACCGTCTCCTACGGGGGCTTCCTGCTCAGCATGGAACAGGATGTTCTCGACCTTTTATGGCATCTCGGCTTGATAATCGCCATCCCTCCTGCCCTCTCCGTAATAGCGCTCCTGTTCAAGGCCGCGGCCGGAAGGTCGATACCGGGCGGTAATTCGAACGCGTCCGGGGTCTCCGTGCTCCTGGAGCTGGCCCGCGTCTATACGCGACGCCAGCCTCGTCACGTCGATATCTGGCTGGTTTCGACCGGCGCCGCGGACGCGGACGCGACCGGCGTAAGGAGGTTTGCCAGGAGTTACCGCCGCGACCTCAAGGGCGCCTATTTCGTACTCCTTGACGGCGTGGGGCGCGGATTCCCTATCTGCTACAAGCGCGAGGGACGCCTTTTATCCTTCCGGGCCAACCGCAAGCTTAGCGGACTCGCTAAGCGCATCTCTGAGACACAAACCCACTACAGCGCCGGGTTCAGAAGAAACAGCTTATATCTCAGCGAGGGCTTTCATCTGCTCTCTCGTGGCCGTAAGGCCATCACCGTCAGCTCTCGAGATGAGTCCCACTATCCCAGGTTCTGGAGGTGGAGCAAGGACGATTACGACAACGTGGATCCGCGTTCGCTCCGGCTTTCTCTCGATTTCGTGATCGCCATTGTCGACGGCATCGACCGCGGCGATCTGAAGAAGACTACCGGCCCTTAGCGTAATGCCCGCACCCGGCCGGGATGGCGGCAAGAAAACCTCAAACCGCGAGCAATTCAGGCAGCGGCTTCCGATTTCTTCCTCTTTTTTCTGCTCTTTACCTTCCGCCTCCTGCCCGCGGCCGACCTGCCCCCCAACCATGATGCGGCTATGAACACCACGAGCATCAAGACCACCGAGCCCATGATCGCCCAGGCACTGCCTCCCGCGAAGATACCGCTGGTTACGGACCATGCGTCATCTGATGCAGCCGCCATTATCGCTCCCAGCACCAGCGCTACCAGGATGTAACTGAGGAAGGCCTCTATGCCTCTCCAGATAGGATGGTAGTAGCTCCTTCTACTCCATATAAAAGCAGGTATCGCTGCCGCCAGAAGGTAGCCCGCGAGTACGGCGGTTAAAGCAAAGGTGTCCGAGAGCCCCAGGATCTGTCGGTCGAGCACATCCGTGATATATCCATAGATCAGAAAGCGGTAGAGCAGCAGGAGTGCAACGTAATACAGTGAACTCCAGCCCCAGACAGGAAAGGCAGCAAGCCTACTCCTCCACCAGCTTCTTCCGCTGCTCCCGGAGGCCGGAAGGGCATGATTACGGGCTATCGTGCGCCTCCTTCCTCATTCTCCCATGATCTGGAGGATCAATACTCGCCTTCGTGGTCGGTTGTCGAAATCGACAAAAGCGATCTGCTGCCAAGTACCCAGAATAAGCTTGCGCTCCTTGAATGGGATGCTGAGCGAAGGCCCGATGAGGGATGCCCTTACGTGTGCGTGGCCATTGCCGTCCCTCCAGGCACGATCGTGCCGGTAATCGTGGTCCCTCGGAGCCCAGCGCTCGAATGCCTCCTGGAGGTCATGCACCAGGCCCGGCTCGAACTCCAGGGTGATAACACCGCCCGTGGAACCGGGCACGAAGACGGTGACCAGACCGTCGCTCAAAGGCGAGTTGAGCAACTCCTCCTGGACCCGATGGGTAATATCGATGATGTCGGAGTCTCCCTGGGTGGAGAGCTCCAGCGTCGTAGTATGGAGCGCCATTATCGCATCCTTTCCCTGCATCCCCTCAGATGCGGTAAACGTCTTCCTCGCGCATGACCGTATAGCCGCCGCCCTGGAGAGCCCGGATAGCCTCGTCTATCTGCTCTACCCTGAATACCACTATGGCGCTTTCGCCACTCTTCTCCACGAAGCAGTAGAGATACTCGATATTGACGTTGGCATCGTACAGTGGGCCCAGGACTCCGGAAAGCCCCCCCGGTACGTCGGGTACCTCGACTGCGATGACCTCAGTTTCGCTCACGGTAAAAGCTTCTTCCGCCATCACGCGCATGGCCTTTACGGGATCGCTTACGATAAGGCGCAGCACACCGTAATCGGCGGTCTCGGCTATGGAGAGTGCCCTGATATTCACGCCCGCTTCGGCAAGACTCTTGCACACCTCGTAAAGCCGGCCCGACTTATTCTCGAGGAACACGGAAACCTGTTTTACTTTCATTCCGCAACCTCCTAGATCTTCCTCTTATCTATGACCCTTACCGCTTTGCCCTCGCTTCTCTGGATGGAACGCGGCTCCATCAGCCGCACCCTTACGCTCACGCCGAGATAGCTCTGGACCTCGTCGCGGATCCTCTTCTCCAGTTCCTCCAAGCGCTTGATCTCATCGGAGAATATCTCGGGAGATACCTCCACCTGCACCTCGAGAACGTCGAGGTTATCGATACGGTCCACCACAAGCTGATAGTGTGGGCTGAGTCCTGGCACCTGCATGAGCACCATCTCCACCTGGGAGGGGAAAACGTTCACCCCGCGGATGATGAGCATGTCGTCGGTTCGCCCGGTTATGCGTTCCATGCGCACGTGGGTGCGCCCGCACGCACAAGGTTCGGGGAACAACCTGGATATATCACGGGTGCGATAGCGTATGAGGGCCAGTCCCTCCTTGTTTATATTGGTAAAGACCAGCTCACCCCTCTCGCCGGGTGGCAGCACTTCGCCGCTCTCCGGATCGATGACCTCGGGGATGAAACTATCCTCGAAGATATGGAGTCCTTTCTTTTGCGAGCATTCGATGGAGACCCCAGGCCCCACTACCTCTGAGAGGCCGTAGATATCGTGTGCGGAGACGATCAACTCCTCCTCTATCTGCCGCCGCATCTCGTCCGACCACGGTTCCGCCCCCAGGATGGCCGACTTCAATCTCATACTTTCGCGTTCCACGCCTATCTCCTGCATGACTTCGGCGATATTCAGCGCGTAGGAGGGCGTACAGCAGAGGATAGTGCTACCGAAATCAACCATCATGCGTATCTGCCGCTTGGTGTTGCCGCCGGACATAGGCAAAGCTGTGGCTCCAAGCTTCTCCGCCCCGTAATGCAGCCCCAGTCCTCCCGTGAACAACCCGTAGCCGTAGGAGACATGCACGATATCGTCTGCAGTACCTCCCGCCGCCACGATAGTGCGCGCAACCAGGTCCGCCCATACCTGAATGTCTGCCTCGGTGTAGCCGACCACCGTAGACTTACCCGTGGTTCCCGATGAAGCATGAATCCTCACTATGTCGTGCATGGGCACGGCGAACAGCCCGAAAGGATAATTATCCCTCAGATCGTCCTTGCAGGTGAAGGGCAACCTCCCGAGGTCATCCAGGCTTTTTACGTCACCTGGCTTGAAGCCGGCATCGTCGAGCTTCTCCCTGTAGAAGGGCACCTTTTCGTAGAGGCGGTCCACCGTGGATCTCAGCCGCTCCAGCTTCAGCTCGTCAAGGCGTTCTCGCTCCCAGACTTCCACCGGGTTGAAATAATCCATGTCTTTCCCCTCTTTCTCCAGCTCAAACTTAGGGTAATTCTAACACACGGGGTAAGCGTCCCACAGTTCCACCGCCGGCGGAACGGATTTACGTTTGACCTGGTTGCGCAGGGTAAAGCCGGTGTCCTTCATGGCAAGCCATGGTGGGACCACCCTCCCGCCGGCTCATTCGTAACCGAGCAAGTCGGGCGCGCAAAACACGATGTCGCTGTGTTCCCTTCTCTGCGCCTGCACGGCTCCGGAAGGACAGTAAAGAAAGCACTGCCCGCAGCCGTAACAGAGCTCGGGGTCTACATGTGCCTTTCCATCGCGTTCTACGATCGCATCGAAATAGCACCTGGAAGAGCAGTCGAAGGAGCATTTATCAGGCCCCATGCACAGCTCGGGATCGACTACCGCATAACTGTATCCCCGGCTGAACACCTTGTTGCCCCTCTTTATCTGGTTGCGCAAGGGCACGCAGTATTCGGGTTTGCAATGACAGTACGATGCGAGAAAACCGTGGGCGGTGCCGAGACCCCATCCCGTCAGTATACGCCCCCGCTCATGCCAGAACCTGGCCGTCTCTACCAGCTCATCCGCGGTTACGCTGCGGTACAACTCCGGATATACGGAGAGATGGCCTTTGCCCCAGTCGCCGATCATAACGCAGGTGTAGTTGGGGTCTTGCCCGTCGACCATCTCCTTCGTCAGGTTGTTCTCGCCGTGACGGCATTCGCATATCCCCAGGGCCATGGTGTGACCTTCCCTCTCCAGGCGGTAGAGCATGTATTCCAGCTCATCCGGCGTTATCACTTCCCCGTGGATGAGGGGCAGCACGACGCGGTTGGCCAGCTTGTCCACCAGGTAACTGCCGATACGAAAACGGTATATCCAGTCTGCATCCGTCATATATCCCAGGACCTTCATGAGCACGTATTCATACTTGCTGCCGATGACGTTGAGCGGAAAGGGTATCCGCGCGTGCAACCTGAGCCCGCGGGAATCGATATGGGCTAACATGACTTGCCTCCAGGTCCCACTTTGATCCTCCCTCCAGTATACCTACTCCTGCCGGCACAAAAAGGCCGGCGCTTTCATATCATTCTACTCTGCGCCGCACCAGAATCGACCCCAGGGTAAGCAGTCCCACCGCGAACGCGATGAGCACTCCCAGCTGCCAGGCGACATCCACCAGCGTCTCACCCCTTAGCATCACCCCAGATAGGGCTTCTATGGCATAGGTCAGTGGAATGGCCCTGGCGATCCACTGCATGAAAGCGGGCATCTGCGAGAGGGGAAATACCGCCCCGGTCATGAATATCAGCGGGAAACTGACCAGTACGCTGAGGATCACCGCTCCTGCCACCTGGCGCGCAAACGCCGCTATAACCAGGCCGATCCCGATGCACGAGAGAGAGGCTACGGCTATGACCAGCAGAGCCAGCGCAGAGTTCGATGCGAACACCCCGAAAATGGCTACCGCGATGAGCAGCATCACGGCCGACTGCACGAAGACCACCGCTGTCGCCAGGAAGAGCTTGGAACCTACCAGCGCGAAGGGGCCCATCTCGGTCAGCCCGAGCCTGATGCGCATCCCCTCCTCGTCCTCGACAACCATGAGGATTGCTCCGCTCAATACCCCCGTCCACAGCATGGACAGGGCGATGAGGGCGGGTACGACAGCATCCTTGGCCGAAAGAGGTCTGCCGGCCACGGACGATATCTCCAGCTCGATGGGAAGGGCGGTCCCCCGCAGGTACGCCGCCGCGTCCTCGATATCGTTTATCACCGTGTTCGCGAGATCGATCCCCTCTTCGACCGTCTCCAGCAGTTCGGGACGGTCCTGCAGGGCAAGCTCCAGAGACTCCAGGTTTTCCTTTATCTGCTGCAGGCCGATGACCTCCGTGCCGAAGAAATCCCCACCCGTTACCAGGACGTAGAGGCCGGCCACCACGGCCTCCGTCTTGTTCTCGACCACACCTTCCTGCACGCGCGAAAGGAACCCACGGATGCTCGTCTCAGCGAACTCGGCCTTCACCAGGTTGGACTGGTCTACGATAACCGGCACCCTGGCGATCTCGTCCAGCGTCTTCAGCTGATGCACGAAACCGCGTGGGAGTACGATCACGGCGTCTATCCGCCCTCGCTTCAGATCGTCGCGTGCCTCGGCCTCGGAGGCATACTCCTCTATCTCCGTGACATCCTGTCCGAACCTTGTGATCATCGCTTCGGCGGCGTAATTCTCCCCCTCGAGCCATATTGTCTCGCCAATGTACGGATAATCTTCCTCGCTGGCGGCAAAGAGAACGTTGTTCTCCCCCGCTGCCATACTCGCCAGCGCCTCTTCCGCCGTGGAATATTCGCGCCAAACATCCGCTTCATCCCGCAGGTCCGTAACGGTGGCCGCGATCTCGTCTCGCGAGAGGTCGCCGCCCAACCAGATCGTGGGCTCCTCCGGGTCGCTTGCGGCCATGATAGCGCTCGCTTCACCCGCGGCAAGGGCGGCCTCGGCCTCTTCGCCGCTCCCGTATTCCTCGACCTGCACCGCGCGGCGGCGGAAGCGCCTCTCCAACCCCGCCGCATGCGGGACTTCCGCTCCCACCCATGCCTGCTCTCCGGCATCGGCGCGGTCGAGGTTGATCAAACCTATGGGTACGGGGCGTCCCACATCGTAGAATGCGGCGCCGATAACGCCCATGATAAGGAAGGGGTAGATCACCAGCACCACCAGCAGCAGCCGGTTGCGGAAGATAAGCTTCCAGTCCTTTCCAATAAGCGCCTTCCACCCCCTCATTCCTCCGCCTCCCGCATGAAGCGCAGAAATGCATCCTCCAGGGTTACCTCTCTGTAATGAAAGTTGCGTATGGAGCCCGCAAGCGCGGAGACTATGTCAGGGATTCTGTCCGGGAGCTCTACTCCGGCAACGACGATCTTATCGCCCTCAGACTTCCAGGACAGATCGAGGCGCCGGCACAATGCGTCCAGGTCCGCAGTACGGTCATGGAGGAGCTGTAACTCGATACGGTCCGTGCCCAGCAGCCCCTTGATCTCGGTCGGCGTACCCTCCTCCTTCAGGCTTCCATCCACCAGGATCGCCAGCCTGCTGCAAATATGATCTGCCTCCTCCATGTTGTGGGTGGTGATGAAGATAGACCTTCCCTCTCCCGCCAGGTGCAGGATGAGCTCCCACAGGGCGCTGCGCGCCTCGGGATCGAGGCCCGACGTAGGTTCGTCCATGTAGATGAGCTCCGGTTCGTGCACCAGCCCCATTACCAGGCTCAAGCGCTGCTTCATACCGCGGGAATAGAAGCGAGCCTGCCGTGCCGCATGCTCTTCGAGACCGGCCAGGTCCAGGAGGTCATCGACTTTGCTGGAGATTTTCTTTTCCTCCTTGCCATAAAGCCGTGCCAGGAGAACCAGGTTTTCACGTGCGGTCAGGCGGCCGTACAGGGCCGGCTCCTGTGGAACCAGTCCCACGCGCAAGCGGTAACGAGATTCTATCGGGTTCACCGGCTCGCCATCCAGGAGGATCTCTCCGCCGCTGGGCGTTATCTGCCCTGTGAGGATGCGGATCAGCGTGGTCTTGCCTGCTCCATTCGGTCCGATAACGCCGAAGGTCTCACCCTTCATTACGGAAAGGGTGACTTTGTCCAGCGCCCTGACCCCATCGAACTCCTTGCTGATATCCCTTATGGAGATCACGCCTCAACCTCCGTATGTACCTGTTTGAGGTTGATTGTAGCAGAACGGAGGTCCGTCAACCCCCTTTTCGTTATTTTTAACAAAAGTTGCTAAAAACATCAAAAATATGATTTAATAACAATAGTTATATTTAACAACAGAAACGACTGATATTGCAGCCCGATCAGGATGATATATTATAGAGAAAACCATATAGAATGAACAAAAGAGGCCGATATAAACTCTAAAAGATAAATCGTCGGCCCGGAGGTCATATGGTCATAAAGCGTAGCGTAAGGCTGATCGTTATCGCATGGGTAGCCCCGCTTCTCCTGCTGCTCGCCTTCCCTTTTCCGGCGGCCGCGGCCACCCTGGAGGAGAAACAGGCTGAAGCCAACAGGGTCAGGCAGCAGATCGAGGCGATGAAGGCGGAGTCGCAACAACTTGCCCAGGAGTACAACGTTGCCTTGACCGAATACGAGTCCATCCGCTCCGAGGTAGAGGAGAACCGAGAGGAGCTTGAAAAAGCCCAGAGCGACTATAAGCGGGCCCGGACGATCCTCCACGACCGCCTGCGCTCCATCTACAAGTCCGGCGAAGTCAGCTCGGTCGAGGTTCTTCTCGAATCCACAAGCCTGGATGATTTCCTCACCCGTTACGATTTCTTCTCGTATATCGGCAACCGCGATTTCCAGTTGTTCGACGAGGTAAAGCGCCTGCGCGAGGAGATCAGCGAGAGGCAGAGGTCCCTCGAGGAACAGGAGGCGCGCCAGAGGCAGCTCCTTGGCTCGGTCAACGCCAAGCGCCAGGCCATGGAGGCTTCCCTGGAACAGCAGCAGGCCTATCTCGATTCCCTGAATAAGGAGATACTGGAACTCCTCGCTCTAACGGGCGGAGGTGGGACGGCGGTTATGACGCCCATAGGCTCGTTCATCTTCCCGGTAAGGGGACCCCATACCTTCAGCAACGACTGGCACGCACCGCGTACGGGGCACCTGCACCAGGGCAACGATATCTTCGCCGCCGAGGGCGTACCATGCGTGGCATGTGTCAACGGCACCGTTCACCACGGTGAGGGCAAGAACGCCGGCCTCTACGTACGCCTGGTGGGAGACGACGGAAACGTGTTCTACTACATGCATCTCCAGCGCTTTGCGGCCACCGGCCACGTCAGCGCGGGAACGGTCATCGGTTACGTCGGAGACACGGGGAACGCCGAGGGCGGGCCTCCCCATCTCCACTTCGAGGTCCATCCGGGAGGCGGTGCGGCGGTCAACCCCTACCCTTACCTCGTGGCATCGGACAAATGATGGAACATCCACGGCCACGCCACCTGGATCTTCTCGCGAGCGGGAAGTGCGTCCGATCGCCCGTCGTCTAGTCTGTATGAATCGGTATCCCGGCCATATACCGCCTCGTGGTTCATGCCAGGCAAGAGATTCGAGGTACGAGAAATCGCCACGGAATCCGCTCGAGCCATCGGGCCGGGTTGTAACGGAAACCGTTGATTCAGGATCGGGTTTCTCCAATACTGGCATTTCGCCTGTGCTTCGGAGAAAATATAATCCAGCTAGTAGCAAGCGTGAGGGGACAGTAGATTGATTTGCCAGAGCTGCAAGCGCAGGCCCGCTACCATGGCGGCTGACATTCTGGTAGACGGCAAGGTCACCACCCTGAAGCTCTGCGGATTGTGCGCGCACCGCGTACAGATGCGTAGTTCCTGGGACGAGAAGGGCTGGAGGCCGCCTGAGCGCAAGACCCATTTCACCCAGGATCTATCCGCCCCCTTCCCCGCGGACACACAGACGGTGGTCTTCACGGCCATCACCAAGCGGGGACAGAAGGTCATGGAGTGGGCGGAGAGAGAGTCAAGGCAATTCGGCCTGGAGGGCATCGCATCCAGCGCCATCCTCATAAGCCTGCTGACCGAGGAGAAAAGCGCCAGCTATCAGATCTTGAGCGAGATGGGCATTGACCTCGATAAGGCATTCCGCGCCCTGCACGAGGCCATGAAGAGCCAGTCCGCGGGGAGCCGCCGCGGGGAACCGCTCAGCGCTCGCGTTCTTCTCTCCCAGGCCCAGCGCAAGGCCTCCGAATTCGACGACAAGGTGGTCGAACCCGAGCACATCATGCTTGCCCTCCTGGACGGAGAGAAGTCGCTTGCCACGGAGATACTGCTCAAGCTGGGCGTGAACATCAAGGAGCTGAAGGCGCGCCTTCTCTATTATCTGGAATGCCAGCGCATGGAGAGGGACATGCGCGGTTCGGCTCCCATCTTCAGGCAGATGACTCCCTTAGAACAGGTTTTGACCGATAAGCCTCTTGACGGCTCCATACTGCATTTCTTCGCACGCGACCTGGTCCAGGAGGCCAGGGAGAGGGATTTCGATCCCTCCGTAGGCCGGGCCGAACTTGTCGAGAGGATGATCCGCGTGATGTGCCGGCAGCGGCGCAATAATCCCCTTCTGATAGGGGATAGCGGGGTCGGGAAAACCTACCTGGTAGAGGCGCTGGCACAGAGGGTGGCGCACGGAGAGGTGCCCGCCCTTCTGCAGGGTATCTCCATCGCCGAACTGGACACCGTGGCACTGATGGAGGGAGCGTCCGTCCAGGGAGAACTGGAGAAGCGCGTAAAGCTTCTTGCCCGGGAGATGTCGTCATATCCGGACGGCTTTATACTCTTCATTCCCTATATACAGCATATGCTGGGCGAGGAGGGCAGGATATCTGGCGTCAGCCTTAATACCATACTCCAGCCGATACTGGAAAAACCCAGACTATGGTGTATCGCTACCGCCAATTACAAGAACTACGAGAACCTCATCGCACCCGATGAAAACCTGAGCGAAGCCTTCCAGAAGATAGTCGTGGACGAGCTCTCCCCCGAGAGCACGCGGGAACTCCTGGCCAACCTCAGGTCGCATTACGAATCCTTCCACAACGTGCGTATAGAGGACGAGGCGCTGGATGCCGCCGTCCACCTCTCGGACCGCTACCTCACCGGCCTGCGACTTCCCGACAAGGCCATAGACCTCATCGACGAGGCCGCCGCGCACGTAGCGGTGGAAAGCGAGACCGGACAGGGCGGTGAGGTCACAGCGGAAAGAGTGGCCGAGGTCGTGACCATGTCCACCGGCATCCCGGCCAAGAGCCTTCTCGAGGAGGAATCGGCACGCCTCCTAGGCATGGAGCAGGAGCTCTCCCGCAGGGTCATCGGCCAGGAGAGGGCGATCAAGGTGGTGTCCGAGACCGTGCGGCGTTCACGCGCGGGGCTTTCAGATCAGAAGCGTCCCATCGGCACCTTCCTGTTTCTGGGCTCCACCGGTGTAGGTAAGACGGAAGTCGCCAAGTCCCTGGCCGAATTCCTCTTCGGCGACGAGAGGTCCATGGTGAGGCTGGATATGTCGGAGTTCTCGGAAAAACACTCCGTGGCCAAGCTCATCGGTTCACCTCCGGGCTATGTCGGCTACGAAGAGGGGGGGCAGCTCACCTCCGCGGTCAGCGAGAAACCCTACTCGGTGATCCTCCTGGACGAGATCGAGAAAGCCCATCCCGCCATATTCAACCTCCTGCTGCAATTAATGGACGAGGGCAGGCTCACCGACAGCAGGGGGCAGACGGTCAACTTCCGCAATACCATCGTCATCATGACCTCCAACATCGCCGGAGAGATGATAAACTCCCTTCACCTCGCCGATACCTCGCCTGGAGGCGGGCTGGACATGGATGCCCTGGACATGATCATGGA
Organism: Actinomycetota bacterium; assembly: GCA_016931915.1. GTDB lineage: Bacteria > Actinomycetota > Geothermincolia > Geothermincolales > RBG-13-55-18 > SURF-21. The sequence goes on from JAFGDU010000178.1 coordinate 39,909, forward strand.
GAAGGTCAAGGAACACTTCTCCATGGAGTTCATCAACCGCATAAACGAGATAGTGGTCTTCAACCCCCTGAGTACGGACGTAATCGAAAGGATAGTCGAGATCAAAGTCGCCTCCGTTACCAAGCAGATGAAGGCAAAAGGCCTGGGGCTGCTCCTGGAGGAGCCGGCGCGCTCTCTTCTCGCCCGTAAGGGTTTCAGCCGCGAGTTCGGGGCTCGCTACCTGGAGAGGACCATCCAGAAGGAACTCTCCAACCCCCTCTCCGACCTCATCCTCAAGGGTGAGGCAAAACGGGGAGACGAGGTGAGGGTGGATGCCGAAGGCGACGCTCTGACCTTCGGGGTGAACGCGGCCGCTTCCTGATCGAGACGCCCGGGTTGCGGCATGGAGGCTGTATACTGTTGCCATATCGCATGCACCTATGGAGGAGGTACGAGGAATGAACCCCGTGGTCCTTTCCGGAAGAGATCTGTGCCGCACGCCTATCGAGCTGCTGAGCAGCGGTCTCTTCGCCGGAATCCTCCGTTCCTTCCTCACATATCAGGGCGAGAAGGGCTCCGAGCTCTACGACTACCTCGTGGACCGCTTCCTGTTGCCCGGGGGCGTCGACGGAGGACTCGAGATATCCGGCATGGTGGAGCTGCTGACCTCGCTGTCCGCACGCAGCCTGGGCGATATCGACGCCTCACGACCCACGCATGCAAAGCTTGGTGGCAGTGCCCTGGCCCTGCACGAGTTCGTGGAGGAACTCTACAATCACTGGCGCAAGATGGAGCGCTACATCCTGATCGAAGAGGAATACAAGGCCACAAATATCATGACCAGCGATTACCATAACTGGTTCATCGATACCATCGCTTCCTTCGAGGAACTGGTGCGAGAGACCTACAGGCGCATCGCCTACAATATAAGCGGCGACCTGCCCAAGGTATACCGGCAGCTACCCAGTGGAGCCGGGGCGGGAGCGCTCGTGGAGCATATTCCCTGGGGCTGCCCGCCGGGAGATTACCGGTTGCTGGAGGGACTGCCCTTCATGCAGCTCATAATAATCGAGCCGCCCCTCATCCTCTATCCCCGGCGCAACTACCGCAGGGGCGCTATCAAGCCCCTGGACGAGAACCCCCTCGGCCTCATCCCGAGCCTGGAGGGAGACTGGTACTGCTACCCGGCCAAGGTGGGATTGCTGCTGATCTTCGTATACTTCCACGCATCGTTTCTCCACCTCGGAACCAGCCTGTGCAATCTCTTCGAACTGGCCCAGGGCGATGAGATCCAGGCAAGTAACCCCGATGGGATCCTGCTCTTCGGAGGGGAGACGGAATCTCTACCCCTCGAGGAGACTTTCTACCACGAGGACGTGGAAAACAACCTCGTCGTCGGCTTCGTCAGCGGCATCGAGGACCACGATTACTTCGGTTACATGAAGAAGAGCATCCTGACCCTGCATAACGTGATCATGATCAACCGCGGCATGCTTCCCCTGCATGGAGCCATGGCCCATATACATCTCAGCTCGGGCAGGTCCGCCAATATCATCATCGTCGGAGACAGCGGAGCCGGGAAATCCGAGACCCTGGAGGCATTCAGGGCCATTGCGGGGGAGGGCAACGTGGATATGCGCGTCATCTTCGACGATATGGGCGTGCTGGGAAGCGATAACGAGGGCAGGGTGGTGGCCTACGGCACCGAGGTTGGCGCCTTCGTACGCCTCGACGACCTGCAGCCCGGCTACGCCTATTCGGAAGTGGATCGCTCCATCTTCATGAATCCCCAGATGACCAACGCCCGCGTGGTCATCCCCATCACCGAATACGATTATATTACCCGGGGCCATACCGTCGACGCGCTGCTCTATGCCAACAACTACGAGGGCGTGGACGAAGAACACCCCCTCCTGGAGTTCTTCTCCAGCGTTGATGAGGCTCTGCCGGTCTTCGAGAACGGCGCGCGCATGGCCAAGGGAACCACGGACGAGAAGGGTATCGTCCATTCCTATTTCGCCAACCCCTTCGGGGCCGCCCAGAAGCGCCGCGAGCACGAGGCCATCGCCAGATACTTCTTCGAGCGCCTGCAGGCGTCGGGGAGTCGTATAGGCATGCTGCGGACGCGCCTGGGTATCGATGGGTACGAGATGCGCGGCCCCGAGGAGGTAGCGCGCGCCATCATGGAGCACTTCTTCTCCTGAACCCACATGTATCCATGAAAACAGGGGAAGTATGAGTGTACCAGGAGCACTATGAGGAGGTAGAGGATGCTATTCGGGCACGTAGACTCGCATGGGTTCAGGCTGCATTCCAGGATACCGTTCCCGCTGAATATAATCGGCGCCAAGTACGAGTACGTACTGATGAGGCTTCTGAGCAAGATGACCGACGCCGAGTGGATCTACCGCCACCGCCTTAGCCGCTGGACGGTAGATAAGCTGGCCAACCGCGTGGTTGTTCCCATGGTACACGGAGAGGTGATGACGCCTCAGGAGATAGAGAATATGGTCTATCGGCTGGAGGGGGAGGGCCATATTATGGCCGTGGGAACGTGCGAGTGCCGGCATGGAGACAACAACCTGGCCCGGGAGTTGGTAGAAGGATACGACCCCAACTATACCTGCGTGATGATGGGGGATATCGGTAAGGGGAAACTCTATTCCTATCCACAGCACTACCGGGTTACCACCGCCAAGGATCTGGTGGACAGGGCGAGGTTCTGGCACCGGAGGGGCCGCATCCTCACTGGCTGGGGATGCAATACCATGCATGGTTTTCTGGCCGCCTACTGCCACTGCATGCCGGAATACTGCGTCCCCCTGCGCAACCAGAGGAAGCGGGGGAACAAGGTTTTCTACCAGGGCTATAACTATGCCGTGGTGGACCCGGAACTATGCCTGGGCCCCCCGAAGTGCGAGTGGAACTGCATGTCGCACTGCTACTTCGACGCCATACAGGAACGGGGCGGGAAGGCCTGG